>CAZELD010000001.1:0-65680 GCA_964512855.1 uncultured Muribaculum sp.
GTGGATTGAATATTCTTGGATTACAAATATTACTTGCTAAATAAATTATATGAAAAAAACAGCTATATTCCTAATGGTTATCGGCTTGTCGATAGGAGTTGATGCCGCAAATTACAATATTGTCGATTTCGGAGCTAAAAATGACACTACTGTACTAAGCACCGAAGCTGTGCAGAAGGCGATAGATCATTGCAACGCCGAAGGCGGCGGCATAGTTGTCGTTCCCACCGGTAATTACAAAATAGGAAGTATATTTTTAAAAAGCAATGTAACACTACAACTTGTAAACGGCGCAACGCTTTTCGGCAGCACTGATATAAACGATTATAAGCCTGTCGTGTCAGACTATGTATCTCTCCGCACCGGAGTACCCACTATTCAGCTTATTTACGCCGACAACATACATAATTCCGCTATAATAGGTCAGGGAACCATTGATGGACGCGGAAAGGCTTTTCCAAAGCTTTCATGGAATGACGAAGGGCTCACACGTCCTCATCTGTTGCGGTTTATTCGCAGCAGCGATATCACCATAAGTGGAATCACTTTAAAAAACTCAGGGTGCTGGATGCAACATTATCTTGCCTGCGACAGAGTGAAAATCGACGGTATCAACGTGTTTAACCGCAATAATTATAATAATGACGCTCTTGACCTGGACGGATGTCACGATGTTGTTGTTTCAAATATGATCGCAGATTCCGACGATGACGCAATCACACTTAAAAGCACTTCGCCAAGACTATGCGAGGATATAACCATATCCAATTGCATCGTGTCGAGCCATTGCAACGCAATAAAACTTGGCACTGAAACCAACGGCGGTTTCCGTAACATTAATATACGCGGAATAGTGGTTAAGCCGTCATCGGATCAATCAAGCCAATATTTCGGCTATCTTGACGGTAGGGGACACTCCGCTATATCTCTTGAAATAGTGGATGGTGGAACAATGAGAAATGTTAATATAGGCGATATAACAATCACAGGCACAGAATCTCCTATATTTATACGTCTTGCCGATCGCGCCCGTCCTTATTCAAAGGATCATCCAGTGGAGGGTGTAGGAAGCATTAGTGGAATATGTCTCCATGATATTCTTATTGACGGAGCAGGCCCCACAGGATGTTCTATAACCGGTATTGAGGGTCATCCTGTAACTGATATACTCTTACATGACATAACCATACGTCATGCCGGAGGACAGAAAACCACCGCAGCGCCGACTGATGAAAAAATAAAAGATTATCCCGAATCAACCATGTGGGGAATATTGTCGGCACAAGGATTTTGGCTCAACCACACTCGTGACATAGAATTCAAGAATGTGAAAATTATAGCCGAATCAACTGACGAACGTCCTTTCTATATAAAATCAGACAGCGAGAACATAACAATATCAGATTAGGAACCAACATCCTACATAACTTAAAAGAAGCACGCAAAGGAGTATAACACTCAACTCCCTGCGTGCTTCGTAAGTTTTGTAAGCATAGTAGCAACTAAACACGGCATAAAGCGGCATAATAAAAAATATAACTGACATTGAATCATTTTTTCCATATTCACCTACCACTTTAGTAATAATGGCAGGCCATGAAAACAATGGCAGCAACATTACTATGACAACTATGATGAACCACCATGGCGGCCGTTGATAATTATTATTGTTCATTTTTTGTCGATTGATTGTTTATAAGCTTTCACAGTCTCAGAAATACCTCGTTGCAATGAATATTTTGGAGCAAATCCGAAATCACGCTTTGCGTCGCTGACATCGACATTCCAATTACGTTGCTTCATAATTTTATATTTATCAGTATTTAGCGTTGAAGGCTTCAACTTCGCTACACCATATTTTTCGGCCAAGAATGAAGTTATCTTCACTATCCACAATGGCAATCTTACAGGAATAACAAAATTTTTTCCAAGTTCTTTAGAAACTATTTTTCTAAATTCTTTCTGTGTATAAGCTTTATCCTCGCTGATAATATATTTCTTTTTCAACGGAGCTTTTTCAAGAGCGTCAAATATTGCGTTTACAAGATCCTCCACATAAATAAATGTCAATAACTGCTTACGAAATCCCACTCCAAAATCCCAATGGCTATCTATACATTTTATCATCATGAGGTAATCCTGCTCGTGAGGACCATAGACACCGGTAGGCCTGAATATAATCCAAGGAATATCAGATGACATTTCAAGAAGGGTTTCAGCCTTTATTTTCGACACACCATAACGTGTATTAGGCGATGGAATATCGGAAGATGTATATGGTGTATATTCTTTTTCATCACCCGGTCCGAGAGCGCTGAGGCTGCTCATATATAAAAACCTTTCAGGCATTTTATCAGCTTCTCTCAACGCCTCAGTCACATTTTTAAGGTATCCATAGTTAATGCGATTGAAATCACGATAATCAGTTACTTTTGTAGCGCCAAGATTATACACTATATAATTCCATTTTTCATTATCCGACAATGCTTCTTTGAAATTATCAACCAAATTGTCTACAGAATCATAATCTACCACAATGAATTTCAATCTTTCATCTTGAAGATATTTTTTTGAAGTGGATTCCCTAACAACCACCCAAGTATCATATCCTCTTTTAAGACTCTCATCGGCTATAAATCCGCCAATGAATCCACCGGCTCCTATAATAAGTACTCTCTTCATTTAATCAGTATTCGATATTGATATTCAAATTTAGTCAATAAATGTTGAAAAGAATGTTTATAATGGTTGAAAACTAAAAAATAATATTTGATAAAACTTTTTGCAATTATCGATTGTTTATATATACAGCCGTTCAGGATTGGTGTGCAAATTAATTATTATCTTTATTTAAAACTGTTTTCCACACTTATTTCAGCAGTTATCAATAATATCTACCTTAATAAAATAATTAACATAGCAGTTATAAACTATACCTTGATAATTTTAACACTACTCATAAAAATATAGTCCAATATATCTTTAATTCAAATAGTTACAATAATAATCAAAGAGTTAGTGGATGTATATTAAATGTTTACCATACTTTTATAAGTAAATAAGCAAGAGAAAAATAAAAAACTTATTCTCGTTATCAACATCAATAATTACCACTAAAAAGATTTTCTAAAAAAATTTTCTTTCAAAAAAAATAAAACTATAAAAAAGAAAGTCGTTGAAAGTCGGTGCAGTGCGTTAGAAATTATAAAGGGAAAATTTTGTAACTTTGCACACATATATAATAAATAGCTTTATGAAGGAAGAGATATTGAAGCTTAAAAAGGAAAAGAATGCCGTTATCTTGGCTCACTATTATCAAATAGGGGAGATTCAGGATGTGGCCGATTATATAGGCGACAGCCTCGCTCTTGCACAGATAGCCGCAAAGCTCGAAGAACCTATTATTGTGATGTGCGGTGTGAATTTCATGGGTGAGACAGCTAAAATACTTTGTCCGGATAAAAAGGTACTTATTCCCGATATAAATGCCGGGTGTTCGCTTGCTGACAGTTGCAATGCTGTTGAATTCAAGAAATTCATTGATGATAATCCCGGACATACGGTTATAAGCTATGTCAATACTTCGGCTGAAGTTAAAGCATTGACCGATGTGCTCGTCACTTCAAGCAATGCCCGGCAGATAGTTGAAAGTTTTCCTGAAGATACTCCGATAATATTCGGACCTGACCGGAATCTCGGTAATTATATAAATTCGGTTACCGGCCGCAATATGAAATTATGGAACGGAGCTTGCCATGTGCATGAGCAATTTTCTATAGAAAAAATATTGGAATTGAAAAAGGAGCATCCTGAAGCTAAGATTCTCGTACATCCCGAATGTAAGCGTCCGCTTCAACTTATAGCGGATAAGGTAGGTTCTACGGCAGCTCTTCTTAAGTATGCCATTGAAAGTGACAGCCATGAATTTATTGTGGCTACTGAAAGCGGCATAATTCATGAAATGCAGAAAAAATGTCCGGAAAAAGTGTTTATACCAGCGCCTCCCAATGATTCAACCTGCGCTTGCAATGACTGTGTGTATATGAAAATGAACACTATGCAGAAACTTCTTGATTGTCTAAAAAATGAAGCTCCTGAAATACAGGTTGATGCGGAAATAGCCGAGAAGGCTCGCCGTCCTATTGAAAGAATGCTTGAAATCAGCGAAAAAATAAGTAAATAAAACTAAGAATAAAATAAATCATGGAATATAATCACAGAGAGATTGAATCTCGTTGGCAGCAATATTGGAAAGAGAATAGAATATATAAAGCTGAAATAGATAAAAATCGTCCAAAATATTATGTGCTCGATATGTTTCCTTATCCTTCAGGAGCGGGACTTCATGTAGGGCATCCGCTTGGCTATATCGCCAGCGATATTTTTTCTCGATTCAAACGCTTGAATGGATTCAATGTGCTTCATCCAATGGGTTATGACGCTTATGGACTTCCTGCAGAGCAATATGCTATCCAAACCGGGCAACATCCTGAGAAAACAACGATGGAAAATGTGGCTCGTTATCGTAGCCAGCTTGATAAAATAGGCTTTTGCTATGATTGGGATCGTGAATTGAAAACTTGTGAGCCGGAATACTACAAGTGGACTCAGTGGGCTTTCATGCAGATGTTCAACAGCTATTACAACACTAAGTTGCAGAAAGCTTGTCCTATAAGCGAGCTTATAGAGCATTTTGAAAAAGAGGGAAGCCAGAATATCAATGCAGCGTGTGGAAAAGAACTTAATTTCACCGCTGAACAGTGGAACAATTATAGTGAAAAAGAGAAAAGTGACACTTTGATGAACTATAGAATAGCCTATCTCGGAAATACTATGGTAAACTGGTGTCCCAAGCTCGGCACTGTGCTCGCAAATGATGAGGTGAGTGAAGGTGTGTCAATACGCGGCGGCTATCCTGTAGAACAAAAATTGATGTATCAATGGTGTCTGCGAGTATCGGCCTACGCCCAAAGGCTGCTTGACGGTCTTGAACGTATAGACTGGACTGATTCTTTGAAAGAGACTCAGCGTAATTGGATAGGTCGTTCAGAAGGTGCTGAAATGCGTTTTCCTATAGCCGGCAGTGATGTTGAGCTTGAAATATTCACTACCCGAGCTGATACTGTTTTTGGTGTGACATTTATGGTGCTCGCTCCTGAGAGCGTATATGTGGATATGATAACTACTCCCGAGCAACGTGAAGCTGTAAACGCTTATCTCGATGAAGTGAAACATAAGACTGAGCGAGAGCGTATGATAGAAAAAACTGTGTCGGGAGTGTTTACTGGGGCATACGCAGTGAATCCTTTGACAGGTAAGAATATTCCGGTGTGGGTGAGCGACTATGTTTTGGCAGGATACGGAACCGGAGCTATTATGGCAGTTCCTGCTCATGACAGCCGTGACTATGCTTTCGCCAAGCATTTTAATCTTCCTATTATCCCTCTTATAGAAGAATGTGATGTAAGTGAAGAGAGTTTTGACGCTAAATCAGGAAAGATGATTAATTCGCAAAGCTCTGAACTTAATCTAAACGGTATGGATGTTAAAAACGCTATTGCCGCCACAAAGAAATTTATAGAAAAGAAAGGAATAGGCAAAGTTAAAGTTAATTATCGTCTTCGTGACGCTATATTCAGCCGCCAGCGTTATTGGGGTGAACCTTTCCCCGTATATTATAAAGATGGAATTCCTCACTTATTGAGCGAAGATAAGCTACCTCTATTGCTTCCTGAAGTGGATAAATATCTTCCCACTGAAAGCGGTGAGCCTCCGTTGGGACGCGCCAAGAATTGGCGTACTGAAGAGGGTTATCCGCTCGAGCTTAATACAATGCCCGGTTTTGCTGGGTCGTCAGCTTACTATCTAAGATATATGGATCCTCGCAATAATGAAGCTCTTGTATCGAAAGAAGCTAATGAATATTGGCAGGATGTGGATTTATATATAGGCGGTACTGAACACGCTACAGGACACTTGATTTATAGCCGTTTCTGGAATAAATTCCTTTATGATCTTGGACTGGTGGTAAAAGATGAGCCGTTCAAAAAACTTATAAATCAGGGAATGATTCAAGGCCGTTCTAATTTTGTTTATCGTATAAAAGACACAAACACTTTTGTATCGGCAGGATTAAAAAATCAATATGATGTGACTCCTATTCATGTTGATGTGAACATAGTGAGCAATGATATTCTTGACATAGATAAGTTCCGTGCATGGCGTCCTGAATTTAAAGATGCTGAATTCATACTTGACAACGGTAAGTATGAATGTGGTTATGCTGTGGAAAAGATGTCGAAGTCTATGTTTAATGTGGTTAATCCTGATGATATTGTCGAGCGTTACGGGGCTGATACGTTACGTCTTTATGAAATGTTCTTGGGTCCTTTGGAACAGAGCAAGCCGTGGGATACTAATGGTATTGATGGTGTAAACCGCTTTTTAAAGCGTCTGTGGGGACTTTTTTATAAAGGCGAAGAATTCCTTGTTACAAATAGCGAACCTACCAAGGATGAGCTTAAATCGCTTCATAAATTGATAAAGAAGGTGACATGGGATATAGAGAATTTTTCATTCAACACTTCCATAGCAGCTTTTATGATTTGTGTAAATGAATTGAATACATTAAAATGCCACAATAGTGAAATTCTATCGCAGCTCATAGTGCTTCTCGCTCCATTTGCTCCTCATGTTACTGAAGAATTATGGCATTCCCTTGGCAATGAAGGCACGATATTTGATGCGTCGTGGCCTTCGTTTAACGAGGATTATCTTAAAGAATCCACCGTGACAATGGCAGTGTCATTTAATGGAAAGGCTCGTTTTAATATCGAGGTTCCTGTTGATATGACTCGCGAGGACATAGAAAGAACAGCTCTTGAAAATGAGGGAGCCGCTAAATGGATTGAAGGTAAAACAGTGAGAAAAATTATAGTTGTTCCCGGTAAGATTGTAAACATAGTGGTTGGGTAGACTACACAATAAAGACTTTAATAATACGTTAGAATTCATATAAATGTCATGAAAATGAAAAAAATTGTCTTTGCCACTAACAATGCTCATAAACTCAATGAGGTACGTGCCATTTTAGGCTCAGAGTATTGTGTGGCTGGACTTCATGACATAGGCTGTGATGAAGATATTCCTGAAACTGCCGGCACTCTTGAAGGTAATGCGGAAATCAAAGCTCGTTTTGTAAAGGATAAATACGGCTATGATTGTTTTGCTGATGACACCGGCCTTGAGGTTGAAGCCCTTAATGGAGCTCCGGGTGTCTATTCAGCTCGTTATGCAGGTTCCGCTCATGATTCTGAAGCTAATATGAATCTTCTTCTTCAAAATATGAAAGACAAGAAGAACAGGAAAGCGAGATTCAGAACTGTGATATGCTTGTTTGAAGGGGACTCGATTAAAAAATTCGAGGGTATAGTAAACGGTGTTATCATAGAGGAACGCAGAGGAACCAACGGTTTTGGATATGATCCGGTGTTTGTTCCGGATGGTTTTGACCGTACATTTGCCGAGCTTAATTCCGATGAAAAGAATGGAATAAGCCATCGTGGACGTGCTGTAGCTCTTCTCGGCGAATATTTTCGTCACAAGAATTAATATTATTAAGGTCTTGTTATGATTAAAAGAATATTATCGACTTTACTGTCGATGTTGATAGTGACGTATGCTTTCAGTCAAAGTGTAGGATCATGGAAAGTGTATAGCAACTATAGCTCTAATTATCTGCAGAAGGTTATAGACACTAAAAATATTGTTTATTATCTTTCAGGTGGATATGTATTTACTTACGATAAAAGTAGCGGTGAAACCATAGGATATAATTGCGGCAACGGATTGAGCGATGTCAATGTGACCGATATGTTCCGTAATTATGATCGTGACTATGTGATGCTGTTTTATTCATCGGGCAATATTGACTTGCTGTATGATGACGGTAATGTTGTGAATCTCGGGGATATCGCCGCCGCTTCGTATATTTCTGATAAGACGCTTAATAATGTGACATTTGATGGCGATTATGCATACGTCGCTGCAGGTTTTGGAATAGTTAAATTTAATACATCTAACTATACGGTTGAAGAATCGGGCATCTTTAATCGTAATGTTCCTGTAATATCTATTGCCGGTGATAAATTGGTGATAAGTATGGATAATAAACTTTATTACGCTCCGCTTGCAGGACGTCATAATACTGTGGATTCATTCAGTTTACTTGGTGATGTGTGGAGTATGAAAGATATGGTAGCTATATCGGAAAATAAATTTCTATACACGAGTGATACTGAAATAGAAGGAATAATCACAGTGGATTATTCATCAAACACATTGGAAAGAAACTATATATATCTTTATTATAATCCCGTAATTGGAAAGGCAGGCGATAAGTGGATTATAGGAAATACAAATAATTATATATTAGTTGATTCTGATGGTAGCACGAGTTATTTGAATGTTCCGGACGCTATAAAGAAAACGGGATACGAAGATAATCTGAGTTATAATAGCATCGATACTGACGGTAGCTTGTGGTTTATAAATCCTGATGGATTGGGGCATTATGACGGTAAGTCGGAGAAAATAAATCAAGCAGAGATAAAACCAATGGGAACTGCTTCAAATCTTGGAATATGGAGTATAGTTCCAGGCCTTTCTTCAGAGAATATATATATGATTAATAGAGCGCAAAGCCATGTAGTTCCTATTTATGCGTCACGTGATTTGCTTTCCATCAATATATTGAAAGATGGTTTTGTTACCGATATCACGCCTGATATTAAGGATGTGGAACTTATTAATTCCGAATCAAAAACTCTATATCCCGGTTTTTCAATTGTTGAGGATCCTGAAGAAGCAGGAACAATATATGTAGGAACTTGGTTTGAAGGTATATACAAAATCCGTGACGGTAAGCAGGTGGCAAAATATGACTGGAGAAATATGCCTCTTAATCAGACGTATAATTGCACTGCTGTATCGCTTGATTTTGATAATTCAAATAATTTTTGGGTCTATGGCTATGATTATAATGAAAATATGTTCATAGGTGTACTTCCTGCATCAAAAAGAAAGCAATCTGAAATTTCAAAGAGTGATTGGATAAGCGCTAAAACTAATGAGGTAGGTGTGTTTTTCTCACGTGATTCCCATATTTTAGCTCTTAAACACTCAAAAAATAAGAATATAGTGGTTGTAAGTTCAAGCGATTCACCATATAAATTTTTGGTGTATAACACAAATGGGACTATTGATTCTACGTCAGATGATACTTATTACACTTATACAGGATTTATAGATCAAGACGGAAAGACATTTGGTCCTGCTGCAATGTTCAGTATGGCTGAAGATCAAGACGGAGCTTTGTGGATAGGCACTTCCGATGGGGTGATTGTGATACACAATCCTTCATCCATGCTTACAGGTAGTGGCACTGTGGAAAGAGTAAAGGTTCCCAGAAATGATGGAACGCAATATGCCGATTATCTTCTTGCTAATAGAAGTGTTTCAGCGATAGCTGTAGATAACGCTAATAGAAAATGGTTTGGCACTCCGTCATCAGGATTATATCTTGTCAGCGAAGATGGAAAGGAGGTCATCTACAATTTTATATCTGAAAATACCGGTATGCCGGTTGATGAGATTACATCGATTGCTTGTGATCCAAACAGTAATTCTGTTTATGTGGGCACACGATATGGATTATTCGAATATGTTTCAGACGCTTCTCCTGTAGCGAGTGATTATTCTGACATATATGCATATCCCAATCCTGTACGTCCGGAATATGTCGGGCCAATAACCATAACCGGCCTTATGGATAATTCACTTGTTAAAATAGCCGATATATCAGGTAATGTGTTTTATCAATGCAAAGCTACCGGCGGGATGGCTGTGTGGGATGGCTGTGACGCTTCAGGACGACGCGTCAAGACGGGAGTTTATATTGTATTCGCGTCAAGCGGAGATTCAGACGGAGGTTCTTCTTATGGAGCTGTTACAAAAATAATGGTGGTTAATTGAAAATAAAAAAATTAAATAAATTTCAATTCAAACAGTTATATTTGTCGTTATAAAAGATAGAATTTAATACATAGTATATGAAGCTTCAATATATAGATGAGAATGATAAGTGCTACGGTATTACCGGGATGGCTATCGGCGTGACAATTTTCGATGCTGATGAAATAGTTTCGGCTATTTCATTGGATTCTGAATCAGGTGAATCTATAGAATTTTCTCCTGAATATTATTTTAACGGCAATCCGAGATTGTCGGCAAAAGTATCATGGAATCATATATTGAAACATTTTGAAGTGTCGATGGGGATGCTTCTCGGCAATGTGTTGTGCCGTAGTCATGTGCTCAACAATTCTTCGGTTGACGATGACACCCGTAGTCAGCTTCTTAAACTTGTGGAGGAAGAGGGCAGGGAAACTTGCCAGCTTGAGGATGACGAGATTGAAAACATATTTAACCGCCATTATAACTACCTTTACCGGGTGTTCAATCATGCGGGAGTGCAGCGGGTGGCTCATGATTTCGCCAATACGCTTAAGCAGTGCCGCACGATGTCGCGTGGGGAGATGGTAGAGAAGCTCAGAGCCTTACAAATGTATTGATACTTTTATAGCGCTCCCTCTTCAACGAGGACACACACGCGTTCTATTATCGCATCCTCTTTATTTTTGTCAGGGAGGTAGGATGATTTTAAGTTTACGCCGAAGAAATGTCCGAATGTTTGCCAAAATCCGGCTCTGAATGTACCGAGGAAAGCTTTAAGAATTGAATAGCTGCTTTGGTTTGTTTCTCTATTAATTAGTTTCACAAGCATTTTTCCTTGTGATTTGGTGAATCTTTTCAACTCAGGTTTATATTGCGCGAAGATTTCTTTTTCCATCTGTGATAAATACTCTTCGCGTTCTTTTTGAGTTGGAAATGTTTCGATATATTCGTATGTTTCAAGAAGAGTTTCAGCAATGAGTTTTGCGTAGGGGAGAGTTCTTTTCACGTCTCTCACAGTGCGCCAATAGAATTGTTCCTGCTTCTTATTTTTGAACTTCATGGCGGGAAAGACGGTGATGTTGTTTAGTACAACCATCAATGCAGTGTCGCCCTCTTCGGTTATGAAATGATAGCGTCCTTCCACCGGCTTCTGTACAGGGCTCGGAGGAATAGGCACACCATTTTTATCCACTGTTTGCGAGAAAGCGGTGACATGGAATAGTATGATTGCAATGATGGCATAAAGTAATTTCATGTCACTATAACAATAAATATAGCTAATTTATTGTGCAATAAAAGTTAATGGTCAACGTGAGGATAGTCAACTGTGTAATGTAGACCTCGTGATTCTTTTCGTTCCATAGCTTGACGCATGATGAGGTACCCCACGTTGATGATGTTGCGCAATTCACATATTTCACGACTTGCTTTTGATCGCTTGAAAAGGCGTTCAGTCTCTTCGTATAGTATGTCAAGGCGGTTCCATGCGCGTTTCAACCGTAAATCGCTCCTTACGATGCCTACATAGGTGGACATTATCTGGCCTACTTCCTTTATGCTTTGGGTGATGAGCACCATTTCTTCGGGATGGCGTGTTCCTTCATCATTCCAATCAGGGACGTCGGTACGGAATGTGTAGTGGTTTTTAGCTTCTATAGCGTGCTGCGCGGCCGCATCGGCATATACTACAGCTTCTATAAGTGAGTTGGAAGCAAGGCGGTTTCCTCCGTGAAGTCCTGTGCAAGAACATTCACCCACGGCATATAGACGTTTGATTGACGATTCACCGTTAGTGTCAACCTTAATACCTCCGCATAGGTAGTGGGCGGCCGGCGCTACAGGAATATAATCTTTAGTTATGTCTATACCCAATGAAAGACATTTTTTATAGATATTTGGGAAATGACGTTTTGTTTCCTCCGGATCTTTGTGGGTAACGTCAAGAAATACATGGTCGTCACCGGTGAGCTTCATTTCCGAGTCTATGGCTCGCGCCACTATGTCGCGTGGGGCAAGCGAAAGTCGAGAATCATATTTATGCATGAATTCTTCACCTTTAAGATTGCGAAGCACTGCGCCATATCCTCGCATGGCTTCAGTGATAAGAAATGATGGACGATCGCCGGGATGATATAGAGCTGTGGGGTGGAATTGAATAAATTCCATATCTTTAACTGTGCCTTTAGCACGGTACACCATGGCTATGCCGTCGCCTGTTGCAACTAATGGGTTGGTGGTTGTAGTATATACAGCTCCCACGCCACCGGTAGCCATTAGGGTGATTTTGGCAAGGAACTTGTCGACATTGCCGCTTTTAGTGTCAAGCACATAAGCTCCATAGCAAGTTATGTCGGGAGTGCGTCGCGTCACAATCTTTCCCAAATGGTGCTGAGTGATGATTTCTATAGCGAAATGATTTTCAAACACATCTATGTTAGGATTGGCTTTAACCGCCTTAATGAGACTGTCCTGTATTTCAGCGCCGGTATTATCTTTATGGTGCAGGATTCTAAATTCGGAATGTCCGCCTTCACGATGCAAGTCAAAATCACCATCTTCGTTTTTGTCGAAATCCACGCCCCAATTGATGAGTTCTTTAATCTGTTGCGGCGCGCCTTTCACCACTTTTTCGACAGCATCGCGATCGCTGAGCCAGTCGCCTGCGATCATAGTGTCTTCTATATGCTTGTCAAAATTATCGACTTCGAGATTTGTTACTGATGCCACTCCGCCTTGTGCTAAGTAAGTGTTGGCCTCCTCAAGGGTAGTTTTACATATTAATGCCACTTTTCCAGTTTTGGCGACTTTAAGAGCAAAACTCATTCCGGCAATTCCGGATCCTATTACCAGATAGTCATATTCGTAAGTCATAGCACTTGAATTATTGTCACGCAAAGTTATGAATAACCTTATAAGTAAACAAAAAATTCTTACTAACTTTGTGATTCAAATAGTAACAGTTGGTGTTTTATAGTGTGAATATAGAGACTGCATGGTGCTTTACCGGAATGGCGGCAGTGATGGCGATCGCTGTCACTGTAATTTACACGTTCAGGGTTTTTAAAGTGTGCCAAACCGTTAAAAGACAGACCGCTTCTCCACTACCTGATGTTTATCCGAGCGTGTCGGTCATTGTTTATAGCAATAATGATGCTGAAGGGCTTGGGACACTGCTACGACAACTTAAGGAGCAGTCCTACACGGCACCGTGGGAAGTGGTGGTTGTGAATGACGGTAAAGACTATGAAACTGAGATGCTTATCATGTCGATGGCGGCGCAATGGAGTAATTTAAGACACACGTTCACTCCTCGAGAGATGAGAAATGTGTCTCGTAAAAAGCTTGCTCTGACTTTGGGAATTAAAGCGGCTAGAAATGAGGTTGTTATACACGTCACATCATCATCACGAATAAATTCAAGCGAGTGGATGAAATATATGGCGATGCCGTTCAATGATAGCCGTGTAGACTTGGTAATAGGCTATTCATGTCCTGACACTGAGGCAGATACGAGGCGAGGAAGCCGCCGAAGGGCTCATGATATGCTAATCACGTCAGTGAATTATCTTGCTTCGGCTATTACGGGACACGCTTATCGCGGCGATGGTGACAATCTGGCTTATCGACGCAGTAAGTTCTTCAAAATGAAGGGTTTCAGTGATTCGTTGAACCTTCATTATGGCGACGATGACATTTTTGTGTGTGACGCATCGACGCCTTACAACACAAAGGTCATGATAGCGCGTGAATCGCAGGTTATGAGTTCGTATCGTCATCATATTGAGGCATATAAGTCAAAAAAATATCGCTACGACTACACTTCGCGCTACTGCAAAAGTTCGCAAAATATGCTTTATGATAGTGTAAATTTGATGATGTGGTTGTGGCTATTATGCACGTTGGTTGCCGCTATATTGGCGGCAGGTTGCCATGAAATGATGGTTGTGTTGGTAGGTGTTGGATTATTGCTTTGGGTGCCTCAAATGATAGTTTGGAAAAATGCGTCTCGGTTGTTATCGTCACGCCGATTCATGTTGAGTGTTCCGGGAGCGTTGCTATGGCGTCCATTTTATAATTTCATATATCATATTCGGTCACGACGCATCCATGCAGCCAACTTAACGTGGCAAGCTATCGGCACGCAGCAATAAAAAATAAAATCTCACGTTAAAAAAGTATAAAGCTAAATATCATGAAGAAAAAGATAATGGTTGTTTTCGGAACTCGGCCCGAAGCTATTAAGATGGCTCCTGTTGTCAAAGCATTGCAAGACTGTGATGATAGATTTGAAACCATTATCACCGTGACCGGTCAACACAGACAAATGCTTGACCAAGTGCTTGACATTTTTGATATTAAGCCTGATTTTGATTTGAATATCATGCGTTCCGGTCAGGATCTCACTGATGTTAGCTGTAGAGTTCTGCAAGGGATGAAGGATATTTTTGTTAATAAATGCCGTCCTGACATTGTTCTTGTCCACGGCGATACATCGACGTCTACGTTCGCCGCTATAGCCTCATTTTATGCCAACATTCCCGTAGGACACGTTGAAGCCGGCTTGCGCACTCATAATAAGTTGTCTCCTTGGCCTGAAGAAATGAATCGGCAGATTACGGGCAGAATAGCCGATTTTCATTTTGCTCCCACTTCATCGAGCCGCCTGAATTTGCTCAATGAAGGCGTGGAAAGTGAGAGGATTTTTGTGACCGGCAATACTGTCATTGATGCTCTGCATATAGTAGTCAACAGAATGAAAAATGATCCTGAACTTGTGGCTGAAATAGATGAAGGCATCAAGAGAATGGGATATGATATAAAGAGATTGTCGGCCGGTAGGAAGATGGTTCTCATCACGGGACATCGAAGAGAGAATTTCGGTGATGGATTCTTATCGATATGCAACGCAATAAAAGATTTGTCTGAAAAATATAAGGATGTCGATTTTGTATATCCGATGCACTTAAATCCTAATGTAAGAAAGCCTATACAGTCTATATTTGGAGATTTGAGTGACAGAAAAGATAATCTTTATTTTATAGAACCACTTGAATATCTTGCTTTTATCCGTATGATGTCAAAGTCTTGCATTGTATTGACTGATAGCGGAGGTATTCAGGAGGAGGCTCCGGGATTAGGTAAACCTGTGGTTGTGATGCGTGACACGACTGAACGCCCTGAAGCTGTTGAGGCTGGTACGGTCAAACTTGTAGGTACGGATTATGATAAAATTGTATCGACCGTATCATCTCTACTTGATGATTCTGGTTTGTATCAATCGATGTCAAGAGCGGTTAACCCTTACGGTGACGGTAAGGCAGCTGAGCGAATAATTGAAATCTTATCAGAATAAATTATGTACTATTTCTATCTACCTGATGGACTTTTAGATGTCACGGCGGGATATATAAATATAATACGCAAAGCGATTGAGTATAGAGGTGAAGAAGTAAAGATAGTCAACAGTCTAAATCAGATACCTAAATATTCAAAGGTATTTACTGAGTATGATAAATTTTGCATGGATGTCTTGCTATGGCGTAAAGCTACAGTTGCAGTAAATTGGTTTCAGGGTGTGACACCTGAGGAAACCTATCTAATGCACAAAGGGACTTTATTAAGTCGAATACGTTATGCAGCTCATAGAGTCATGGAAAAGTTTGTTCTAAAGAGAGCTACCTTTAAACTCTTTGTTTCAAAAGCCATGCTTCATCATTATCAATCGGTCTACAAGTATAAAGGAGACGATTATTTCATAATGCCATGTTTCAACACAACATTGGGTGATAATATTTTTAACGAGGAGCGTTATTCAAATCCCAAATTTGTATATGCCGGGAGCATGAGCGTATGGCAATGTATTGACGCAACCTTGGAATTGTTTAAGCTGATAAAGCAATCTATTCCTGCTGCTACACTTGATATTTATACTTCTGAGCGTGACAAGGCGGAGTCTTTGTGTAAGAAACATAGTGTTGAAGCTAAGATAGATTGTGTGCCGGCAAGTGAGCTTGAAAACAGGCTCAGGAATTATAAGTATGGTTTTATTGTAAGGGACGATACAATAATAAACAGGGTTGCCACTCCTACAAAAATGAGTAATTATATGGGAGCAGGTCTGATTCCCGTTTTTTCCAACACTATAATGGCATATAAAGAGAATATAGCGATAGATAATCCTTATGCAGTATGTTTTAACAATAATGAGGATGCAGTAAATGACATTGTTGGCATAGAACGGTCAGATGTGGATTTAAAGGAGATTGAAAAGATTTATAGGCATATTTTCAATCACTACTGGAATGAGCAATATTATATTGAGCAGCTGTCTAAGGTTTTGCCTTAAAAGCACATCAAGACAGGTGAGAAATTAGTTTATGTCCCATTGAAAAGCGTGAGAAATTGTTTAAATAAGATTTTCTCGCATTTTCCGAAAGTTTCCTCATAGTATCCTTATTATCAATTGCAGAAGCAATAATTTTGGCAGCCTTTACGGAATCTTTTGGGATATGTAATCCGTTAACACCATCATTTATGTACATTTCCGAAAGAGTACTCGGAGCTGTTATTATAACAGGTTTTGCCATCATCATGCTATTTAGAAGAACAGTGTCTCCAGAACATAAATTACTCTCTTTTATTGATACAATCGACATCAAACAGTTTGCGATATAGGAATATGTACCATCCACTTTAATGTTAGAAAGGTGAATTATATTTGAAGGGAGTGACGAAGTAGGATGCCATGTGTCGCTGATTATAACAAGCGTTTTATTTTGCAAACACTCTTGGCGCCATACTTCTACAAGAAAATCGAAATCGCGGTTGCTACGTCCCAGTGAGAGAACAAAATTATTTATATCACACTCGAGATTTGACCATTCGTTATAATTATCGGGTATTCCGAACGGAGTGACTATGAAGTTGGTTCCATTTGGAATTCGGAATGTCTTTTTAAGTTCTTCGGCATAATTGTGGCTTGGCACATGTATCTTTTCTATATATCCGCTTTGAAGTACATAGGCAATATATTTCTTGTATAGTTTACCAAGTAATCCTTTTTTTTCTTTATAGGTGAAATTTACTACGAGTATGCGTGGATAAACTGACGTATGAAAGATGGTGCAATAAAAAGCAAAGTTAATGGCATGGAATTGTTGCCACCCTATCAGAATCGATATTGTCTTGCGTTTTAAAAATACGGAGAATGGAAATGAGAAGTAGGAAAAATATCTCAAAAGACGCTTTATCATCGAACCGTGATACAGATTACTTACTGCCGGAATTATTTCAAACTCAAATTCTGATTCCTCATCACAAGCCTTTTTAAATGACATGATTTCCTCAGGATCACAATCTGTCAGAATTATATTTTTTTCAGGCATAATGAAAAGATTAAAAGTAATATATTGAATTGCTATTCGTTATGTTTAAAACGGTAGTATAAGACTCTTTATTGTTATTATAGGGTTTTATTATTTGGATGGAGAGGAGTCCATTGATTTTAATATTGAATTCCCGGGAATAACGTATGTTTTCCTCTTTAGGTTTTATGGGGATGCAATATAATGGGAATATATTCGTTATAGATAAACGTACGTAAATTTTATTTTATGAAAATTTCATATTTCTTTGCTATATTGATTATTTTACTATCTTCGTGCTCAACAAAGAAGGATTTAGCTTATTTTGATGATATCAAGGATATTAAATCAGGTAAACTTCTTTCGTCAGACTATCAAATCAAAATAGAACCGAATGATGAATTGACTATATGGGTTTCTTCGCTCGTGCCTGAAGCGAGTATCCAGTTCAATAATATAGCTCCGTCAAGAATGGAGATGGAGATGACCGATGTCACTACTACAGCAAGATCTCTCAATTACATAGTCGATAAGGAGGGATACATATATTTTCCCGGCTTGGGTGAGATTAAGGTTGAGGGTATGACAACGATGGAGTTGAAAAAATATCTTGTGGAGCATATTTCTAAAACAGTGAAAGATCCTCAAGTTTCCGTAATTCTTCAGAATTTTAAGGTAAATGTTCTTGGTGAAGTGAAAGAGCCGAAAACTGTTAAAGTTACAGGTGAGAAATTTTCGGTTTTTGATGCTCTTGCTGAATGTGGCGACTTGACTGAATACGGGCGTCGGGATGGAGTGCTTATAGTAAGGCAGACTCCTGAAGGCGAAACTGTTTATCAGCGTCTTAATCTTCATGACAGTTCCATAACTGGTTCACCATTCTTCTATTTGAAGCAGAATGATGTTGTTTACGTAGAGCCTAATAATATAAAACAGGATAATTCAAAATATAATCAGAATAACGGCTACAAGCTTTCGGTTATCTCTACCATTGTCAGTGCCGTATCTGTAATTTCTTCGCTTATAATCGCATTGTCAATAAAATAGAAATAAGATCGTAGGGGAATGGTTAGGCTGGATCGTATTTGTTCTTGGCTTTTTATCATTGATTTCGCTCTGTTTGTGCCGAGTAGCCGACTGATCGGATTTACTGATGAACTAACCGGCTTGATTCTATTATTCTTGATAGGTATAGATTGTCTGTTGAATAGAAATTGGAAGAGATATAAACTGTTGTGGATAATAATTGCTGTAATGACTTTATATGCGATATATTCTGCCACAGTGATGAATTTCAACACAATAAGATATATCGCTACTGATTGGATTATTCAATTAAAACCTTATATCGCATTTGTTGCAATGCTCGTTATATGCCCTGTACTTACAAGTAGGGATAAGTATATATTAAGGTTAATTGCGATTTTTAATGTATCAATTGCTGCGATAGTGCTATTTTCTCGATTTTTTATTGGCAGACTTTTATTGGAACCAATTTTCTTTCATGTTATGACAGCTGGAATGTGTATCTATATATCAGCTGCCATATATATGCTATGTTCGATAAATGAAGAAGGAGTTATAGAAAAAAGGTCATTGATTATATTGACATCAATGCTCATTGCCGGCTTGATGTGTACAAGATCGAAATATTACGGAGAATTTGTAGTTGCAATGTACTTTATATATTTCTATAAACCCGGTATAATGAGGCATTTGAATTTTAAGCGATTTATGTTGATTGTCCTTCTATTCGGATTGATTTTAGCCGTTAGTTGGAAAAAAATAGAATATTATTTCATAACTGGAAATTCTGACACATTTGACCCGGATGTTATGGCAAGTTATGCTCGACCAGTGTTATATGTGACATCTTTTTTCATATTATGCGATTATTTCCCGTTTGGCTCCGGTTTAGCTTCCTTTGCCTCTTTCGCTTCAGCCGAGAATTATTCTCAACTTTATTACGAATACGGATTAAATTATATATGGGGATTGTCACCATCTATGCCTGATTTTATTTGTGATGCTTTTTATCCGTCTCTGGCACAATTTGGTTTTGTGGGAATCATTTTATTTATTTATTTTTGGACTTACACTTATGGATATCTAAGAGTATTGATTCGTTTTGATTATCAAAAATATAAGTATCAATTTTGCATAGGTGTAATGTTGATGTGCTTTGTTTTTATAGAAAGTATAGCATCGACCTCATTTGTTCAATTTTATGGAATGATGAATATGATGCTTTTAGGCATTATAAGTGCGAAAGGATACGAGATAAAAAATCAAATTAAGGAAGAAAATATAACTGACAATGGAAAAATATAGTAACGAACTCGATTTACGGCGTTTTATCCGGGAAATTAAAAATCTTAAGTGGATATATGTAGCTGCATTAGTTATTTTTATAACAGCAGGAATTGCATACTATCTGAGAAGTATGCCTCAATATCAAGCTGTAGGAGAAGTGCTTATAGAGGATTCTTCCGAAAATACACCTACGGCTTCTGCCGGAGGTGTGTCGGCCATTATGCGGTCATTCTCCATCGGCGGTTTCGGATCTTCGTCGGTCGACAATGAGATAGAGATCATGCGTTCCAATAATCTCCGTAGCCGAGTGGTGAAGCGCTTGAGATTGAACCGTATGTATGTGGAGCGTGACGGGTTGAAAAAAAAGATGCTTTATACCTCTACACCTATTTTGGTGGAGCCTACTCCCGGAATGCTCGACACATTGACAACAGCAATGACTATCAGAATCAGTATAGACGGGGATCATGTAACAGCAAAAGCCACACAGGGACGTATTTTCAGAAAGACTCTCGGCGAGGTTAAAAATGCAGCTTTACCATGCGTTCTTTCAACTCCATACGGCGATTTCCAGATACTTAAATCAGCCAATTACGAGAATGGGATGAAAGCTGATATTGACGTCACTATAATGAGCAATGAAGCTGCGGCAAAATTACTTTCGGAACAGCTTTATTTGGAGATAAGCGACGCTAAGACTGATGTGATTTCATTAACCTACAGCAGCCCTAACCGCAAAAAGGCCATGAATGTAGTCGATGCGGTGATGGATGAATATAATAAAATACGAGTTGAGCGCCGCCATGACAACGCACGTCAGGAAATGGAGTATTTCAAAGCCCGATTGGTGGTTGTCGGTGAAAACCTTAATAAAGCCGAAACGGAACTTGAAAATTTTGTAAAAGAAAAAGATTTTGTTGGCGGTGAACAGATAGCCGGAATGCTTATCGGTGGCACTGTCGGCAAAAAAGAGGAATTGGTAAAGCTGCAGGCTCAGATTGACTATTATAATGACGTTTTGAAAATATTGAAGAGCGGTAGCATGGGCGATATGTTGCCCGTAATGGAATCGTCTAAAAATTCAGCAATTGAGGCCTACAATGAGGCCATTATGAAGCGTAAAAGTCTTGAACTGTCGGCTACTCCTGAGAATAAATCATTGCAATTGCTTAATAATCAGATTGATTATCTGCGTGATTTCGTCAAGGGTAATATGGAGATAATGCTTGAACAGGCTCAACTTAACATGAATACGTTGAATCAACTTACAGCGACGGCGACCAATAAAATCAATAAATTGCCGGAACTTGAACGCGAGTACGCATCATTGGTGCGCGATCAAAAATTCAATAATGAACTTTACTTGTTCCTTTTACAGAAAAAGGAAAGTTCGGAGCTGAAGTTTTACTCTAACTCCACTCTCGGTTTTGTGTTTGAAGACGCTTTCTGCGGTTTGAAGCCTAAGAACACCAAAGGCTTTCTGGCGTTGCTTGCCGCATTGGTTCTTTCTATTCTGTTGCCCACCTGCCTTGCGGCTATAATGTTGTGGAGACGAAATAAAGTGGATGAACCTATGGATTTAAGATCAATTGGACTTGAAAACCATGCGGAAATCTATGCTGACAACAAAGTGAGCGTAGCGTCATTGCGCCAATTGATGTTGGATAGCGGCAGTCGGCTTTTCGCTGTGATTGACTATGGTGTGAATAGTGATATTATGGAAATAATATCATCGAGCTTTAAAAATATAGATAAAACAGTATATTGGGATAATTCGATCAAAAATAATGATCAATTCTTGACCGATACGTTTGGAGTTCATACTGCAGAATTAATGAAAAAGTATGATATAGTGTTTGATGTAATTCCGGAGAAAAATTCCATAAATATAATATCATCAAAACTTAAATCAGACGGATATGGAGCGCTTGTGCTAATCCCTGCCGGAAAAATAAGAGTCAAAACATTAAATAACGACTTGTCTAATATTGATTTAAGCTCAGTTTATACTCTAATAACCGTATAAATTTATGGTGGCGCAGAATATACAGGATGAACTAAGGGCGCGATTCAACCCTGACGGATCCGATTTCCGGAAGGTGCAGTTGCGTCTGTTGGATATGCTCCTGTATATTGACCGCATCTGCAAAGAAAACAATATAGATTACTGGCTTAGCTCAGGCACGCTTATCGGCGCGGTGCGTCACGGAGGATTTATTCCATGGGATGATGATGTGGATGTGGAAATGATGCCCGAGGGGTTAAAACGCTTTATCCGTATTGTGGAGAATGACGGCGCAGGGCGATATGCCATTCACAATCATTCAAATGATCCTAACTATCTTTTCACATTCACGAAATTGCGTGATTTGAACACTTATATCGAAGAAGAGAAAGTAGTTCCTCAGAAGTTGCTCTATGAAGGGTGTTCCATCGATATATTCACTCTGGTTCCGAGTAATTCCCGGCGGATGCACGTGTTGGCTCGCAAATGTATAGGCAAAGAGATGACGTTGTGGCGCGCTATCGCGTATCGACCTGAATCGCAACAGAAAATATTGAAAACTCTCATTGATTTTCCGATAAGGAAAATCGCATTGCCGATTCTTACATTCCTATCACGCATGGGTGCCGGCAGCCGGTTGCGGCACACTTTGTCCGCGCCATTTCACGCTCCGCGACGCCGGGAAGAGATATTTCCGTTGGGTAAGGTAAGCTTTGAAGGGCATGAATTTCCCGCTCCGGGAAATTCAGACGCATACCTGCGGCGTATTTACGGCGATTACACCAAGATTCCTGCCATGGATAACATCCATGTCCACGCAAAAAAAATAGAGATCTATGGCTAAAAGCTATAGCATATTGATGCGGTTCAAGGATGTTCTTGCATAATAGAGCCGATTTAATTATCTTTGTAGATGTTAGAAAACATTATCTCTTAATTTTATAATTTAGAGTTCAATGGAGCTAAAAAAAGTCCTAAATCACATTCCGGGAGTCTCTCGAATATTGCAATCACCAATTGGAATACGATTGTTAAAAGGTGGATTTTGGAGTATAGTTGGAAATATTTTAAGCAAGGGCATAGTTTTATTAAGTACGATTGTAGTAGCTCATATTCTCGGGAAGACAGGATATGGTGAATACAGCATAATTCGTACAACGATTTTTATGTTTATTGCTATTGCATCGGTTGGAGTTGGAGCCACAACAACTAAATATATTTCTCAATATCGTGGCACGGATATTCAAAAAGCATATAATATCTATGTTATAGGAAATATATTTTCAATTATATTTGGCCTGATAACATCATTCATGGTTATTAGGTTTGCCGATTGGATAGCCGACACGCAATTAGATGCTCCATATTTGTCGAGTAGTATATGTTATGGCGCTCTACTGTTATTTTTTTGCTCAGTAAATGGCGTGCAAGTAGGCGCATTGACCGGATTTGAAAATTTTAAAGATATTGCCAAAAATTCATTTTGGTCAAGCATTGTAGAGCTTCTTGCAATATGTATTTTAGCGTTAAAATGGGGAATCAACGGAGCTTTAATTGGAAGTGGAATTGGATACGTGGTGCTTACCGTAATCAATCACCTTAGTATTAGAAATCATTTTAAAGATGATATTAATAAAAATATTAGGGTAATAAAAAAGGAGGATATTAGTGTCATTTGGATCTTCGGACTTCCCGCAGCATTGTGTAATGTGTTGGTTTTATTTGCATTATGGGTTAGTCGGGCATATCTTGTCCGTGAAACAAATTTTGGAGAAGTTGCAATATATAATGCCGCCGATCAAATAAAAACATTTATTTTATTCATTCCAATAGCTTTATCAACTATTATATTGCCGATACTTACAAATATTAAACACACGGAAGACACAAAAACTTATAATTCAATTTTAAGATATAATATAATAGCTAATGTTGGAATTGCTGCTGTTATCGCATTGATTGTTTGTTTGCTTGCAAATCCAATATTAAGTTTATGGGGAAAAGACTTCCAAGAACCATGGCCGCTTGTAATACTTGCGTTATCGGCCATATTCTCTTCTTTTTCAACAGTCATAGGGCAGGCAATCGCAAGTCAAGGTAAGATGTGGGTCGGATTTCTATGTAACTTGATTTGGAGTGCTATGGTAGTTGGCTTTTCATATTATTTTATCCAATGCGGAATGGGAGCTAACGGATTGGCTTTAGCTATACTATGCGCTTATATTATACATGGGTTATATCAATATATCTATTTGAAGTGTTTTTTAATAAAACCCAATATTGAAAATTAACTGATTATGGTCACGATTTTATTTCACTCCACTATATTCGGGCCGATTCATAGCCGTCGGCTTGGCGCTTCGTTGGGTATCAATCTTATGCCCGACGATGGCAAGGTGTGTTCTTTTGACTGCTTGTATTGCGAGGCGGGGTATAATTCTCAGGGTCCGGGAACTTCGGGGCTTCCCTCACGGGAGAAAGTGAAGGCGCTTCTTGATGAAAAATTGAAGTCAATGTCGAATGAAGGCGCGAAACTTGACGTAATCACTTTTTCGGGGAATGGCGAACCGACGCTTCATCCCGACTTTGAAGGCATTGTGGATGACACCATTGAGCTTCGCGACAAGTATTATCGTGATGCGAAAGTGTCGGTTCTTTGCAACTCCACACGTTTGGATAGGGAGGATGTGTGCCGCGCGCTTAGACGGGTTGATAATTGTATTTTGAAGCTGGATTCGGCCTTGACGCCTACAATGAGGTTGATCGACCGGCCGGTTAATAAAGATTTTTCATGCGAGACCCTTATACCGCAACTGGCGAAGTTTGGCGAAAAATGCATTATTCAGACAATGATGTTGCGTGGCTCACATAACGGTCAAACGGTTGACAATACCGGCTCGGAAGAGATTGAGGCGCTGATTGAGGCGTATAAGCGCATAGGGCCGGCTGAGGTGATGCTGTATTCTATCGACCGTCCGACGCCGGAGAGCAACCTTAAACGGGTTGAAAAGGATGAACTTGAACGGATCGCCGACCGAATACGCGCCGCCGGCATAAAAGTGCAGGTAAACTGATGAAGAGCGCTGTGATTCCTCGCCCGCTTGCCGAGGGCGATAAAATAGCGATTGTGTCGCCGGCGACAGTGATAAACCCCGACTATGTGGATGGCGCCGTGTCGGCGTTGCGACGGATAGGATGGGATCCATACGTGGCGCCTCATGCTCTTGGCGTGTCAGGCTCTTTCAGCGGCACTGTCGAGGAGCGTCTTGCGGATATAAACGACGCATTGAACGATAGAGAGGTGCGGGCTATCCTCTGCAGCCGCGGAGGATATGGCGCGGCGCATTTGCTCGACAAGCTCGACAGCCGGGCGTTTGTCGCCGATCCGAAATGGATAATAGGCTTCAGTGATATTTCGGCTCTTCATGCATATTCGGCGAAATGCGGCGTGGCGAGTATCCACAGCTCCATGTGCAAGCATTTGGCGTTGTTTGGGGAGAATGATGAATGTTCCGCCGCGCTTATCGGGATTTTGCGCGGTAAAATGCCGTCATATAGTGTGGCGCCCCATCCTTACAATCGCCGAGGGCGTGCGTCGGGAAGAATCGAGGGAGGAAACCTTGCGGTGATTTCGGCATTGATCTCCACTCCTTATTCTATGTTTGACGGTGAAGAGGATATTCTTGTGATTGAGGATATCGCCGAGCCGATATATAAAGTGGAACGCATCCTCTATCAACTGAAATATGCCGGGGTGTTCAACAGGATAAGCGCGTTGATTGTGGGCCAATTTACGGAATACCGTCCCGACAAAAACTACGGGGCGATGGAGGATATGATACGTGATGCCGTGGCCGGATTTGATTTTCCTGTGACATTCAACTTCCCGGTGGGCCATGTGAACCGCAATCTGCCGCTTGTTATGTCGGTTCCGGCAGAACTTGATGTGGCCGATAAAGAAGTCACTTTAAGGTATTAAATATTTTGATGCAGGGGATCGGGAGAATTCATATTTTTTATGAGACAGACTCTTATTCGACCGGCTCGACAGTGTAGCCCAATTTTCTCAGTTGAGCCAAAAGCCCTTGTTCACCAATAAGATGTGCTGCTCCTACGGCCACAAAAACCGTTTTTTCGGGGAGTATCTCGTTGAGTTTTGAAATCCACTTGTCGTTGCGGTTGTATAATAGCCGCTTCGCATCCTTCTCACTCATTCCTGTTTCAGGAGCAAACACGATCTCCTCAATTTCCTCTAAGTTTCCGGCGAGGTATGCTTTTGCAAGCGCGCGGGCGAGTTCGGCTGCATCCGGATCTGTGCGTACTGTGTGCATCAGATCCTCTACCTGTTGGCTTATGGGATAGCACATCAGCATGGCTAATTGCTCGTCCATGGTTTCAAAGCCTTGCGCTGTTTTTCCGGCTTGGCGCCCTCTAATCTGTACGGTCATATCAAGCTGTTCGGCGCCGTTGAATTCGGGGAAATCAACCATGGCCTGAAGCATGGCGATCTGAGTGTTCACCATCGCCGGTTTCAGCATATCCATCTGGCTTACTTTCACCATGCCGTGTGTGTATTTTGCGAGCACATCGTTGACGGAATCTATTTGAGCGGTGGTAAGTACCTTTGTGAGCGTGCTGTCGGAGGGCGCCATGCCAAATGTGATTACCATCCGTTCGGCCGATGGAGATGTCATCTCAGCCATGTCTATTTCTCCATAGACCGCGTCGACCGATTTAATTGCGTCGTTAACCCCCGGCACGCTGTCGATTACCGATGTCGGCGCGATGTGGTGTGTGGCGAAAATAAAAGAATCGCCTTTAGATCCGTTGCCCGATACTTTCCAAAATAATTGCGCCGATACCGATAGCGCCGTCATGAGCGCAAGCGCCGATAGAGCTGCTCTGTTCATATTTGATATAGTGTGATGCGTATTTAATTGTGTAAACGTAAGCCTTATTTTTAAATTGACAAAGAAAAAATTAGAAAAAATTGCACTTATAGTTTGGTTTTTATGATAACAAAAGGCTAATTTTGGGTGTATATAAATATTACTAAACTAACAAATACAGAATTATGGAAACATCTTATTTATTCCTCGCTGAAGGATTTGAAGAAATAGAAGCGCTTGCCACTGTTGACGTGTTGCGTCGCGCGGGGATGACTGTATATACTGTTTCAATCACATCCGACAAGGAGGTAAAAGGAACTAATGGAGTGACGGTTACAGCCGATAAGACAATCTCCGAGATTGACGCTAATGATGCCGAATGGCTCATCATTCCCGGCGGAATGCCAGGCGCTGCTAATCTTGCGGTTTGCGGCAAGTTGAAAGATATGCTCACTACACAGTGGAATAAACAGGGGAAGATTGCCGCTATATGCGCCGCCCCCGCTGTAGTGTTGGCTCCGCTTGGCATTGTGAGAGGACAGGAGGCTACTTGCTATCCGTCATTTAAGGATGATTTGGTTAAGTATGGCGCGCAGTACCTGGATATGCGTGTTGTTGAGAGCGGAAACCTGATAACTGGCAACGGGCCGTCGTCGGCTCTGCTGTTCGCTTTTGCGATAGTTTCAAACACTCTCGGGCAAGATGTGGCCTCTTCTGTGGCTTCCGGTATGCTTGTATAAGTGAAAATTCACTATATTTGCATTTGTGAAGAAAAGAATTTTACTTGTAAATAAGTTCTATTATCGTCGTGGCGGCGACTGTGTATATGTGCTCAATCTCGAGTCATTGCTGAAAAGTCGCGGTCACGATGTCGCTGTCTATGCCATGGATTACCCCGACAATCTGCCTTCAGAATGGTCGGGATATTTTTCACATGAGGTGGATTTTGGGAAAGATAAGTTGAATGGGATGAGACGTATTTTCGGATATGGAGATGTTGGGGACTCTTTTCGGCGTATACTGAATGATTTTCGTCCCGATGTTGTGCATTTCAATAACACACACTCCTATCTTTCTCCCGTATTGGTGAAATTGGCATCCGAATTTGGCTCCAAAGTCGTGTGGACGTTGCATGATTATAAGTTGGTGTGCCCGTCTTATTCGTGCCTTCATAACGGTAAAGTGTGTGAAGATTGTTTTGAAGATTCGGCGGCGGTTGTGAAGAAGAGGTGTATGAAAGGATCGCTTGCGGCGAGTGTTCTCGCTTATGCCGAAGCTAAAAAGTGGAGCAAAGGGAAGTTATCGGAGTGGACTGATGTTTTCTTGTGTCCGAGCCGTTTCATGTCGTTGAAGATGGAAGAGGGCGGTTTTCCGCCGGTCAAGTTATATCAACTATATAATTTTATCTCTCCGGAGATGCTTGAATATTACTCGACGAGAAAAGCGAAGTCAACGCGCGAGGATTATTACTGCTATGTAGGGCGTTTGTCAAGCGAGAAAGGGGTGGGAACTCTTTTGAAGGTAGCATCCAAGCTTCCCTATGAACTTCGTGTAGCCGGAACCGGGCCTATGGAGGAGCGATTGAAATCAGAGTTTGCATCCTGCGGCAATATAAAATTTTTAGGACACCGCGCTCTTGAAGAGGTTCAGCAGTTGTTTGCGAATGCCCGATTTTCTGTTGTCCCTTCTGAATGGTATGAAAATAATCCGTTCAGCGTGATTGAATCGCTGTGTGGTGGAACGCCGTTTGTGGGAGCCGACATTGGCGGTATTCCCGAATTGGCCGACAGAAAGAACGGACTGATTTTCACATCAGGAGATATGAAAAGTTTACAGTTTGCCATTGAGGAGGCGTGGACGCATGACTGGAATTATGCGGAAATACAGCAGAACGCATTGAGCCGATTCTCTCCGGAGCAACATTATTCGGCATTGGATAAAATATATAACGGATAAATTGCGTTATATATAGAATCATGTTTTAGACTTATGAAAGATCAGCAACCAACCGATGCTTCTATCATACTGACCTATCGTTGCCCAATGCAGTGTCGTATGTGCAACATTTGGCAATATCCTACAGATAAAAAGGATGAGATTACTGTAGAAGACCTTAAATCTCTCCCTCGGCTAAAATTTATTAATTTGACCGGCGGCGAACCGTTTATAAGAGAAGATCTTCCCGAAATAGTCGAGGAGTGCTATCGTCATGCTCCGAGAATAGTCATATCCACTTCCGGGTGGTTTGACGATCGTGTGATAAAACTTGCCGAGCGTTTCCCTAACATCGGCATACGCATCTCGATAGAGGGCCTTAGCGGCAAGAATGATGAACTGCGCGGACGCAAAGGCGGGTTTGACAAAGGTTTGCGCACATTATTGGCTCTTAAATCAATGGGGATTAAAGATATTGGATTCGGCTGCACGGTTTCTAATAATAATTCTTCTGATATGCTCTCCTTGTATATGCTTTCCAAGGAGTTGGGTTTGGAGTTTGCCACGGCCGCATTCCATAATTCATATTATTTTCATAAGGATGATAATGTGATAACTAACCGGGATGAAGTAATAGGAAATTTTGAGCAGTTAATTGAGTGGCAGCTTAAGGAAAAACATCCTAAATCCTGGTTCAGGGCATTCTTCAATATGGGGCTTATTAACTATATTGAAGGCGGCCGTAGAATGTTGCCTTGCGAGGCCGGAATGGCCAATTTCTTTATTGACCCGTGGGGAGAGGTGTATCCTTGCAACGGCCTTGAGGAAAAGTGCTGGAAAGAGTCTATGGGCAATATACGGAAAGATGACTTCATGACCATTTGGAACAGCGAGCAGGCTGAACGTGTGCGTGAAAAAGTGCGTAAATGCCCTAAAAAATGCTGGATGGTTGGAACGGCTTCACCGGTAATGAAGAGATATATACAACACCCGGCAAAATGGGCGTTGACCAATAAGCTCAGGGTGATGCGCGGACTAAAGCCCTGCATTGACAAAAAAAGGTATGATGTAGGACAAGATCCTCAGCAAGGTTGCGGCTTTTAAGGCTACATTTAAATTATAGTCATGAAAATTGTTGTTACTGGCACAAGAGGCATTCCCGATATTCAGGGGGGAGTGGAGACGCATTGCGAGAATCTTTATCCGAGGCTTGCGGCCATGGGGCACGATGTGACTGTGATACGACGTTCATGTTATATAAATGATTCTAACCGCGTCTCGGAATATAAAGGGGTTAAACTTGTTGATGTGTACGCGCCCAGAAAAAAAAGCTTTGAAGCGATACTGCACACGGCTTTAGCTGTGATAAAGGCAAGAATGATGAATCCCGACATTTTGCATATCCATGCGGTTGGGCCGTCGCTGATGGCGCCATTTGCCCGTATGCTCGGATTGAAAGTTGTTATGACTAATCATGGTCCCGATTATGACCGTCAGAAATGGGGTAAACTTGCGAAAAGCATACTTCGTGCCGGCGAAAAATGGGGAACCGGATGGAGCAATGGTGTGATTGTGATATCAAGCGTCATCTCCCGAATTCTAAAAGATAATTACGGACGAGAGGATGTGAATCTTATATATAACGGAGTTGATAAGCCTGAGAAGTCGACATCAACCGATTTCCTTGACAGCATGGGGATAATCCCGCATAAATACATCCTCGCATTAGGTCGGTTTGTGAAAGAAAAGGGGTTCCACGATCTTATTGACGCCTACTCTCGATTGAAGAGAAAAGATTTTCAACTTGTTATAGCCGGGGATGCTGACCACCCCGATCCTTACTCGACCGAATTGAAACGCAAGGCTGCTGAGGCCGGAGTGATTCTCACCGGCTTCATAAAAGGGGAGAAATTGAACCAACTGCTCTCCAATGCGGCTCTTTTTGTGCTCCCTTCTTATCATGAGGGGTTGCCGATCGCTTTGCTTGAGGCGATGAGTTATGATCTTGATGTGATTGTCAGCGATATTCCAGCCAATAAGCTTGCTGAACTTAATCGCGATGACTTTTTTAAAGCAGGAGACATTGAAGCATTAATAGAGGCGATTGAGCGGAAAATAGAATCTTCGCATCCGCGGAAATATGATTTATCTGCATATAACTGGGAGCATATAGCCCGTCAGACTGAAAATGTCTATAAATCGGTTTTGGAGCATTGAAAAGTTTGTCGTATATTTGTATAAATCATCGTTGAAACCATTTATGAAACACTGTTATCTATTCATACTTTTGTTGTCGCTGATGGTGTCGTGTAAAAGTTCAAATACGGCAGAGGAAGCTAAGTTATACGCCATTCAAGCTATTGAAAATAAAGATTATGTCTATGCGAAGCGTGTGTGTGACGAACTTTATACGTCGGCGCGCAATGACACAACTCCGGCTCGTGTGCAGTCCTTATGCGACTTGTCTTTGCTATATATGAAAATCGCTGATTGGAACGACTACGATACGAATATTGAAAATGCCGTGAAATGTTTTCGTGAGGCCTATGAGGTTGATTCAGCCGGGGCTGCGGCTTGTTACGACAGTATAGCTGTGGATGATATGGCTCACTGGGCGCTGATGTCGTCGATTGTTGCCCGCTTGAATCAATCTGATGAGATCATTGATCTTGATGATGATGAGATGAGGTATGTTAATGAAGCCGACAGTAGCGGTATAATCCCATAACGATTCTGTTATCGATGAAAACCAATGATTTACAGTCGGCAATGGATGCTTTTCTGAAGAATAATCCTGATTTGCCTGAAGGAGAAGTGGTGAATGAGCTTCCGGTGGATAAATCTGACCGGGATTTCCGCATGGATGTAGTATTGGAGAAAAAGGGGAGAGCCGGAAAGCAAGCAACTATAATTTGTGGCTTTCAGGGATCCGATGAAGATCTGCTTGACCTTGCCTCAATGCTCAAACGCAAGCTTGCTACAGGCGGATCGGCGCGCGGCGGTGAGATCCTGATTCAAGGCGACAGGCGCAAAGAGGTGGTCGATATCTTGAAATCGCTTGGTTATAAAGCTCGCATAATCTGATTACGCAATGCTTCAGATTCATAAGGCGTCGGCCGGTTCCGGAAAAACTTTCACATTAACCTATAACTATATAAAGTTGCTCCTTGGAGAAAAAGTATCTCCGGGAAAATATGTTTTATCGGAAGGGCGTAACCGACACCGTTCTATTCTTGCCATAACATTCACCAATAAGGCCACTGACGAGATGAAACGCCGCATTGTGGCCCAGCTTGCGGCGCTCGCAGGAATAACCGGAAAAAAAAGCGACTATGCTAAACGTCTTCGCGCCGAATTTAATTGCGATGAGGATAAACTTCGTCAATATTCCCAACGAGCGCTCACGTCGCTTCTCGCTGATTTTACGAATTTCAATGTAAGCACCATCGATTCCTTTTTTCAAGTGGTGCTCCGCACATTTGCCCGAGAGGCTGAGCTTACCGGAAATTATGATGTGGAACTTGACGACAAAAATGCCGTGGCGATTGGCGTGAATGAGCTGCTTACCATGCTGAACCGGCTTTCACGCGCCGAGCTGAGGCATGATCCTGAAAAAAGGACGTTGGTGAGTTGGCTCACACGCTACATGAAAATCCGCATCGAGGAGGGAAAGACATTCAATATATTCAATCGCGGCTCTTCGCTGAATTCTGAGATTGTGAAGTTCATGCAGAATGCTTTTTCTGAAGAATATCGGTTGAATGTGGTTGAAATTGACAAGTATCTTTCCGGCTACGAGCATATCGTGAACTTCTCAGCGTCGTTGGCTGAGGCCAAGAAAAAACGGGGGGAGAACTTTGTCGCATACACCCGAGAGTGTTGCGCTTCATTGCAAGCTATGGGCGCGATGGACGCCATGATATCCCATCTAAAGAAGAATTTGGAACGATGGTCTCAAGGGGAGCTTAGGATTACAGATTATGCATACGCTTGTATTCAGAATCCCGACAAGCGTTTCAAGAAAAAATATATGTCTTCTTGTGAAGTCGACGGTATTGTCGATGATTTACTGGCCGAGGCCGTAAGATTTTTCGGCGACATGACGCTCTACTGCCATCTTGAGAGTGAAATTTATAAACTCGGCCTTATCAGCGCCGTAAATCGGCAAGTGAATGAGTTGCAGAATGAGAACAACGCCATTCTGCTACGTGACACGTCCGATATTCTCAGCCGCATAATTAGTGAAGACGAGGCTCCTTTCATTTATGAACGTCTCGGTGTGAGGCTCAATCATTTTCTCATTGATGAGTTTCAAGACACCTCAAAATTGCAATGGAAAAATCTGAGCGCCCTTGTTCGTGAGAGTCTTTCTACTGAAAATGACAACCTTATTATCGGCGATGAGAAGCAATCAATATATCGGTTCAGAAACTCTGACCCCGACTTGCTGGTGAAGTGTGTGCCCGAAGAATTTTCCGGAAGCATCGAATTTCACGGCTCCATCCCTGAAGAGAACACCAATTGGCGTAGCGCAGCCGCGATTGTAAAGTTCAACAACACGCTTTTCAAGCTGATTACCTCAGCGGTAGGGCTTGACGACATTTATGCAAATGTGGTGCAGGAAGTTGCGAAAAAGGATTTACCGGGATATGTGGTCGCTGCCCCTTACGATGATGACGAAGAGACGCTGTCTCGTATGGTCGAGGCGATTAAGCGGCAGTTGGGAGCCGGATATAAGCAAGGCGAGATAACGGTGTTGACAGCAACCCGGAATGAAGGGGCGCGAGTGGTCGATTACCTGCTTCAACGCAAGCTTGACGATCCACAACTTGCGTCATTGCAAGTGATGTCGGAGGATTCGCTCGTAATAGGGAAGGCTCATTCCGTGCAGCTCATTATCTCCGTGATGAGATTTATTGATTCCTACAGAAGCCTTATTCCAACAGAAAACAATGATGCGCGGCTCACTGTCGCTGAATTTGAAAAACGCTTTAGATATTATTGTGTGTCGGGCATGGAGCGCGCTGATGCCATCGCCGCATCGTTGATTGGCGATCATGATGGTGTTTCTGACCTGATGATAGATGCCGCCGACATGGAGTGTGTCAGCCTGCCTTCACTTGTGGAGCGCGTCATCGCTCGTTGCGTATCACCGGAGCTTCGCAACGCTGAAAATGTATACATCAGCGCCCTGCAAGATAAAATCATTGACTTTTGCGATCGTCCGGGCGCCGATCTGCGTTCATTCCTGCGTTGGTGGGATGATGCCGGATGTTATGCTACGCTCGACACGCCCACTGAGGTGGACGCATTGAGGGTGATGACGATACATAAATCGAAAGGATTGGAGTTCCAATGTGTTCATATTCCTTTCGTTGACTGGAATCTCACATCAGGGAAAGGGCTTATCTGGTTTGATTTACGCCGGGATAGCGGTCGATTGGCGTGGGATCCTTTTGATAATGAATATTTTAACGAAGAGGATATTCCCCCATTGATGCCGTTGAATATTTCAAAAGAGTTGTCATCGACTGCGTTGTCCATTCAGTGTGAGGAGAATAGCCGAAAAGAATGGGTTGATACGATGAACCGTGCGTATGTCGCGTTCACCCGTGCGGTGCGTGAGCTTGTTATAGGCTATAAGTCACCCCCAAAGTCGGGGAGCATGACGAGCATCCCGGTATTGCTGGATTATGCTTTCGGCTGCGGCGCTCCCGACCTGTCCGATCGAGTTGTTGCCCTCTCTCCCGACGTTGTGATCTCTCTTAAAGATTTCCACGGGGTAGATGGCTCATTCTGCTATGGCGATCCAACCACACCGATTGAAGACGGGAATGAGGCCGACAAGATTGCTGTGCCCGATTACTATTCTTACGACAACAATCACATCTGGGATATGAGCCGCATCGAGGATCTGACTGATATGTCACGGCCTCGTCAACGAGGTATCGCCCTCCACGGCATCATGAGTCGCATCCGCACTGCGTCCGACCTCCCGCGGGCTGTGCGTCGAGCTGTGGCTACCGGTATTCTTTCTGAGGAGATGTCGACGCAGTGTGAAACCTTATTGCGACGAGCGTTAACCTATGAGCCGGCACGCCGATGGTTTGAGAATACAAAGCGCGTATTGAACGAGCGCCCATTCATTGTCAGTGAAGATGATGAAATGAAGCGCTACCGTCCCGACAGAGTTGTATGGACCGCCGACGGAGCGATCGACGTGGTGGATTTCAAATTTGGCAAAGAAGAGCCTAAGAAATATTTCGATCAAGTGCGTCGCTATATGGACTACCTATCGGATCTTTTCCCCAACCAACCCGTGCGCGGCTACCTATGGTACCCCCTCGACACACGTGTCGAAGAAGTCCACTAACTCCATCGTCCAATCAATCATCCTTCAATATATGACACCGCTTCTTTGCTTGTTGTTTTCGATAAGCGGATGGGGTCAGCTTTCGGGATGCTTTGAAACATTTTCCGAAGTAGTTGATGTCAGAGAAACCACATTCCACAGCGATATCGGTTATTGACATATTGGTTTCTGCAAGCATAGTGGCCGCTCGATTAAGGCGGCTCTCTTTTATGAAGTCGGCGGGTGTCACACCGAGCAGAGATTTCATTTTACGGTTTAGGCTACTGCGGCTTGTTGCAGTATGCGCCGCCAGTCCGTCAACGGATACGTCGGGATTTCCGATATTCTCGTTCACAAAGTCGAGCACTTTCTGCATGAATATTTTGTCTGCCTCATCCATTGACGCAGGAGCTTGTGTGTTTTCCTCTGTAGCGGTGTTGTCGGTTTCTACGGCAGGCCTTTCGATAAGCTTCATATAGGCGTCAAGTAGCTCGCGCTGTTTGCGTTTAATGCGTCGTCTGTAAATCGCAGTCGCCGCAATTGCGGCGATTAGAGCGATTGCGGCCAGGGTATACAGGCAATAAGCCGTCGGCGTTTCCCAAAATGTGGGGGTTACAATCAGAGTGATGCTTCTTTCTGAATCCGGACACGCTCCGGAGATGTCTGATGAACACACGCTGAGTGTGTAGTTTCCCGGCGACAGGTCGAGGAATGCCACGGAACGGGTCGCGCCGAGGTTGTTCCAACCACTATTGTCAAGACTAAAGCTGTAGCGGATATTCTCTGCGGATGCATAGTTGAGCGATGCGAAGTTGATAGTAATATTTCGTTCGTTGGGTTGGAGAATTATAGTGTCGGTTCTTGCTGAAATAAGGCTGTCAGGGCGATTTTGAAGTGACACAGATGTGAATACTACCGGGGGAGCTGCCGCTTTGTTGCGCGGAATCATATCGAAGTCGATTACTATAGCTCCTTTTTCAAGACCTATAAGCCACTTATTATCGGTTATATTCAGTGGACGCGCGTCGCTGAAATGCATATTTACATTCCAAAATGAAGATGGAATTGACTGGATCTCACCGGTAAGTTGATTGATGTTATAAATGATGTTTCCTGCGATGACCCATACACTTCCGTTTCCATGGTCTATAGCGAGAGCGTAAGCCACATCTCCGGGAGTGCCCGCTGATGAATTGAAATGAATGAACTCGGCATCCTCTTGTAGCGGGCTGCATTGTGGCCGCAGCATATTCACTCCATCGCTTTCGGTGGCTATGAATATACGTCCTTCGGCATCGGGAAGAACTTGCATTGTCGCCACATTTCCCAGCGATGATTCACGTCCGGGGCGAGTGGCGTGCATGACAAAATCTATGTCAGAGAGCGTGTTGATGGTATCGGGGAGACGGAATGTGAGCAATCCGCCTGTCGTGGCGGCGCATAGAACCGAATCATCCATAATGTAGAGGTTGCGGACACGTCTTCCTGTATGGGGATACTCTTTGTGTTGAATCAGATGGTGGAATTCGAGATTCTCATCATTGGGACGAGGCGCGCAGTCGATGCCTCGGCTCATTGTGGCGAGCCATAAACGTCCCTCCCGGTCAAATTCAATGTCGTAGATGTCATTTCCTGCCGGACCGGAGGATGACAGGTTGTCCTCTTGTGATTTGAAATTGTAAATGCGAAAATTGCCATCCGCTTTCGGAGTAAGCCTGAACAGACCGTCAGGTTTGCTTCCGAGCCACAGACAGCCTTGGCTGTCGAATTTCATGCTGTACACCTTCGCGCCAAACGCAGAGAATGATTTTTGCAACTTCCCTTGACTATCAAGATATAATGGTGGAGATGAAAGGCCGGCGTAACAAGCTATCGCTCCTACATCGCTTAAAGATACCCACACATTGCCTGATGAATCCATGCAAGAGGCTCTAACTATTGATGATTCCGATTCTGGAACTATTGAATAGGGCGAATCGCCGAGAGTGAGGCAATATGCTCCTGATCCGCTCCTAACCCAAATATTACCGCCGGAATCGGTTATGGCGCACGAGCACCTCCGGCTTGTTGTTGGCTGATATTGCCACTGAGTTCTTGTCGTAAGTCCACCAGGTTGATGCGGTCGACTTACTGCCGGCATCGAACCCTGTCGTTCCGCCGTCGGTCGATACTACCGCTTCAATGGACGATGCGGTGTTGTTGCCTGATGCCAAAGCATAATCTACTGATATATTCTTGTATCCGGTTGTCGGGAACTTCACTTCGTAGTAGACATTGTGTGTCGACGCATCCGTGTAATCGGTTATGTTGTTTGCTTCCGCGTTCTCTATTCGGAGGACTTTGTTGTTATAACCGTCGCAAATTTGCCAATAACGGTTAGTTGACAATGCGCTCAACTGGTAGTCGGCCTTGTCACCGACACACTCATCGGGCAGGATTTTCGGAGATGTGTTGTTGAACCATGTTACTGGAATATCAGCTTGGTCTGATCCGTTGGGTGTAAGTTTTAGGATTTTACCCCCATCCTCGGATGTTTGTTCATAACCGCCTTCAAATGTCCATGCGGCCAATGTGGTCTGTGCGAATACTGACAGTGGTAAGCTGCACAATATTGAGCATAGGCACGTTTTAATTAATTTGTTCATTACGTGAATTATGATTTAAGATTAGAATATTACCTTAGAGGTTCTTACTGCCCCGTCGGTATAATGATTGGTCACAATATAAAGTCCGTTGGCGGGTTCTTTCACTGATATGCCGTCGAGTGAATGGTATTCCGTCTTTACCGGCTTTTGGAGTTCGGCCACATTAGTGATTGATGAATCGTCACTGCTGTCCATTGCGTATCCGTGTATGGTTATGTCTGACAGGCATAAGGTTTTTCCGGTTGCGGTGCCATTATACCAGGGATAGAAGCGTAAACGCAACGCTTGTCCGCTTTCAAGCGACACCACAGGCGTCTCCTTTATGTACTGCATACTGTTTGCTGGCAACTTGGTTTGATTATAGATTAACTGAGGATTGGCAAAATCTTCATCAATGGAATAATAGACTTTTACGCACATTCCATTTCCTCCGCATCCGCACAGGAAAAGACTTATCTCATCGATTTTCAATGTGGTGTTCTCCATGGCTTTCACTCCGAATTCAATGTATCGTGTGCTCACTTCGTCAATCTCTCCTGTGGGCCATACTTCCCCTTCAATAAGATTGCGCTGCGTTTTGCGAGTTGCTTCATAGCCTGTCCATTCCGGCCATGTTGTGTTGGCGTTGGGGTTGGAATAACGCTGTATCACCATTCCTTGGAATGACTGGGGAATGTATTCAATCGGACTGCTGGTTGTACAAGCGTTATCACTCTCCAATCGCCAATACGCGCTTACTTCCTGGCCGCCTGAAAGTGTTACTGCTGTTGCTGTGACGGGGATTTCCGACTTCTTTCCTCCGGCTTCTATAGTTACTGTTTCACGGATCTCTCCTTCATCCTCTAAAGGCATTGCCACATAGAATCGTTCGATTACGGTGCCACCTTCGTAAGGAATCTCCAATGACGAACTCCAATTAATATTGTCGCTTGATAACTGTAATTTTCCCGAAGCGGTCAGTGTTACGTTTCCTGCGGCGGGGACAAGGTCAAATCCGCTGAGCATAAATTCCTTTGTCATGGTTTGTCCTTTGTAGCCGGCGCCAAGGTCAGCGTCGGCCGGTGTCACGCTAAGTTCGCTGGTCAAACTCACATATTCCGACATCAAGCCAGCTTCTTTGCATAATTGAGCGAATCGGCGCGCTATGAGCGCTGCTCCGGAGGCGCTCAAATGGGTCGATCCGTCGCCATCGCTTAGGATCGCCATGCAATCCTTTTCTCCATAATTCAGATACAGGTCTGCTGTCGCTGTTGTAAGATCGACAAACGGCACATCCATCTCTTTAGCAACTTCCTGCATCTGATAAACATAGTCCATAGAGTGATCGTCAGCGTCTACCTTCTGTCCGGTAGATACGCCGTCTGACGACAGCACAGAGAATGAATCTCCGAGGTCATGGCGTCCGTTGCGGCGGATAGCTGTTGTTCCTGAAAAGTACATTCGGCATATCGCTCCACACAGAATAGGCGTACATCCTGCCTCACGTGTTTCTGTCACATATTTGCGAAGATATTCTTTATAGGTCGTTGTGGGTACTGTGCCTCGGTAGTCGACTGCGGCCGCGCTCTCTGTATCTCCTATTGTGGTGTAGTAATTTTTCAGTTCTGTCCCGTCCATTCCCTGATTCTTCTCATCGTTATGAGCGAATTGGATCACTACATAATCTCCGGGTGAGAGTTGCTTTTTCACAGATGCCCAAAAGGCGGTCTCCTCGTAAAAGCTTTTACTCGAAGCTCCCGCTTTTCCTCGGTTGTTCACTTCGATGCCGTCAAAGAACTGTTGCAGATATTGACCCCATCCGCGGGTTACAGTTTTTGACTCATCGTAGGTCTGCATTGTGCTGTCGCCGATAGTGTGGACTTTTTTTGTTGCTGTTGCGCCGATTGGCGCTCCCAACATCGCTGCGACGATAATTGAATTTAAAATTTTCATGGAAAAGTTTTTTACCGTGTTAAATCATGAATTACCGTGATGCAAAATTATTCCGTAACGAGGAAAATAAAGGGTAAAAACGATTCAATTTGGTGGTAAAATTGTGTCAAAACGGCTCTTATCGTGTGTTTTGGGACGATTATCGCTGAAATGTCACTTTGATTAACTTTATTAACAAAAATGTTCAAAACGTGCTAATTTTAAATTTTTATTTAGCATAATCTTCCATTTTTACATATTATTGAATATATTTGCAGAATAGATTCAACCGATCATTAATTAATTACATTATTTATCATGACATTAGCAAGTGCATCACAATCTATTCTGTGTTTTATTGCATTGGCTTTTTCGACTAATGCCGTTGCGGTGGGAAATGTTGAGAACATGGTCGATCCATATCAGGCCGGGAGCCAATATCTCGCTTATCCGCGACCCGCTTACGGGCTGCCAGAGCTGAGCAAAGCTCCTGAGGGGTATGTCCCTTTCCATATTGAGCATTACGGCCGTCATGGAAGCCGTTGGCTGCTTTCTGACGATAAGTATGACCGCCCGGTGAATTATCTTGAAAAAGCTAAGACATACGGTAAGCTCACTCCGCGAGGGGAGCAGTTGCTTGAACAGCTTACCGTGATCCGAGACGCGTCACGCGGGCGTATCGGCGAGCTTACACCGTTGGGGCATCGTCAGCATCGTGACATAGCGCGTCGAATGACCGAGAATTTCCCCGAAATTTTTAAGCCGGGCACACATGTCGACGCGAAGTCAACAGTAGTCATAAGGTGTATTCTTTCAATGGCCAATGAGGTGGCTGAGTTGGAGAAAATATGTCCGGAGTTGATAATCACTTGCGACGCTTCACGCACAACCCAAAAAATACTCGCTTACAACAGCACCGACACCGTGGCCCGCAAGCTCGGTGATGACGCCGAAGTGATTGCCGAAGAGTGGGCGAAGCCGCATCGAGATTATTCAGCGTTTATCTCCAAAATATTCAACGACCCGAAATTTGTGACCGACAGCCTCGACGAATATAAGATGTTCAAAGGGGTTTTCGACATCGCTGTAAACACTCAGAGCCATGATGATCAGCCCGATCTCTATGATGTGTTCACTCCCGAGGAGCTTCACAAGGAATGGCTTTATCGCAACGCTGACTGGTATGTGTCGGCGGCCAACACTTCAATAACCAACAACCGGGTGCCTTACAATCAGCGCGTGCTGTTGCGCAATATCATAGAATCGGCCGACACGGCCATGACTTCAGAGCGTCTTAGCGCTAATCTTCGATTCGGACACGAATCGATAGTGTTGCCGCTCACCATACTTATGGAGCTTAACAACAGCGCGTATGACACTGACAATCTCGATGAGATAGCCTCCAATTGGCGCAATTACGAGATATTCCCGATGGGAAGCAACATACAGATTATTTTTTATCGCCCGCAAGAAAAACCATCCCTCACTCAAGATGACGTGCTTGTGAAAGTTATGCTCAATGAGGCTGAGGCAAAGCTTCCGGTGGAGCCTGTTTCAGGGTGCTATTACCGATGGAAGGATCTCAGGGATTACTATATGGCAAAGCTTGACGGATTTTCAACGAAGTTTGCCGAATAACGCATTAACGCTATGTTTTTCAACCAATAATTATCACAGTTTTTTATGAAGAACAAATTTTTCACATTTATTAAGAATGGGGGGTGTTTTGCGCGCCTTCTCGTTCTGGTTGTTTGTGCGATAGCTGCTATTGACGCTTCAGCGCAAGCGCGAAATATCACCGGTACAGTCACCGACCAGGATGGTGAACCGATGCCCGGTGTTTCGGTTATCGTGAAAGGTACCGCCAACGGTATCGCCACAGATATTGACGGCCGCTATGCTATAAAAGCCACTGCCGGAGCTGTGCTCGACTTCACTTATATCGGCTACAAACCGCAGAGTGTGACGGTAGGTAGCAAATCGGTCATTAATGTTACGCTGGAAGAGGATTCTGAGAAGCTTGATGAAGTCGTAGTGATCGCTTACGGCACACAGAAGAAATCGTCAGTTACCGGAGCCATTTCGCAAGTAAACTCGAAAGACATTGAAATGCGTCCCGTATCAAGCGTTACTTCGGCTCTCGAGGGCGCGTCGTCAGGTATCTCTGTGACAGGAGCAGTGGGACAGCCCGGATCTGACGTGTCGATAAGCATCCGCGGTATCGGCACAGTGAACGGTAGCAATGATCCTCTTATCGTGCTCGACGGCGTTCCGTACGATGGCAACATTTCAGACATCTCGCCCGACGATATCGAGTCGATTTCAGTGTTGAAAGATGCCGCATCATGCGCCCTGTATGGTAATCGCGCGTCAAATGGTGTGCTTCTCCTCACTACTAAAAAGGCAAAGTCATCCAAGCCTACTTTCACGTTCAAGACAACTCAAGGATGGTATGAGCGCGGACAAAAAGACTATAAGACCGTCAACCCTTATCAGTTCATGGAAGTTGAGTATGCCAATATGTATAACAACTACATCAGCGCCAACGGTCTTGACCGTACTGATGCTGCCGATCAGGCGGCTGCTCGTCAGTACACTCTCGAAAACCTCATTGAACGCACGAAAATCAATATTTTCAATATGCCATTTGAGGATATGTTCAACCCGAACGGCACCCTTGTCGACGGTGTGAGCGTCAATCCTCTTTATGGTGAAGACCTTGACTGGTATGACCAAAGCATACGCCGCGGCTATCGCGCTGAATATGCGTTTGCCGGTTCCGGGTCTACTGATCGCAGTGACTACTATTTCTCTGTAAACCATTTGAAAGAAAACGGTTACACGAAGGATGCCAGCTTTGAACGCACCAATGGACGCGCGTCGGTGAACATTCGTCCTCGCAACTGGTTCAAAGCCGGTCTTCAAGTCAACGCTTCTCATCAGAAGTCAAACAACTCGGCCGGCGACCAGACAGGTGACGATTCAAGTTCAACCACCAACCCGTTCTACTTCTACCGTGTCATCGCTCCTATCTATCCGGTACACCTTCATGACATCAACACCGGCGAATATATTCTCGATGAGGATGGCAAAAAGCAATATGATCCGGGTTATTACGACGCAATCGACGATTATGGCAACATTACAGAAATCACCACCCGCGACCAGCTTGCCGCCAATCACTCTATCTGGGAGGGCGAGATGAACCACGACCGCAAAATCCGCAACACTACCAATTCGACAGCTTATGCTGACATCATCCTTCCTTACGGGTTCACTGCTACCGTAAAAGGCAACCTCAGCACCCGCAACCAGGAATCCACAAGCTACGGTTCATCGGTAATAGGCGGCTCAGCAAAGGGTACCAACGGTAAGCTCTCCAAGACGATTTACAACTATAAGACATGGACCTTCCAACAGCAAATCAACTGGAACCACACTTACGGCAATAGCTATATCAATGTGCTCCTCGGCCATGAGAATTATTCATATCACCGCGACTATACTTACGGCCGCAAGACTGATGTGAACCTCGAAGGCCTTGAGGCGTTGAGCAACTTCAACACGATCTCCGACCTCACCGGATATCGTGACCGCTATCGCACCGAATCTTATCTCGGACGTGTACAGTATACCTACAATGACCGCTACAATATCGAAGGGTCTTTCCGTCGTGACGGTTCTTCTCGTTTCAGCAAGAATTCACGTTGGGGTAACTTCGGGTCAGTCGGCGCCAACTGGCTGTTCACAGGCGAAGAGTTTATGAAAGGCCAAACTTGGATCACCGATGGTAAGCTCCGCGCCAACTGGGGTCAAGTGGGTAATGACGCAGGTGCGTCATACTACGCATACTATAACACTTACGAACCAACCACAAAGGGAGGTTATGCCGCTTACTATATCAACCAGATAGGTAATCCTGATTTGAAGTGGGAAACCGGAGAATCATGGGGCGTTGCTCTCGAAGGCCGTTTGTTCAACCGCTGGAATCTCAGCGTTGAATACTACGACAAGCGCAACAAAGACCTTCTCTTCGACGTTTACAACCCCATTTCAGCCGGCGGCACAAGCACGAGCACCGCAACCAGCACCATCACCAAGAACCTTGGAACTATCTCCAACCGCGGCATCGAAATCAACACTGACGTCAACATCTTCACTAACCGCGACTGGATTGTGAACATCGCCGCCAACCTTACCACCCTTAAGAACAAGATTGTCAAGCTCCCCGAGCAGAACAAGGATGGCATCATCTCAGGTTCTCAGAAGATTGTGGAGGGTAAGAGCCGCTATGAATGGTACACCTACCACTGGGCCGGTGTGGACATGATGGACGGTATGAGCCTCTATGACGCTGATCTTGAAGACTACCACATTGTTGCTGACGATGGAAGCATTATAGGAGGTACATACGAAAACGGTGAACTCATTTCCTCTGAACTTGATGCCGACGACTATAAGCTTATCAATGGTAAATATTACGTAAACAACACTACCTATGCCAAGCGCGACTGGCGTGGACAGGCGATGCCTAAGGTTTTCGGTTCTGTAACAGGAAATGTTTCTTACAAGAACTTCAGCCTGTCAGTGATGATGACCTACTCGTTTGGCGGTAAGATTCTTGACTCCGGTTACTACTCATTGCTGTCGGTGGATTCAAAAAATGTGCGCAACTACCATGTTGATATTCTCAACTCTTGGAACGGCGCTCCCGAAGGGATGACCGCTGATTCTCCCGATCGAATCAACCGTTCAATCAATCCGATTATCAACTATGCCGAGGAATACAATACTGTGACATCTGACCGCTTCTTGACAAGCCGCGACTATATTTGCTTGAAGAACATCAACTTCTCTTACCGCTTGCCGAAGTCGGTTTTGCGTCCGCTGACTCTCACCTCCGCCCAGGTGTTCTTCACTGCTGAGAACGTCTACACCCACACCAAGCGTCAGGGTATGCCTGTTTCACAGTACATGAGCGGATATGTGTACAATATGATGCCTCTTCCCCGTGTTTACACATTTGGTCTTAACGTATCATTCTAATAAATCTGAATCTATATGAATAATAAAATATTAGCATCAATCTTCGCTCTCGGAGCGCTGTCGTTGGCCGGATGCTCCGATGATTACTTGGATGTGGCTCCCGAGGGTGATGTAGCGACACCGTCGATATTTGCTTCCACCGATATGCTTGACGGCGCGGTAAATGGTCTTAGCGCGATTATGTCGGAAGAGTACTCTTCCAGCGGTTTCGGCCGCCAGGGCTACAATGGCGAGGCCACCATCTCGCTATGGTATGGTTCTTACCGCAGCGCCGACGCTCAGTACAGCAACGCCACAAGTTACCTCGACATCATCAATTCAAATTATAACGAAAGTGGCACCAGTGGGGCAGTTTACTTCCCGTGGTATTATTACTATAAACTTATTGCCGGCGCTAACGCCGTGATAATTAATGGCGACGATACTCCCGGCGAGCAAGAGGAGCGTGACTTCTATGTGGCTCAAGCTCTCGTTTACCGCGCTCATGCCTATACCCAGCTTGTAGCTCTTTACAGTAAGCGTTGGGTTGATTCCCGCAATGGCGCGAGCCGCGGTGTGCCCTTGCGTCTTGACACTGAAACCGGCGATATAGCTTGCGCTTCACTCGCTCAGGTTTATGACCAGATATATAAGGATCTTGATGAGGCTTTGGAACGCTTCTCCAAGTCGTCTCTTGAGCGTTATTCCGATGAATTGTGGCGTACCGACGCATCTGTTGCCCATGGTGTTTATTCCCGAGCCGCTTTGGCAAAACAGGATTGGCAGACCGCCGCTACCCATGCCGCTCTCGCTCGTCAAGATTATGACTTGATGTCGGCTGATGACTATTGGGACGGTTTCAATACTCCCAATGACGAATGGATGTGGGAAACCTATACCGATGAAGTTGAAAATCTCGGCGTTTACGGTTTCTTCGCTTACGTAGGCTCGAACACAGGATCATCGAAAGGTTATAAGAATATCGGTTCTATTGACAAGGGGCTTATCGAACAGATTCCTTCTACCGACGCTCGTTATGACATATTCATGGTGCCTCAGGATGGAGAGTCGGGCTGGAGCACATCTGATTCAGGAAGAGCGACAAAAGGAACTTTTTATGACCGTGTGAAAAAGGAGTATTCGTCTCGTCTTTACAGCGGCACATATATTTACGCTTATATGTCGACCAAGTTCTTGACGATATCTGACCGCTCAATCGGTTGTGTGCCCATTATGCGCGCCGCCGAGATGATCTACAATGAGGCTGAAGCCCTCTGCATGATCGGCGGCAACGACACTAAGGTCCAGCAGCTTCTTGAGGAAGCGGTTAAGCCTTATCAGAGCGATTACACCTGCGCTAAGACCGGCGACGATCTTCTGACTGAAGTGAAGCTTTACAAGCGTTTCGACCTTTGGGGTGAAGGACGCCACTATTTCGACGCTAAGCGCTGGAACATAGACAATGTGCGCAAAGGCTGGAGTGAAGGAGGAAACTGGCACCCGCAGTTGTCCGGTACAGGATCTACCGGCGGTTCTTTCACAACTTCGGGAAAGAACAACTGGTGCTTGTGTATTCCTAATCGTGAAACTGACTATAACAAGCTTATCAATTACAATATTGAGCCTGACAACTGGACTGTCGACGGGTCGATTCAGTAATCGGTCATAAATACAATATGGCTGTGTCAAGATTGTAAAAAGACACAGAATAAACCCACAAGAAACAGAAGATATTTTTATAGTCATATCTTCTGTTTTTTGTTTTCTTTTAACCGTTTGTATCAAGATATTAATCCATTTTTAGATGGCGCAGATTGCGCAATAGGCCGGCGAGCTTGGCGCGGCGGATGGCCGAGTGGCGGAATATGGAATTAAATCGTTCCGGAGTAAGCCCGGCGATAGCGTCACGGTCGAGATTGAGAAAAGCCTCGGTAGGAGAAAATTCTTCAATGTCTGTCGGCTTGGCGCCTTGATTATGCGGGCACACCTCCTGGCATATATCGCAGCCGTAAATATGGTTGCCGAGCGTCGTCCCTTCAGCAAATTCCCCTCGATGTTCTATTGTGAGATAGGAGAGGCATCGGCGCGCGTCGATAGTGCCGTTGTCAAGAATAGCGTTGCCCGGGCATGTGTTTACGCAAGCCATGCAATCGCCGCAACTTAACCGGCAAGGCTCGTCGGGCTGATATCTGAAAGTCGTTATAATCTCTCCTAAAAAGAAACAAGAGCCACAGCCCGGTATTATCAACTGATTGTTGCGGCCGATGAATCCAATCCCCGCTTTCCGCGCCCAATATCGCTCCCTTAAAGGCGCGGTGTCCACGCATACACGCGTCTCGCCTCCAAACTCTTCGCGCAATAGGGCAGAGAAGCCGTTCAGGCGCGTCTTTATCACTTCGTGGTAATCTTTACCATAGGAATAGATTGAGAACTCAGGAAGTGATTTATTGCGTTTTTCCGCAGGGTAATAATTGAAGGCGCACACGATTATGCTTTTTGCTCCGTCAAGCAACAGCCGCGGATCCTCGCGCACATCATTGTAGCGGTCGAGATAATCCATTCCGGCATTATGCCCGGCGTTGATCCATTCACGGTATGTCTCAGCGGCATCGGCTTCAACCGGTAGGGCGTCGGCGATACCTACCGCGGTTATTCCGTACGCGCCGGCCAGCTCTCGGAGCGATTCGCTACATGGGGATAGGCGCGAACTCATAGCCTTGCTCTTTCAGCCAATCGATAGCTCTCGGCAAAGCGTAACGCAGATTGCGTTCTGCTTTGAGGGAATCGTGGAATACAATTATAGAGCCTTTTCTGACAAACCGCTTCACATTTTTAAGTACTTCTTCGCCGGTGAGCTTCGATGAATAATCGCGGGTAACCAAGTCATACATCACGATGTTGAAATGCTCTTTGATAATCTTGGCTTGCCCCCAACGCATAAGGCCGTGAGGCGGACGATATAAGGAGCTGTCGATGATGTCGTCAGCGCTCATTATATTGCGCAGGTACACTCTCGATCTCTCCTTAAACCCCAGAAGATGATTCATTGTGTGGTTGCCCCAACTGTGGCCGCGCCGCTTTATCTCCTCAAGCAGTTGCGGGTTGCGTTTCACATTGTCGCCCACAAGGAAGAAAGTGGCTTTTATCTTGTAATAGTCCAGCAAGTCCAAAACCCAAGGCGTCACCTCGGGTATCGGACCGTCGTCGAATGTAAGGTATACCACCTTTTGCTTTTTACGCTTTATGCGCCATATTGCTTCCGGGAATAGGATGCGGTAGAGCAACGGCGGTTGTTCGATAAATTTCAAATGGGGCCACTTCATCACTGCTTGTTCTGGGTTCCGGGGAAATATCTTGAGAAGTTCACACCTTCACTTTGCAGATTCTTCATAAGTTCTTGAATGTCGCCCCCAAGTTCTGCGTATGTATGCAACAATGAGATGAAGTATGTGTCGTAGATATATCGGTCGGTGATTGTCAATGTCGACAACTGTGCCGGAGTAAGGCTCTGGAAATATATTACATATTGCTTGTACCTATTAATGTCGTCAGTGAGCATCTCCATGGCTTTCTCTTGATTCGCGGCATCGCCGGTGACATCGGCAAGGCGGGAGTATATGTTGGCGATTTGTGTTCCCATTGTGGGGGGGCTGAGAGGTGCTACGTATAGCGGCAGTTTTTCCATCATCAGGTCGATGACCTCCTGCGCTTTGGCGTAACGATCCTTAATCATCGCCTTAATCTCGGCTTTCTTGGCGTCATCTATCGACGCGCTGTCCTTTTCAAGAGCCATCTCCATCACCACACCCTCATTGTAGAGAGCGGTTGTGAGGTCGAGCATTGAGCTGCGGGTAGTATTTACCATGCGTCGAATGGTTTCGTCAAGGTATATGTCGTCGGCCGATTCTGTTTTGTCAATGCCGCCCCAACGGAACTTGTTCACGATATTATCGTAAGCCCGTTCGGTGTCGACTGCGATGTGGTAATCGTCGTAATCCTTATTGAGGAACGGCGTAATCTCGTTAGCCATACCTGTAGAACGCATATACTTCGACAGATTCAGATAATAGCTGTCGGGCACAGTCATGGCGAAATATATGGGGCGCTCCCAACCTTTAGCGGCGTTGGTGGCGAGCATATCGAGAGCTATTACGTTGCTGAGTCGTAATCCGCCTTCCGGCTCCTCACGCTGGTCGGCGTCAATGTATTCCTCGACAGCCGGGAGTTCCGCAGGAGTGATTCTGCCGGTTTTCAACATGGCCTCTTTGTCGATGGGAATATACATATTCGGATATTTGACTTCATATAACCCCCAGTCGTTCTTTTTGGCGTCGTCGGAATAAAGGGCTTTCAGAGCCGACATAACACTGACTTTTGTGGTGTCGGGGGTAAGGAAGTAGTTAAATTGACGCTTGTCGTGGGCGTACACATCGGATGTCGCAAGCATATCGATAGCGTCGGCGTCGTAGGCGGGGAGTTTCTGTTGGTCGACATACCAGTCGGTAGTCAGATACGACATATTCACCACCCTCACGTCGGTGCGGTAACCTTCAACCTCTTGCGCATACCACAAGGGGAAAGTGTCGTTGTCGCCATTGGTGAAGATTATTGCGTTCGGTTCGAGGCTTGACAAGTAGTTCATACCGAAGTCTCGGGTCGTGTAGCGGTCAGATCGATCGTGGTCATCCCATGTCTGAGAAACCATTTGCAGCGGCACAAGCACACCGATTACGGCGGCTATGACCGCAGCGATATTCGACATTTTGCCATCTGATTTTTTCTTTTTATCAACATACATCTTAATCAGATGCCATATTCCGGCTACGCCCATGCCGACCCATATAGCGAACGCGTAGAACGAACCGGCAAACGCGTAATCACGCTCACGCGGCTGATTGGGTGTCTGGTTAAGATAAAGCACGATGGCGATACCGGTCATGAAGAATAGGAACGCCACAACCCAGAATTGCTCTATGCCTCGTTTTGACACAAACGACTGCCAGAGTAAACCGATTATTCCGAGTATAAGAGGAAGCATAAAGAACACGTTGTGTCCTTTGTTGTCTTTGCCCAAATCATCGGGGAGCAACGACTGATCGCCGAGACGCGCGTTGTCAATGAACGGAATTCCTGATATCCAGTTGCCGTGAGTCACTTCGCCGTTGCCTTGAATATCGTTTTGACGACCAACGAAATTCCACATGAAATATCGCCAATACATGTGGTTGAGCTGATAGTTGAAGAAGAATCGCAGATTTTCAAGGAACGTGGGCTTGATTTTTGTGGTGGTTCCTGCCGGATACACGCTTCCGTCGGTGTTGCGGTAGGGGCTTACCTGCACAGGTGTTCCGGTCATTCCGGTCCACTCTTTGTATTGGGTTGCGAATTTGCCGTCATACATTCGCGGGAAGAGCATATTAAGCTCCGGATTCATCTCATATTCGGTCTTGTTGCCGATCACTTCATAGCGGTCGGGCTGATCGGGAGATGTTTTCACCGTCTTGCCGTAGAGCGTTTTACCCGCTTTTTTCACGGCTTGCGGACGTCCCTGCGCGTCTACTTGATAAACGATTCCCGAGTTGAACGTCTGTCCGTAGAACAATGGGCGGTCGCCATACTGCTCACGGTTTAGATAGGAACTGAGCGCGAACACATTGTCGGGCGCGTTTTGGTTCATTGGTGTGTGTGCCGATGAGCGAATGAGCAGCAACGCGTATGATGAATATCCGATAAATATGACAAATATGCTTAATATCACTACATTAAGTATTCTTACCGGCACACGCTTCATGATCTTGAACAGGTAGAAACACAATGCGGCTATAAATATTACCGGAATCCACAGATTGTCACCTATGAACGGAATCCCTGACAGCACGATGGTGAGCAATGAGGAGATTTTTATCATAAAAGCGCTGCGTTGGCGGTAAAGCTCGCTGATAGCCCATCCCATAACGCCAAGTAAAATGACGGTGTAGATCAATGTTCCCGAGTTATAGCTCATTCCGAACGTATTCACGCAAAGCAACTCAAAATATTGAGCTATTTCAATGAATCCGGGAACAAGGCCGTAAAGAATTAGACCTACGATGACAAATGACACCGCAAGGGCGAGCAGTGAGCCTTTGGCGTTGGGGTTTGAGAATTTCTTATAATAGAATACAAGAACAATCGCAGGAATACACAGCAAGTTGAGCAAGTGGACTGCGATCGAGATGCCGATTACGTAGGATATCAGGACAAGATAACGGTCGCTGTGCGGCATATCTGCCCGATTTTCCCATTTTAGGATGAGCCAGAACACTAACGCAGTGCAGAATGATGAGAATGCGTAGACTTCACCTTCCACAGCCGAGAACCAAAATGTGTCGCTCCAAGTGTAAACCAATGAGCCGCATATACCTGAGCCGAAGATGACGATCATCTGTGCCAATGATAATTCGGTCGCGTCGTCGGCTACTACAAGGCGTTTCACGAGGTGCGTGACAGTCCAAAAGAGAAGCAATATTGTGCCCGCGCTCAATAGAGCCGACATTGTGTTGACGGCCAGAGCCACATGAGCCGCATCAGGGGCGAAATTGACGAAGAAACGAGCGGCAAGCATGAAAATCGGGTTTCCCGGCGGATGGCCTATTTCCAATTTGTAACCCTGAGAGATGAATTCGGGGCAATCCCAGAAGCTGGCGGTAGGCTCGAGCGTGAGCAGATAGGTCACCGCTGCGATGACAAACATCAGCCAGCCGAGCGAATTGTTTATAATGCGATATTTTTTCATCTATATGACTTGTGTTTATTCAAATTTCCATGTTATGATTCCCACTTGTTCGGCAGGAGCTTCAAGGCTCACTGAGAACCGGGAGTTACGCGACGCTTCGATGCAACTTTGCCTTACCGCCGCGCTTGATGCCGCAGGAGCTGTTCCACCCACAATCTCGGGGTTTCCCACCACATAACCTTGTCGGTTGACCCGTACCTTTACTTGGACAGAGCCTGACACAGTGCTTTTAGGGCGCCCCCACGATTGTGCCGTGCGGCCTTTAAGGGTGTGTCCCGGCGCGCCTGACAATGCTCCTGTTGAGGCATTTCCGTTTTCCGAGCCCGGATTTCCCGAGCCTTTATTGCTGCTGCTGAACCCGGATTTCATCCGATTTTTTATTTTGGCTTGTTTCTCTGCTTCTTCTTTTTGGCGTTTTATGCGTTGCTGTTCAGCGATCTCCTCCTTTGTCGGGCCTGTTTTTTCAGGCGTCGCTTTCTTGTCGACTGCCATGGTCGATTCTGTTTCAGTCGACACAAGTTGCTCGGCTGCATCCGCTTTTATGCCTGCGTCGGCCATATCTGTGCCCTCAACGCCGGGATTTTCAGGCGCTGATTCAGGCGCCGGGGATGAATTTTCTCGATTGGAGGGGAGTGGCATATCGCCAAGGCTCACATATTCTCCACCGAACACGATCTCGCTTGAATCGACCGGAGGCCATGTGCGCTCTTCCAACATAGCCGGATCAACCTTATAATAGAGCATGGTAAGTCCGAACAGCAAGAGAACTGCTATTACGACCGTGGAGATGCTTGCTATTATATGGTCTTTCTGCGATTGGGTCATAGAGATTGCTGTGGTTTGGCAACCGAAGTTTGAGCCGGTTTTGTGGCGAGCACCATTTTCAGATTGTTGCGGGAGCCCATGTCGAGCACCTCCACAATTTTTCCGTAAGGCACCTCCTCGTCGGCATATATTGCGATAAAACCTTCGGGTTCATTCTGCTGCGCGAGACGAAGAAACGCTAACAGCGCGTCGCCCTGTATGGGGGTTGGTTCTTCATCGCCGAATGACGCAAACAGATTGCTATCCTTGTCGATATATACTCGTGTGCCCGGTTTAAGGGCCGTCTGTACCGAGCTTTGAGGCAGATTCACTTCCAGCGCGGTGGGAAACACGAATGTCGAAGTTATCATGAAAAAGATGAGCAACAGGAATATGACATCGGTCATTGATGCCATTGAAAACATTGCCATCATGTCATGTGGGCGTCGTAAAGCCATCGTCAATCAGTATTAAGCCGGCTCATTGAGCAGATCCATAAATTCCATAGTTTTTCCCTCAAGGAGTTTCATAACGCCATTGATGCGTGCCACAAGAGCATTGTAAGCGAACAGGGCGATGATGCCTACCGTAAGACCGGCTACCGTTGTCACGAGAGCTTCGTAAATGCCTCCTGCGAGAACGGTTACATTTGCCGATGAACCGGCATTGGCGAGAGCGAAGAACGCCTCTACCATACCGACAACAGTGCCGAGGAACCCGAGCATTGGCGCTCCTGCCGCTGTCGTTGCGAGCCAAGGCAATCCTTTGCCGAGATCGGCGATTTCAAGGTTGCCGGTATTTTCAATTGCCACCAGCACGTCGTTCATCGGGCGTCCTATGCGGGTGATTCCTTTTAGAATCAATCGGCTGTAAGGCGTGTCGGTCTTTTTGCAAAGATTTTTCGCGCTTTCAATCTCGCCTTCATGAATGTAATCCTTGATGCGTTTCATGAATGACGCATCCTGTTTGTCGGCGCGAGAGATCACTATGTAACGCTCGATGAAGATGTAAATGCAAATTAATAGTAGGAGAGCCAGCGGAATCATGATGAAACCGCCTTTTATGCATAGTTCCCACACCGACAATTCCACCGGCTGTGTTGTTGCGGCGGCAGTTGTTATTTCATTTTCCATCACAGCGACAGTATCGGTCAATGACTCTATTGTCTGGGCGGAGATCATGTTTAACAGTGACATAATTGTGATTAATGATAGATTATAAATATCAGGCGAGACACTCTTTATACTGCCTTATCGTCTCCTTTAATCCGAGGTATAGCGCGTCGGCGATTAATGCGTGTCCTATCGACACTTCGTTGAGATAGGGCATATTGGCATGAAAATATTTCAAATTTTCAAGGTTGAGGTCATGCCCGGCGTTAACCCCTATTCCTGCATTGTGAGCGGCGCGGCTCGCACGTATATACGGCTCGATGGCAGCTTCGGGATTACGGCTGTAATTATCGGCGTAGGGCTTTGTGTAAAGTTCCACTCTGTCAGCTCCGGTCGATGCGGCAAGCTTGACCGCTTCATCGTCGGGGTCAACGAATATTGACGTTCTTATGCCGGCTTCTTTGAAGCGGTCGACAATCTCCGACAAGAACGCATGGTTGGCTTTCACGTCCCATCCGGCGCATGAGGTGATAGCATCTGGCGCGTCGGGGACTAAAGTTACCTGTTCGGGTTTTACTTTAAGCACAAGGTCGATGAACTCAGGACTGGGATACCCCTCGATATTAAACTCAGTTTTTACAAGCGGACGCAGCGCGAAAACATCGGAATGGCGTATGTGGCGCTCATCGGGGCGGGGATGAATGGTGATTCCGTTGGCTCCGAACGCCTCACAATCCACTGCAACGTGTTCGACGTTGGGGACATTTTCGCCACGCGCGTTACGCAATGTCGCTATCTTATTAATGTTAACACTTAAATTTGTCATCATTAAAAAACTCAAATTTAGATTCTAAATTGTTGTTATAATGTAAATGTTACAGATAATATCGCAAAAAATGCCTATATTTGTAACCATATACAACAAATGCAACTGCAAAAGTAATCAGAAATAATAAAACAACGAAAAGTTTTGACAGCAAAAGATGCCATTTTCACGCAAAATACTCAATTGAACTCACCGCAAGATGATAAAAAGGCTTTTCGCGGGCAAAAAAAGCCCGTTAACGCCTCAGCTCCCTTGACGATGGTTTTGGAACGTATGGCGTCGGGCGAGGATGTTGTGACTGTGATAGATGATGTGACTGAAGCGCCGATCGGCGTAATCGATAAGGATGCGATGATAAAAGCTGTTGCCGGATTATTCCCTCAGCTTGACGAGAGCGCGGAGCTGACAATCACTTGTCCTCCCAGCCAATATAGCGCCTCGGCGATAGCCCATGCGGTTGAAGACGCTGACGCCCACCTCTTGAACTTGAATGTGACTGCCGGCACAGAGCCTGACAGCCTCACCACGGTCATGCTTAGGGTGAACCACAGTCGAGGTGAATCGGTGGCCAAGTCGCTCGCACGCTATGGATATGAAACAATTGAAATTGCGACTCCCGGTGGGATGCCTGCAAGTGAGATGATGGAGCGGGCGAGGGAATTTATGCGTTATTTGGATATTTAAATGAGTTTTTAATTCGTATTATGAGAATCGCAGTATTCGGCAACACATATCAGGAGCGGTACATTGACGGGATTGACAAATTGTTCAAAATCTTGTCGCAAAGAAATGTTTGTGTGGCGATGGAAGCGTCGTTCTACGAATATTTGGCGCGTTCTTTACCCGAGCCTCCGGAGGTGAACGAAATAATAAAAGATCAAGATTTTGACGCCGCTTTGGCGATGAGTATCGGCGGCGACGGCACTTTTCTTCATACCGCTCAATGGATTGGCGCGAAAGAGATACCTATATTGGGTATAAATACCGGACATCTTGGGTATCTTGCCGATGCGTCGATTGAAAATCTTGAATCGTCGCTCGACGACATTTTCTCCGGACATTACCGTATAGAACCGCGCTCTATGATTGAGGTGACAAGTCCGGACTCTGATATGTCGCATCCTCTGTATGCGTTGAATGAGGTGGCGATAATGAAAAACGACACATCTTCCATGGTTGATATGTATGCGTTGATTGACGGGGTGAAAGTCGCCAATTATCGCGCCGATGGGTTGATTATATCCACCCCTACCGGTTCTACGGGTTATAATCTGTCGGTTGGCGGTCCTATAGTAGAACCGCACGCTCCCGTGTGGATCATATCGCCTATTGCGGCTCACTCGCTCACCATGCGTCCGCTCGTTGTGAGCGACACGGGTGTTGTGTCGGTCACAACCCGTTCCCGAAGTGAATCTTATCGTATCAGCCTTGACGGTAGATCTTTTTCTATGGCAGAGGGCACGACTGTGGTTATGCGGCGGGCGCCGTTTGTGACAAAAGTCGTCCAGTGCAGCGGGCATCAGTTTATTGAAACATTGAGATCCAAACTGTTATGGGGAGTAGACAAGCGGTGAAACGGCTTCATCCTAAAATTGGGATGATTGAGCTTACTTTCCGTAAAAATACATCAAAAATAAGCGCCCGTTGGAAAAACGGTGTCGCAGTCTTTATTTTCCCTGAAGCGATTGACAGGCACGCTGTTGTCTCTTGTGTTGACCGAATGGCTGATTCTATTATTGCTCGGAAGCCGGAAGTGGCATTTTATGAAAATCAATCGATAGAAGCGCCGGGATTCACATTCTTGATAAGCAGGCAGTCCCATCAACCGCACAATGTGTGGGGCACCGTCAAAGACCGCAAAGCCTATATCGAAGTGGGAACGCTTCTTGACTTTGACAGCCTGAACGTGAAGCAAGGCATATCCCGCATCATCTGCAACATAGCCCGCGATGTCGCTGCCGACATACTGCTGCCCGAAGCCAAAACTATTGCCGCCGAACTCGGAGTGTCGCCTCGCTCATGGGCGATAATGAACGGATTCAAGACTTTGGGTAAATGTTCGTCACGAGGGGATATACATTTGAGTTATATGAATCTGTTTCTCCCCTCTGAACTAAGGAATTACATCGTGTGTCATGAACTCGCGCATCTTCGGGAAATGTCACATTCTCCACGGTTTCACGCTATATGCGACGCCTATTGCGGAGGACAAGAGAAAGCGTTGATACACAAGCTAAACCACTACTTGTGGCCCGTGCTGCTCCGTTAAATTAGTGGTTGTGCGTCAGGGGGTTATTTTACTTCGGGACGGTAGGTGTAATTGTTGCGGAGGCGCTCGAAGTGCGAGGGGTTGTGCTTGAGCGCGACGGTGTCGGCCAGTGGGGAGTAACTATCTGTTATTGATTGCCATGTGACGCTTTTGGCGGCACCGTAATCGACTGATTCTTTTAGCTTTATAGGTGCAAGATTGAAGTGTTGACAGAATGAGTTGAGCGACATTTGCGTGGCGCGGATTTTGCCTTCCAAAGAGTATCCGGCAATGTGTGGAGTGGCAATAAACGCACTGTCTAACAGGGCTTTAGAAATGTTAGGCTCGTTCTCCCAACAGTCTATTACGGCGGCTTCTATTATATTATCATCGAGTAGGTTGACAATCAGCGAATTATCAATTATTCCACCTCGCGCGGCATTGATAATAATGGGGTGTTGGTTGATCAAATATGCCGTGTTGGTTCCCAGTAAATGGTAGGTAGGATGGCTACTTTCGCGCGTACAGGTTAATGGTGTGTGAAATGTGATGATGTCACATTTGCGAAGTATGGTTGTAAAATCGCAAAAAGCATTATTGCCCTCGCGCTCGCTTCGGGGAGGATCGCAAAGCAGCACTTTGAATCCGAGTTGCCGTGCCCATCGCTCCACAATCTTGCCCACATTGCCCACTCCCACTATGCCTATTGTCAAGTCGGCCGGATTGCGTCCATTCAATAGCGCGGCGATGGACGCAAACACGTATTGAGCCACTGCGGGAGCGTTGCACCCCGGCGCATTGGCAACGGTTATGCCATTATTCCGGCAATAATCCAGATCGATATGGTCAGTGCCGATGGTAGCGGTAGCGATAAATTTACACCTTGATCCTTCGAGCAACGAAGCGTCACATCGGGTGCGGGTGCGAGTGATAAGCGCATCAGCATCTTTCATCACTTCGCGTGTGATCTCACCCGCACCAAGATAGCTCACATTGGCAACATTGTCAAGACACCCGTGGATAAAAGGTATATTTTTTTCGATTATGACATTCATACCACAAAATTCCAAATATAGATTCCGGCATACACCAATATGAAGCACACCACAAGGAAGTAACCGCGTTTCAATTGATTGATGGCGAAAAAGTGCCCTATCTGCACCGCAGTGCAGCAATTAAGCATAGGGATATAAATGAACCAATGGAAATAATCCACGAAGAGCAACGCCACTGTAGTGACCGACAGCACCATCCAGAAACCGTTATAAGCCCTTGTGCGTGAATTGTAGCTGTAGATTTTTATCAGATTCCACGTCCCGAGCACACAGCCTATTATCAACGTAATAGCGGTATACACTATTATGCGTAGCAATTGATGGCCGTTCAATGCCTCAAAGACGCCCACAAATTCAGGCAGTTTGAAGCTTGTGGGGTCTATGGCGCCGAATCCGGCGAGAATCCATAACGGGGTTATGATTCCGAGGATAATAGCGAGAAGGCCGCGGAACGACAGACACTGCATTTGGAAGCATCCGATAAGGAATGCCGCCATATAGGCCACATAAGCGTAGTCGGTGAGTGAGCCGAATGCGAGTATGCAGAAAACGATATATATGCTTCGGGTGTGGTGAGGCTTTTGGAACATAGAGAAAAGAGGGATGACGGCAAGGATCACCAACAGGCATAGCATTAAACCATCAGAAACCTGTCCCGACACTGACGGCACCGCGCATTGCATGACGAGGAACGCTCCGGCGAACATAGGCGATGACGTGCGCAACAGATTGTACCGCTGATTTATATATATCAGCAAAAATGCTTGCATCGCGCAAATGGCAAGCGCGATGTATAGAGATGTTTCCCGTCCGGAAATCCATTCATTAAGCGACGGCAGCCCGAATCCGTCATTTCCGCTCACAGGGATCACTTTCCCCGAATAGAAAGCGAGGATTGCGGCGGCAAACGACACGCAAAGCACTATGAAAAATGCATTGCGTGATTGCACGAACCGCGTTACCTCCTGCTCTTTCAATTTTTATTTTTTGTAATTCAACAAATCTTTGCCGATATCGCGGCGGCTATATTTGCCGTCAAAGTTTATGCGGGCGATATTCTCATAGCTCTTGGCAAGAGCGTCGGCAACTGTTTCTCCGTAAGAGCTTACCGAAAGCACTCGTCCGCCGGAAGTCACAATATTGTTGCCATCGGCTTTCGTGCCGGCATGAAACACGATGCTGCCGTCAACATTGTCAAGCCCGGAGATCACCTTACCCTTTTCATAACTGCCCGGATAACCGCCCGACACCATCATCACAGTCACAGCCGGACGGGGATCTATGTTAAGCGGCATATCTCCGAGGTTGCCATTGGCGGCTGCGATCATAAGCTCAAGCAAGTCGCTGTCCACTCTCAGCATCACTGCCTCAGTCTCGGGATCGCCCATTCTGACATTGTATTCAATAACCATGGGATCTCCCTCGACGTTGATCAACCCAAGGAAAATGAATCCTCTGTAAGTGATTCCCTCTGCGGCGAGACCGTTCACAGTTGGTTCAATAATGCGTTCACGCACCTTTGCCATAAACTCGTCATCGGCAAACACCACGGGGCTCACGGCACCCATTCCTCCGGTGTTCAAGCCGGTGTCACCCTCGCCGATACGTTTATAATCCTTTGCAACAGGCAAAACACGGTAATCCTTGCCGTCAGTAAGCACGAATACCGAGCATTCGATGCCTGAAAGGAACTCTTCAATGACAACTGTAGCCGATGACGCGCCAAACATTCCCGACAGCATCTCCTTCAATGAAGCCTTCGCTTCCTCAAGAGTGGGCAGAATCAAAACACCCTTGCCGGCGGCAAGACCATCAGCTTTCAGCACGTAGGGCGCCTTGAGGCTTTCAAGAAACTTATATCCCTCCTCTATATTGTCGGCATTGAAGCTGCGATAGCGCGCGGTGGGGATATTATGACGCACCATGAACTGCTTGGCAAAGTCCTTGCTGCCTTCAAGAGCAGCGCCAGCCTGACTCGGTCCCACAACCAGTATGCCGCGTTCATTGAAATAATCATAAATTCCTTTTACAAGCGGATCCTCGTTTCCGGCGATTATAACTGAAATTTGATTGTCGGTTACGAATTTTTCAATTGCGGGAAAATCAATGGGCGAAATGTTGACATTTTCACCGTATTGCGAAGTCCCTCCATTTCCCGGGGCAATAAATAGTTTTTCAAGGAGAGGACTTTGGCTAATTTTCCATGCAAGAGCCGACTCGCGGCCGCCCGATCCGAGCAACAGGACGTTTATTTTATTCATTGCGCACATTTTTTTACAAGCTCTTAATTTTCGTTTTTACTTTCATCGGATGAATCTCCGGCTTTCCAGCCTTTGCGCTTTCTCATCGCCGGAATTGACGGCTGACGGCCTATAATGCTTTTCAGCGCTTGTTCATTGCGGCGTAGAGCGAGTGGATTTTCGGAGTCGATGGTTTCGCTCTTTCGGCGCTCCTCCTTTTTCTCATATTCACGCGCGGCACGTTCACGTTCCTCACGCTTGCGTTCAAACGGGCGTTTCTTATAATTCTCTTCCAACGGACTGCGGCGGCGTTCCTCCTTACGATGTGAACCGTTGAAATCACGCTTGAACTTGCTATCCTTGCGTTCATCCTTAAAGCGGCGGTTGCCGTCATCTTTGCGTTCTTTAAACTTGTCTGCGCCTTTGCGGTTGTCCTTGTACCGAGATTTGCGACGATCGTCGAAGTCGTCATCATCCCGATCGTCAGAAAATTTGCGGCCATTTTTCCCTCCGAATCCTCGTTTGCGGGCATCCATGCGCCATTCCGTGTCGGTCAAGCGGCGATGTTTTGTGAGTTTCCGATCATCGTGTTGTTTATTCAGGCTATTTCCCTCACGCCGGAAACTCTTATAATCACCGTCAAAAGTAATATATTCCCTTAATTCACATTCAAGGGCACCGTTAAGAATCGGCATCTTCACCGACGGGGTCAATCCGATGCGATTGAAGTATTCATCCTTATATCCGATAATCCAGGAGTGATACCCTTTGAACACTCTTTTTAGCTTTGTGCCCAGCAGGCTGTAAAGGCCTTCCATATCATCGACAGATATGCGTTCGCCGTAAGGCGGATTTGTTACGAGCACACCTTCCTCAGGAGCTGATTTCCATTGAGAGAGCGGTTTTATTTCAAGGGATACGTATTTTCCCACACCGGCTTGTTTTACATTCTTTTCGGCGATAGCAATTGCTTTAGGCGATATATCGGCTCCAATGATCGGGAAGTCAACCTCGCGTTCATTAGAATCATCGTTATATAACTGTTCAAACAACTCTTCGTCGAAATCGCTCCAATGCTCGAATGCGAAACTCTTGCGATATACTCCGGGATTGATGTTTGCGGCGATCAATGCGGCTTCGATCAGGAAAGTTCCAGATCCGCACATCGGATCGACAAACGGCGCTCCTCCCCTCCATCCGCTTTTTAGTATTATTCCTGCGGCAAGCACCTCGTTAATCGGCGCTTCAGTCTGAGCCACCCTATATCCACGTTTATGCAATGATTCTCCGGAGGAATCGAGCGACAAAGTTATGCGGTTGTCGTCAATATGCACGTTAATCATTACATCGGCATCTTGCAAGCGCACTCCCGGACGTCGGTCGGCTCCAAAGCGGTCTTTAAAGAAGTCAACGATACCGTCTTTCACACGATAGGTCACGAACCGTGAATTAGTAAATATCTCCGAATTTACCACCGGATCTATAGAAAATGTCTTATCGACAGTCATAACTGTTGTCCAGTCAAACTCTTTTGTCATCTCATAAAGAGAATCAGGGTCATCGGCGGTGAACTTCACAATCGGTTTCAAAATTCTCAAAGCGGTGCGGCAGCTTAAATTCGCCCGATACATCATTTCCTTGTCACCTTCAAAGGAAACCATGCGTCGGCCCACCGTAACATTCTGCGCCCCTATTCCGCGCAGCTCGTCAGCGAGAATTTCTTCAAGACCTTGAAAGGTCTTAGCAACCATTTCGTAAGTTTCGGGTTTCATTAATTCTTTAGTCTTAGTATGTTATTAGCTTTCGCCTGTATCAATTTTTCCCCCGGTTCCACATCTTTGGTGACCCATATATTTCCACCTATAACCGCATTGTCGCCTATTGTTACGCGGCCCAATATAGAGGCGTTGGAATATATTACCACATTGTTCCCAATTATAGGGTGTCGCGGCACGCCTTTCACCGGATTTCCGTTTTCATCGAGGTCGAAACTCTTCGCGCCGAGCGTCACGCCTTGATAAATCTTCACATTATCTCCAACGATCGCCGTCGCTCCGATAACAATGCCGGTTCCGTGGTCGATGGTGAACGACTCACCTATAGTTGCGTCGGGATGTATGTCAATCCCTGTTTTCGCATGGGCTTGCTCGCTAATCATTCTCGGTAACACCGGCACACCGAGCAGTGAAAGTTTGTGGGCTATTCGGTAGTGGCATATCGCTTTTATTCCCGGATAGCAATAAATCACTTCACCAAGAGAAAGCGCAGCCGGGTCGCCGTGATATGTTGCGATCGCATCGTTTTTAAGCAAGCGTCGCAGTTCAGGTAGAAACTCGATGAATTGATCGGCTTTCTCCTCGGCCAATAGCCTTACATTGTTTAGCGTTCCGTTTAGGCTTAATCCCGCATGAATCTGATGAGCCAGGATGCGGTACAGTTTTTCCAACCATACTCCGGTGAAGTCGCGTATGTTTTCGCATCCGGCGTCGTTGTCGCCGAAGTATCCGGGAAAAACAATGGTGCACGTCAAGTCAACGATCTGCGTTGCCGCTTCGTTAGACGGCAGCGGACCGCGATGGCATAACGACGCGCAGATGTCGGCCAGGGATTCTTCCGAAGAAAGCCTGTCGGCTGCGTTACGCAATATAGCGTCATGATGTCGATTCTCTGCGTTCATAAAATAATAGTGCAAATTTACACGAAAAACTCATACTAAACAACAAATAATCTTACGGAAAATTTTCAAAATGCAGAGGAAAGACTTCGTATTGCCGAAGAAAATCCGTATTTTTGTCTGATTAAATTTAAAATTATGAAAATTGCATTAATAGGCTACGGCAAAATGGGAAGGGCGATTGAGAGCATCGCGCTTCAACGCGGGCATAGCATAGTCTGTAAAATAGATGTAGACAATCAGGATGACTTTGAGTCGGAAGCTTTTGCGTCGGCCGACATTGCGATAGAATTTACCACTCCTGCAACGGCCGCGGCTAATTACAAGCGCGCTTTTTCCCAAGACATTCCCGTGGTGTCGGGTAGCACGGGATGGCTTGCTGATATGCCCGAAATAAAGAAAATGTGTGATGAAGGGAAGGCGACTTTCTTCTGGACATCCAATTTTTCGCTTGGCGTTAATATATTTTTCGCAGTAAATAAATATCTGGCATCCCTCATGGCCGGACTACCCCAATATACACCTTCCATGACCGAAATACATCACATCCATAAACTCGACCATCCAAGCGGCACGGCGATCACGCTTGCTGAGGGGATAATGGCTAAAGATGATCGTATAAAAAGCTGGACTGAAGCGGAAAAGTATGGCGCGGATCAACTTCATATAACCGCCGAACGAGAGGGCGAAGTCCCGGGGACGCATATCATCAAATGGGATAGTGAGGCCGACGCCATCACGATTGAGCATCGCGCCAAGTCGCGTATGGGCTTCGCGCTCGGCGCTGTGTTGGCCGCTGAATGGGCTTGTGGCAAAAAGGGATTCCTGACTATGGATGAGATGATGCATAGTCTCGTCGCTAAATCTCAACTGCTTGATATAATAAAGTAAAAAAAATGGCAGCAAAACCTTCATTTTCCGAAGATTTCAAGCGTAGAATCAAAGAGGTTAAAATGACGAGGTGGATTCGTTTCGCTCTCGTTTCGCTTCTTTTTATCGCCTGGGTGGCGTGGCTCGGCAGTTGGTGGGTGCTAATATTCCTCCTCTTGCTGTTTGATATATATATAACCGGTTATATCCCGCTTACGTGGTGGAAAAAGAGTAAGAGCAAGACTGTAAAATCGGCTATGAGCTGGGTTGACGCTATCGTATATGCTCTCGTGCTGGTCTATTTTGTTTTTACATTTGTGGGGCAGAATTACCAAATTCCATCATCTTCACTTGAAAAATCATTGCTTGTGGGAGACTATCTCTGGGTCAACAAGATGGCCTACGGGCCGCGTGTGCCTATGACACCGATACATTTTCCTCTTGCTCAACACACGCTCCCAGTGATTAACACCAAGAGTTATATAGAGTGGCCACAGTGGAAATACAAGCGGCTAAAAGGCCTTGGAAAGGTGGCGCGCGGCGATATCGTGGTGTTCAATTTTCCTGCGGGAGACACGGTTGCGACAAAAATGCAGAATCCGGACTACTATACGCTCGTCAATATGTTTGGCCGCTTCGCCGTGCATAACAATAAGGAGCAGTTTGGTGATATCATATATCGTCCGGTAGATAGACGAGAGAATTATGTGAAGCGCGCAGTAGGCCTTCCCGGCGAAACCCTCTCCATTGTAGACGGATTAATCCATATTGACGGGGAGCCGATACCCCAGCCTCAAAATGTGCAGTTCAACTATTTCTTTCAATTGAAGGACGGCATGATGAGCGAACAGGATTGGGATAATCTTGGCGTAAGCGTGGATGACCGTCATATAGTTCCTCTGTCGGCAGAAGATGTGGCAAATGTGTCGGGCAATGGATTTTTAGTGCGTGAGGACGGCTCGATTCCTCCTATCTATGCGGCTCCGTTGACATCGGCAATGGTTGAAACTCTCGAATCAGATCCAAGAGTCAGCAATGTTATGAAAGTTCCCGCTTCGGAGGTGACCCCGCTGTTTCCGGAGAACGTATCACAGGGGTGGACCCGCGCCGACTATGGAGAACTTTGGATTCCCAAGAAGGGGGAATCAATCGAACTGACGCCGCGCAATTGGGATATATATAATCGCTGTATACGCAATTACGAGGGTCATACCGACGCTTATATAAAGGATGGCACGGTCTATATAGACGGTAAGCCGGCGAAAACTTACACCTTTGAGATGGACTATTATTTTATGATGGGAGACAACCGTGACAATTCGGCCGATTCGAGGTATTGGGGTTTTGTACCGGAGGACCACATAGTAGGAAAACCCTGGAGGGTGCTTGTTTCATTTGATAAGGACAAGAATTTGTTTAATGGCGGGATAAGGTGGAACCGTGTGTTCAAAGCGGCCAATCCTGACAAGGAATAAAATGGAGGGGAATCCGCTCATTATCTGTCCCGATTTAACACTGACGCTGCCACCGGCATATTGCGGCAGCGTCAGGCGTTATGCACTTATGGCTGCGTTTGGAAACACAGTTATTGATGTAACGCGCCGTTTTAATAAACGAGAAAAGGATACGCATCGTTGCTTAATCAGCGGGCCAAACGGCGTGCAACGTCTTACGGTGCCACTTGAAAAGCCTGCGGAATGGCATTCGACACGCTTGGCCGATGTGAAAGTGTCTACGCATGGTGAATGGTGGAACGTGCATTGGGGAGCTATATGTTCGGCTTACGGTCGCACTCCGTTTTTTGAGTATTACGCAGATGAGCTTTTTCCAGCTTTTAGCGGTAATATTGAGGCGTTGACTGAGCTTGACGCATTGATCGATAATTTTTGCCGCCGCGCGCTGGGTTTGCCTCTTCCTTCCCGCGCCAATGATTCGGAAATCATTTACAGGCCGGAAATGGAAGTGGCCGATGCGGCGTATTATCAAATATGGGCTGACCGCTACGGATTCGTTCCCGGACTAAGCGCTCTTGACCTTATCTTCAACATGGGGCCGGAAGCTCCTTTGATTCTGAAAGCCATGATAAAGCGCCGCACCCCTTTGCGGTAGCTTCAGGGGGTGATGAAATTTATGTAGGGAATTTGTAAGAAAATACGTATTTTTGCATTATATCATGGTCTAATAATTATCTTATGCAAGATTATAACCTTGGATTCATATCAAACGAAGCGATATATGAACACGTAAAACTTACGGTTGAATCATATCGCAAGGATATCACATTGGCTCAGTTTAACGAGAATATTGTGGATCCTATTAAGCTTACGTTTGATTCTAAAGTTTATGGAAAAACAATTCAACAAGCGATTGAAGATGAGTGTTTCAGGCAGATAGATAAATCCAATTCTAATAAAATCGGATATTTTCATCAAAATTTATTTAATTATGCCGGAGGGGATTGGAAAGTTCCCAAAGAGGGTTTTGATGCAGAATGATAAACTCCACATATATGTTGAGTTAAAAAACAGGCATAATACAATGAATGCCGCATCATCTCAAAAGACCTATATGAAAATGCAGGCAAAATTATTAGATGATGATAAGGCCACGTGTTATCTTGTGG
>CAZELD010000002.1:0-31119 GCA_964512855.1 uncultured Muribaculum sp.
ATTATGCTTAAAAGTGCTATACTGTATTTATAATTATGCATTTAAGAGAAAAAGTACGATTTATTGCTTTTTTGAATATCTTCTGCCTACTACATCCCAATTGACAATATCCCAAAGCCGACCTAACGCTTCAGCTCTTCGATTTTGATAATCAAGATAGTACGCATGTTCCCACACATCAAATGTAAGAATCGGGGTAAGTCCGTCAGTAATAGGGTTGGCTGCATTTGATCCTTGTGTTATAAAAAGTTTACCGTCCTTATCCTGAGATAACCATACCCATCCTGAGCCAAATAATCCGGTACCGGCGTCAACGAATAGTTTTTTGAATTCATCAAAAGAACCGAAGTCATTCTTAATAGCTTCAGCAAGATCTCCCGTTGGTTCTCCGCCTCCATCAGGGCTAAAAGAGAAGAAATAGAAGATATGATTCCACGCCTGGGACGCATTATTAAATAGCGGGCCGTTGGCCTTTCGGATTATCTCCTCTAATGGCATATCTTCCCATTGAGTGCCGCGGACTAATTTATTCAAGTTGTCGATATATGTTTTTTCGTGTTTTCCCCAATGATAGGATATAGTTTCTTCGCTTATAACCGGTGCAAGAGCGTTTGCCGCATAAGGTAGTTCAGGCTGTGTGAATATATTTACTTCCATAGTGTGTTATTTTAGCGTTTTGAAAATAAAACACCCTCAACCTTATAAAGTTTGAGGGTGTAGGCAATGAAATGAATTATATAACCCTTTTTAACGAAGTAGTTTATACTTATTAAGATTTGCTGCGGCAATCATGTATTCATACTGCAGTTGAAGCATTTCTTGAGTTGCTATAATAAAAAAATCGGTCTCAGCCAAATAATCGATTATGGATATTTCTCCAGCATCAAGCGAATGTTTCAACTGGCGCATACTGTCATCATTTTTCATCACGGATTTATAATCAGAATATTTTTTCAGCAATACCAATGCTTTATTTCTGTTTGCGATCATATCAGCTTCCCGTTCCGCCACTCGCAAAGCTTTTTCATAGGAAAGAGATTCGCTTAACGCTTCACCGGCTTTAACTTTAGTTTTTGAAGAAAATGAAGGGAGTTTTATTCCCAAAGAAAAGCCATTAAAGACCTCACCATCTTCTTTATTGTATTGATAGCCCAATGAAAATCCAGGTAGCGCCGCCATTTTTGCGGCATTTACAGTGTAGCGTTGAGATTCCACTATATATTTGTCATAATTTGCCATCGGATCAGAATCGATTAATAGCCGTTGATACTCTTCTTCCGGTAGAATTAATTCTTCAGGATACTCATTTAACAGGTCGAAAATTCTATCGCTCGGTTTTCCTCCATTTAATTTTTCCAAAGAAGCTTTCAATATTTGCGCCTCGGTTTCAAAATTTACAAGAGAGTTTTTAATACGTATATTCTCTATTTTCAATTTGTTTAAATCAATACGAGAAAATTGCCCGAGAGTGACACCACGGGAATATTTTTCAATTAGTTGATTCATTACATCGAGGCGTTCATTTAATATCTCCCGATTTTTCTTATTGTAGATTATGTCTATATACAATAATTTTATCTCAAGTCGTTTTTCCAATTCATTGTTTTCGCTTAAAAATTGAAGCGCGAGCGATTGGTTTTTAATCGCTTTGCGTCGGGCAGAATATATTCCTGGCCAATCAAAATCTTGGAAAATTCCAATATTTAGCTTGTCACCGGCGCCACGCTGCCCCCAAAGATATTCAAAATCAGCTTCGGGAGCAGAAAGTATATTTTCACTTTTTGAGTCATAAATCTCACTTTGTATACGCGCGTATTGGGCTTTCAGACTCGTATTATTATCAATTAAGCTATCGATTAGCTCATCAAAAGATTGAGAATATGATATAGGAATATATGCCACAATGATTAATATCGTAATTATGATTTTCTTCATCGATGAATCGATTTTAATTTAGTTAAATAAAAAACTGCAGGTACAATAAATAGATTCAAGAAAGTCGAAGACAAAAGGCCACCAAGAATGACTATTGCCATTGGCGATTGAATCTCATTGCCAGGTTCTCCGCCTCTAAGAGCTAATGGAATAAGAGCTAACGCAGATGTCAGCGCAGTCATTACTATCGGAAGCACTCGGTCTTTAGCTCCTTCATATATGCTATCTTCAAGCGGATGGCTATTATGCAATAAGGCGTTATAACGAGATATCAACAACATTCCGTTACGCGTTGAAATGCCAAGCAGGGATATGAATCCGATCACAGCCGGAATATTAAGCACTCCTGATGTTAGACGAAGAATAATAACTCCACCAATTAATGCAAACGGCATATTGGCAAGAACAATCAGGGACTCACGCCAATCTTTAAATTCGGACATTAACAACACGAATATTATTATTAATGCGAGAATGGATGTCAGCAATAATGTTCGAGAAGCACTCTCTTCATTCTCAAATTGGCCGCCGTAAGTCACATAATATCCTTCCGGCATACTTATTTTTTGAGCGATAGTATTCTTAATGTCATCCACTGCTCCTTTTAAATCACGATCCGAAACATTTGCAGAGACAACGAGGCGACGGGAATTATTTTCGCGGTTCACTGTGTTTGGGCCTGTTGTCGATATGAAATCGGCGACATAACTTAAAGGAATTGGCCCTTGATTACTGTCAATCGAGATTTCAGCCAATGATTCTAAATCGGAACTTTCATTAGAATGTATTCGTGCTATTATATCTCGAGAAGTCCCATCTTCATAAACTTCCGAAACTTTAATGCCTCCTAATGCGAGGTTTACGCATTGGGTGAATTGCGTATTGCTTATGCCGTAAGCTGACATTAATTCACGCCGCGGACGGATTTCGATTTGCGGACGTTGCATTTGTTGTTCAACGTTGACATCTACAATTCCGTTTATCTCTCTAATTAATTCCGCAATTTGTTTGCCGATTGAATATAATCTATTTATATCCTCGCCGAATATTTTAATTGAAATTTGGGCTTCAGTTCCTGACAGCATTGCATCAATTCTATGAGATATCGGTTGCCCTATTTCAATGTTAACACCATGGATTTTAGACAAGTTATCACGCAAATCTTTTTCCACATCTTTACGTGAACGACCATGCCCAAGCGTATAAGGAGCTTCTATTTCGGAAACATTAGTTCCAAGAGAATGTTCATCGAGTTCAGCTCTACCGGTTTTGCGGGCAACCGTTTTTATTTCAGGAACAGATAGTATTTCCTTTTCTGCAATTCTACCGATGTTATCGCTTTCCGCAAGAGATATTCCTGGAAGAGCGCTAATATTTATTGTAAAAGATCCTTCGTTGAACGATGGTAAGAAGCTTCGGCCAAGAGTGAAGAATAAGACTATGGATATTGCAAATAATATAACGGTGGAAATGATGCATACTTTAATGTGCTTCATTACAAAATCCAATCCTTTTACATATCCATTTTTTAATGCACGCGCGGTTTTTGGCTCTTTTTCTGTATACGATGACGCACCGGAGTTTTTAAGTAGATAGCTGCACAGGACAGGCGTGAGAATCAATGCGACCAATGTTGACGCGATCAAAGCCACGATAAAAGATATTCCAAGAGGAACCAGCATCCTTCCTTCAAATCCCGAAAGGAAAAATAAGGGGAGGAAGCTTGCGATGATTATGAGCGATGAATTGAATATGGGATAGCGTACTTCTTTAGACGCATCAAGAACCACTTCGATAATGGGGGCTTTTCCCTTATTTTCTCTAAGCCGTTTGTATACGTTTTCAACATCTACAACTGCATCGTCGACTAATGAACCTATAGCTATAGCAATACCTCCCAATGTCATCGTATTTATATTAAGCCCCAGCGCATGAAGTATTATTATTGTTACTATTACAGATATTGGAAGAGTAACTAATGATATGGCTGTCGTCCTGATGTTCATTAAAAAGAAAAATAGAATGGCAATGACAAATAATGAACCTTCGATCAATGACATCTGTAAATTCCCAATTGAACTGTTTATGAAATCGCTTTGACGAAAGATGTTAGTATTAATCTTTACATCAGGGGGAAGTGATGCCGATAGCGCTTCGATTTGTTGCTGAATAGCGTCGGTGAGTGGAATTGTCCCAACTCCAGGCTGTTTTGTCACTGTCAATAGTACGGCGGGAGTCATGTTTATTGACGCGCATCCAAGATTAGGGTACTTTGCTGCTACAGTTATATCCGCGACATCTGACAACCTTACAACGTCAGGGTGATTGCTTTTGACCACCGCTTGTCCAAGTTGTTCAAGAGACGTAGTCATGATATCCGTTTTCACAATATACTCATTACCGTACTGATTTATAATTCCTCCAACAGCATTATTATTTAATGATTCAATGGCTGATATGAGTTCATCCTGAGTTACATCATAATATCGCATAGCAGCCGGAATAAGCTGTATCTGGTATTCCTTTTCTTCGCCGCCCAACACCGATATTTGCGATACGCCTCCAAGAGATAGTAGGCGAGGGCTTATCACTCTGTCGGCTATCGTGCGAAGATGCATCATATCTGTGGTGTCGGCAGTGAGGCCGATTATTAGCATTTCCCCGAGTATTGAAGATTGTGGACTGATAATCGGCGCTCCGATATTATCAGGCAGTTTATCACTTAATTCAGTTAGTTTTTCCGCTACAGTTTGACGGGCTTTATATATGTCTGTTCCCCAATCAAACTCCGCCCACACCACAGAAAAGCCTGTAGTAGATGATGACCGAACCCTTCTCATCGCTCCTGAGCCATTTAACCCGGTTTCGATAGGGTATGTGACTGTCTTTTCGACCTCTTCGGCCGATAAACCTGGAGCTTCAGTCATGACCACCACAGTGGGAGCATTCAAGTCGGGAAATATGTCAACTTCCATCCGCATCAATATTGCGGCTCCTGCAATAAGTATCAGACCGAATGCTATGAGTATTGCGGCACGATTAGAGAGCGCGCCTTTTATAATATTGTTCAGCATACGGTTTAATGATTGTGGGTGTGTCCCTGGGGAATAACATTTTTATTTTCCGCTAATTTGATAAAAGTCACGCCTTCCACCACAAGGCTATCACCCTGATTTATTCCGGAAATGACTTCTTGAAACACTCCGTCAGATGCTCCAAGCTCTACAGGCACTTTTTTATAGCCATCATCGTCAATTTTTATGAACACATACTTTTGTCCCATTTGCTCAATGATTGCGTCCTCAGGAATGACTATTACATCGCTTTTCATTTTCCCTAAAAGAAACACCTCGCATGAACTTCCGGCAGTGATTGACCCATCATTCTCAAATTCAAAATAAATAGGGATATATCCCGGCGATACTTGATAATTATCTTCAGGTGTAGTGGTTATCTTTCCATTCAATTCTGCGAGTGAAATAGCTAAATTTTGATAAGGCATACGTATGTTGGCGGAAATTATATTATGAGCGCCGGATACATATTTTTCCGGTAAATCGGCTTTAAGTACAAGTTTTTTAGACGATGAAACACGTGCGATAGGCTGTCCTGCCGTTACATATTCGCCTGATTTAACAAAAAGATTTGTAATAATTCCGGCAGATTTGGAACTCACCACACTTCCTTGTTTGCTGCCGGAATATGCTATAAAAGCTTGTTCGTATGCATTTTGTGCTGCAAGATAGTCTTTTTCAGGTATAATTTGCTCCTCATAAAGAGGTTTTAACCGTTCAAGCTCTTTCTTTGTAAATTCGAGAGTTGAAGCAGCCGATTCGTTCTCATCGCCTCCGGATACTCCACGAGCCGATATAGTAGCGACGACTGTTCCTTTATTGACATGAGAGCCTAAATTTAAATTATTTTTGAATGTGATGATTCCTGCTGATTTTGCAGATAAAATCACATCATCTTCAGAAGAGGGGAGTATTTTGCCTGCGGTTTTAATTACATTGTTGAAATGTGTAGGCGAAATTTCGACAACCTTAACTCCGAATTCATTGGCGATGTGTTTATCCAGTACTATTTCTTCACTGTGTTCATGGACATCACCGGCTTTTACTTCTGATATGTGTTCATCAGCCTGGTTATGCTCTGAATGTATTCCATTGCCGCAAGAGGTGAATCCAAATGCGATTAATAAATATAAATAAGATTTTTTATTCATTTTATAGCGTTATTGAGATAAAATTACGACACAATCTATGACTACTAAATATTAGCCATAAATGTGTAATTAAAGACAATTGTACTATAAAAGAATTGGCGGAGCACGTAGACAAATTTGAATTTCAAACCTGTCTAAAGGTAATTTTGGCGTAGAATTACAGCATAATTTAGTTGCACATTCCAAGAATAGGGACGTAGTACAATCCCAGAAAGGAATAGCCGCAACAAATACCGGTAATGAATGCGAGAAATCATCATGTTCAAATGCTTGAAATTCATTGATGATATGACAAAAATGATAGTGATCTCCTATTGGAGAATCATTATCGCCAACATCGTAAAGATGAACATGCGGTGACGGACATTCAATTGTGTCAGAAAATGCAAATGATGTATGTCCATGACAATCATGGTGATGAAACCGTAGGACAGATGTCATAATGACAAACGCCAACAGAATTATAACGGTTGCATATTTTCTGACTGCTTGAATCATTTTTTTCGTTTTCGAGTAGAGGAAGTAGTGCCGGTAACACTTTTTACCACTTCGCGTCCGATAGAGCGTCCAATAGATGTCAGTATCGGCATTGCTATCGATGATACAGCCGACCAAAATCCACCTTTTTTACTTTTTTTCGCAGCACTTTTAGCCGAGGATCCGTCAGAGGATTGTTTTTTTCGCTCATTTTCAGCCTCTTTCTGCATTTTAGCCAATATTATTTCAAATGCGCTTTCTCGATCTATAGCTGTATCATATTTTCCATATATGGTAGAGCTTCTAATGATACGTTTCCTGCTCTCTGGTGTAATAGCGCCAATGTGGCTGAGAGGGAACATTATTTTAGCATTTTCAACCATTGTTGGCGCGCCTTTTGAGTCGAGAAATGAAACTAAAGCTTCACCGGTGCCTAATTGTTGCAGCATTTCTTCTGTGTTAAATGCCGGGTTAGGGCGGAAAGTCTGCGCCGCAGCTTTAACTGCCTTTTGATCCCGAGGAGTAAAAGCTCTAAGAGCGTGCTGCACTCGATTTCCTAATTGACCGAGAATTGTATCAGGAACATCGATCGGATTCTGTGTAACGAAATATATTCCAACGCCTTTGCTTCGTATTAATCTCACGACTCGCTCTATGTTGTTGAGCAGTGCTTTAGGCGCATCATCAAATAACAAATGAGCTTCATCAAAGAAGAATGCCAATTTAGGAAGGTCTAAATCGCCGACTTCGGGTAATGTAGTATATATTTCATTTAGCAACCACATTAGGAATGTGGAGTAAACTTTTGGAGATTGAACAAGCTTATCAGCCGCAAGAACACTCATTACGCCCATGCCGCCTTCAGAAGCTATTAAATCTTTAATATCAAAGCTTGGTTCTCCAAAAAACAAGTTACCACCCTGATTATCAAGAGAGAGCAATGCTCGTTGTATTGCGCCAATGGTCTGCGAACTGATGTTTCCATAAGTAGTTGTATAATCTGAGGCTTTCTTGGAAACATAGTCGAGCATTGACCTTAGATCTTTTAAATCAATAAGAGGCAAATTCTCATCAGAGGCAATCCTGAATACGATATTTAAAACTCCAGTTTGCGTTGGGTTAAGTTCAAGCAATCGAGCCATAAGATCGGCTCCAACCCCTGAAACAGTAGCCCTCATTGGATGTCCTTGTTCTCCAAAAACATCAAAAAATCTCACAGGGCAAACTGAAAATTTGGGCGTTTCCAACCCAAATTCAGCACATCTATTTTCAATAAATTTACTTAGATTGCCTTTTTCTGCAATTCCTGATAAATCGCCTTTTATGTCAGCCATAAAACATGGGACTCCAGCTTGAGATAGAGTTTCTGCTATAACTTGTAGCGTGACCGTTTTTCCGGTTCCTGTAGCGCCGGCTATTAGCCCGTGGCGATTAATCATTTTGCCATTTAGACAAATCGGACCGTTTGGCCCATGCGCTACATATAATCCATAATTCTTGTCAAACATAATTTCGATATATCTCTTGGATGTGTGATCTTTATGCAAAGATACAAATTTATTTGTTTTTATCTATGCATTATAGAGATTCTGTATTGTAATGAATTTGATAATAATAAAATAAGATATGTGTCCCATAATCGATATTATGTTAAATAGGCATTGCGTGAATTTAAAGCGCCCTATTTTGTCTATGTATATAATTGAGAAAAGCTCCCAATGATATACTGCTCTCACTTTATTTTACAGCATTGTCGAAATCATTATCCAAATATTGCTTGAGGCAATTTCCGACAATTATACTGTGATGCCATAATTTCTCCATAGGCGCCTGCAGATCGCAATGCTAACAAATCTCCTCGAGATGTCGTTGGAAGAATTTCATCTGTGCCAAAACAATCCGAAGATTCGCAAATTGGTCCAACTACGTCATAAGTTTCTGTATTTGTTGACGTTGATGTTAAGTTTTGAATCAGGTGATGAGCTTGATATAGTGCCGGACGAATTAAATCAGTCATTCCGGCATCGACTATTACAAATTTCTTTTTCAGCCCTTCTTTTACGTATAAAACTTTGGTTATCAGCGATCCACATTGTGCGACAATAGAACGGCCAAGTTCAAAATGCAATGATTGTCCAGACGCTAATTTAAGATTTTTGCGAAATACATCAAAGTATGATTTAAAGTCGGGAATAGGATTTGCATCAGGATTGTCATAATCAATGCCTAATCCTCCGCCCACATTGATTGATTCAAATTTTATTCCTTGTGCGGAATAATGTTCCATCATTGCGTTTATTTTTGCACATAGAACTTTAAATGGCTCGTTAACAGTGATTTGAGATCCTATATGGAAATGTAATCCTGTTAAATGCACATTGGGCTGCTTCATACAGTAGAAAATAGCTTCATCAAGCATTTCAAGTGCGATACCAAACTTGTTTTCGTTTAATCCGGTTGTGATGTAATGATGCGTATGCGCATCAATGTTAGGATTTACTCTAAGTGCGACATTGACAACTCTGTCTTTGTTTATTGCCATCTCATTAATAAGTTTGAGTTCTGGCAATGATTCAACATTAAAACATCCGATATTATTGTCAATTGCGAAATCTATTTCGGAATCACCTTTCCCTACTCCGGCAAACACGATTTTATCGGTTGGAAATCCTGCATTTATAGCCGCGCGAATTTCCCCTTCACTGACGCAATCGGCGCCAAATCCATTATCCGCAATCAATTTAAGTATTACAGGGTTACTGTTCGCTTTTATCGCATAATGCACACAATACTCCCCTTCTGGCGACGCTTCTTTTATTGCATTTAATGTGTCAGATAGTAACGCCATATCATAATAATAAAATGGCGTAGTCGTCTCACGAAATTTTTGAATATCAAACATAGCAGACAATGCAGCTAATTTACTTCTGTTTAAATAATTTATCGCTTAATAAATTGAGCGCTTTTATTTTATCGTCTTTACGCACTAAAAACGAAATATTATAATTGCTGCCTCCGTATGATATCATTCTTATTGGAATTTCACGCAAAGCATCCATCGCTTTAGCCTCAAAACCTCGATTTTGCCATTCCAAATCCCCTACCACACATATTATTACCATATCACGGTCGATTGTCACAGTGCCAAATTTGCGCAAATCATCGAGTATCGCATCAAGGTTGCGCTCATCGTCAATGGTAAGAGAAACGCCGACTTCCGACGTTGTAATCATATCAATAGACGTCTGATGTGATTCAAACACTTCAAATACCTTACGTAAAAATCCGTAAGCAAGCAACATTCTGCCTGATTTAATCTTGATTGCGATGATGTTATCTTTTGCGGCGACAGCTTTGATCGCACAAGATGTCTGCGTGTTATGAATCAACGTCCCTTTAGCGTCGGGTTGCATTGTGTTGAGAAGGCGCACCGGTATATTGTTTAATTTAGCAGGCAAAATGCAAGTAGGATGAAGTATTTTAGCACCAAAATAAGCCAATTCCGCAGCTTCTTCAAAATGAAGTTCTTCTACCGGATCTGTGCCATCCACAAAACGAGGATCATTATTGTGCATTCCGTCAATGTCCGTCCATATTTCAATCTCTTCAGCATTAATGGCTGCCCCTATCAAAGATGCGGTATAATCACTCCCTCCTCTTTGCAGATTGTCAATCTCTCCATAGGCATTACGACAAATGTATCCTTGTGTTATATAAACATCTGCGTCGGTATGCTTTTCCAGAAGAGCATTGAGTTTAGATTTTATATATTGCGCGTCAGGCTCCGCATTTTTGTCGGTGCGCATAAAATCCAACGCCGGAAGCAATACTGATTTGCATCCTAATTCAGCCAGATATATATTCATCATGGCGGTTGACATAAGTTCACCTTGCGCCAAAATCTCTTTTTCTTCAAATAATGTGAATATGTCCTTAGTGAACGAACGAATATAATTGAAGCAAGATTTAACTTCACGCATCGCTTCGACCTTACTCTCTTCCTTTTCGTATAGAGAGTTTATTGTCTTTATATACTTAGTTTCAAGCTGATTGATGGTCTCCTTGGCTCCATCAACATTTTTTTTGTACAGATACTCTGATATTTCAACAAGCGTATTGGTTGTGCCCGACATTGCTGATAAAACAATGATGTTTCGGCCACGATCGGCAATAAGTTTAGCAACTTCTTTCATCCTTTCGGCAGAACCGACAGATGTGCCTCCAAATTTTAAAACTTTCATTCTTTAAAATATATGTTATAACATAAAACGGTACAAAGATACAAAAAATTCACGCATATTTGCCGAAGCGCATTAATTTATTAGTTCGAGCTGCGTAATTGTTTATCCTCACATCTCAGAACATTTCCCGGGAATTGTTCTAAAAAAGCTAAGTTGTGGGTTGCCATTATTACTGCCGTGCCGTCTTTAGATATCTCATGAAGAAACCTAACAATTTGTTCGCCTGTACTTGGATCGAGATTCCCTGTCGGTTCATCGGCAAGGATCAATTTAGGCTTATTAAGCAATGCCCGCGCGATGACGATTCTCTGCTGCTCACCTCCTGATAACTCATGTGGCATTTTATAGGATTTATTTAACATCCCAACCTCTTTTAGCACCTCTTCAATCCGTTGGTCTATGTCGGATTTATTTTTCCAACCTGTAGCTTGTAGTACAAAATGAAGATTTTCATATACTGACCGGTCAGTCAAAAGCTGAAAATCTTGAAATACTATACCTATTGATCGTCTCAAAAAGGGAATATCTTTTTTCTTTATATTGGTCAGATCATATTCCAAAACATGAGCATCCCCGCTCTCAATCGGAATCTCTACATACATTGATTTAAGCAGGCTACTTTTACCGCTTCCTACCTTACCAATAATATAGGTGAACTCGCCGCTATTGATATGAAGATTCACATTCCGAAGCACGACGTGTTCTTTGCGTAATATTTCTACGTTATTATAGTCTACAACAGGCATGGCAATTATTCTTTATGTCTCTTTTTGAGCTCTTCGGCAAGTTCTTCTATGCGATGGCCTTTTGACGTGAGAAGAACTATTAAATGATACATGAGATCTGAAGCTTCATAAATAAGCCTGTCATCTGTGCCGTTTGTCGCTTCAATCACTGTTTCAACGGCTTCCTCCCCTACTTTTTGGGACATACGGTTGATGCCTTTTTGAAAAAGAGATGTTGTGTATGATCCCTCAGGCATTTCACGATGGCGACGCTCTATAAAATCTTGCAAATATTCAAAAAATTGGACTCCCGCCTTATTCTCTGTGCCAAAGCACGTATCAGTGCCCTTATGGCAAGTAGGTCCTGCCGGTATTGCCATAACCAGCAATGTGTCATTATCGCAATCTTGCTGAATCGAAACTACGTTCAAAAAATTGCCGCTTTCCTCCCCTTTTGTCCATAATCGGTTTTTAGTGCGACTGAAGAATGTGACTTTACCACTTTCTACGGTTTTATTATACGCTTCTTCATTCATGAAACCGACCATAAGCACATTTTTCGTGCGCGCATCCTGAATGACTGCCGGAACAAGTCCGTTCAACTTGCTATAATCCAATTTAGACATATTTAAATTCTTACGTTAATATTTTTTTCGCTAAGATAACACTTTAATTCATGAATACCTATTTCATTGAAATGGAAAATACTTGCGGCAAGAGCGGCATCGGCTAATCCTATAGAAAACACATCATAAAAATGATCCATTGTTCCGGCTCCTCCCGATGCGATTATCGGAATTGACAATCTATCATGAAGAGTTTTAAGTGTTTCACAAGCAAAACCGGTCTTTACTCCATCATGATCCATGCTTGTGAATAGAATCTCTCCGGCTCCACGTTCTTGAGCCTCATGCGCCCATTCTTCAAGCCGTCGATCGGTCTTTATGCGACCGCCATTGAGAAAGCAACTCCAACCGTCGGCGTCACACTTGGCGTCAATAGCGACCACACATACTTGAGATCCGAATCGCGAGGCAATTTCATCTATGAGATGCGGGTTCCTTATGGCAGCCGAATTTATTGAAATTTTATCAGCTCCCGCATTCAGTAATCTTTCCACATCTTCGACTTGATTTATGCCTCCTCCCACAGTAAACGGTATGCTGATATTAGCTGCTACCCGTCGCACTAAATCTATGAATGTTTTACGTCCGTCATGAGATGCGGTAATGTCAAGATATACCAATTCATCTGCTCCGGCATGACTATATTTACGACCCAGTTCCACAGGGTCGCCGGCATCACGGAAATTAACAAAATTGACCCCTTTCACCGTAGAGCCGTCTTTTACATCAAGACATGGAATTATTCGTTTGGCGAGCATGAATTTTACTTTTGAATATTATAGCGTTCTAACTGCTGAAGCGATATTTTCCCTTCATATATGGCTTTCCCTATAATTACTGCGGGAATAGAAGCTTCGCTAAGAGAATACACATCCTCCATCCTTCCAACACCCCCACTTGCGATAAGAAATAATTGCGGAAATTTGTCAAGAATATTTTTATATAGCTCTATTGACGGACCCTCAAGAGTTCCATCGACATTTATATCAGTGGAAATTACTTGCATGGCTCCGTAACTTATATAATTGCTCAAAAAATCCATTATCTCCATATCAGAATCATGTAACCATCCTGATGTGGAAATTTTACCATTGCGAGTATCCGCACCTATTATAATTTTATCGCTGCCATATTTGTTTAACAATTCAACTGACAGGCTCTGATTTTTTACTGCGATGCTGCCGAGCGTAACTTTTTTCGCACCGTAATCCAATGCGATTTTAATATCTTCATCACATCTTATTCCGCCGCCGAAATCAATGGATAAATTTGTTCCTAAAGCTATTTTTTCTAATGTGCGGTAATTTATGATATGCTGAGATTTCGCTCCGTCAAGATCTACGACATGGAGTTTTCTGCATCCTGAATTTTCATAAGATTTTGCGATGTCAACTGGATTGCCATCGTATATTTTCGCGCTTCCATAATCACCCTTGGTCAATCTAACGCATCTGCCGTCAATAATATCGATAGCTGGGATAATTTCCGTCATAGTTCTAAAAAGTGTTTAAGAATTATTTCTCCCACATCTCCACTCTTTTCCGGATGAAACTGGGTAGCATAAAAATTATCTTTATGGAGCGAGGCGCTAAACGGCTTTATATAATCAGTGACAGCCGTGGTATATGCGTTGATCGGCACATAATAACTGTGCACATAATACACATATTTTCCATCACATTCTTTAGGAATCACCCCTCTGTTGTTGACTGTGTTAACAGTATTCCATCCCGTATGAGGAATCTTAAAGTCAGTTGAAGCCGACTTAAACTTGATAACATCAGCGTTAAAAATGCCGAGACAATCCACATCGCCCTCTTCTGAATGGCGACACATAAGTTGTTGTCCAATACATATTCCTAATACCGGGCAAGTTAACGTACGAATAACTTCATCCAATTTATGCGACCGTAAATATTCCATAGCCGCACGAGCCTCACCAACTCCGGGAAAAATAACTTTTGTCGCCGAACGCAATTTTTCAGCATTGTCAGTTATATACGCTTCAGTTCCCAATCTATTCAGAGCAGAAAGAACAGAAAAATTATTTCCTGCATTATATTTAATTATTGCGACTCCCATTGATTAACTGAATACTATAGTCTTATTGTCGAAAGTTAGAATTTTGCGTTGAATATGCTTCTCTACTGCACGCGAAAGCACTATTTTTTCCAAATCACGCCCTTTGTGGACTAAATCTTGAACAGTGTCTTTGTGTGTCACACGCACAATATCCTGTTCTATTATTGGTCCGGCGTCAAGATCCGGCGTGACGTAATGACTTGTTGCTCCAATGAGTTTAACTCCGCGCTCGTAAGCGGCATGATACGGCTTAGCACCAACAAATGCAGGTAAAAAAGAATGATGTATATTGATAATATGGTGAGGATAACGATTTATGAAATCTTCAGAGAGAATTTGCATATAGCGTGCAAGCACTATAAAATCCACATTATATGAATCGAGTATTTCAAATTCTTTTTGCTCCATCTCCTGCTTGTTGTCACGAGTGACCGGCACCACTTCAAAAGGAATGTCGAATCGTTTAGCAGCGTCAGCCAAATCAGGATGGTTGCTTATTATGACTGGAATCTCAACATCCCATTCTCCAGAAATATATCTGGCTAAAATATCATATAGACAATGCGACATCTTGCTGACAAAAATCGCCATTCTCTGCGGCTCGTCAGAAAATTTAAGAGAATATTTGAGTTTGTATTTTTCCGCATATAGTATTTGGAAATATTCACCTATCTTATTCTTCGGTATAATGAATTTATCCAAATCCCATTCGACTCGCATATAAAAAACTCCGTTAACCTTATCCACATATTGGTCAAGGTAAACAATATTTCCACCGTTAACATTGATAAATTCAGTAATGACGGCAATTATGCCGGGCTGATCCGGGCAATGCATTAATAAAATTGCAGTGTTCTTTCTCTTACTTTCTGACGACAGCATAGTTCAACAAGCTTGCTTACTAATTATAAATCGTTAATTGCCCATTTCCGATAAGAATTTTATGCGGATCAATCTGATTTCTTCTTCGCTATATTCGTTACCGAGTTCATCAAAAGCCGATTTTAAATCATCGCTTTCACTCTCTTTGAAATAGCCGAAGATATCTTCTTGACGTTCATCATCCATTATTTCATCCAAGAAATAATTTATACTGATTTTTGTCCCGGAGTAAACAATGGCTTCAATTTCGTCAAGCAATTCATTGAACTCAAGGCCCTTGCTTTCGGCAAGAGCGTCAAGTGGTATCTTTCTATCTATAGCTTGTATAATAGAAATCTTCAACTTACTCTTATTAGCGACGCTTCTCACTCTTAAGTCCTCAGGGCGTTCTATTTCATTCTCCTCCACATGAGCCTTTATGACCTTTATAAAATCATCTCCGTAGCGTTTTGCTTTACCTGCTCCAACTCCGGGTATATTTTGAAGCTCCTCAAGAGTGATTGGATAAGTTGTCGCCATGGCCTCAAGCGATGAATCCTGAAAAATCACGTATGTAGGTAATTCAAGTTTCTTGGCAATCTTTTTGCGTAGATCTTTCAGAATATTGTATAGCTCGGGATCAACGGCGCACGATGCTCCGCTTTTTACAATTAGCTCTTCCTCTTCTTCATTAAAATCATTGTCTTCTACTATTTTAAAAGACGATGGTTTTTTTTCAAAATCTTTTCCCTTTTGAGTCACTTTCAATAAACCGAAATTTTCAATATCCCGGTCAAGATATCCTGAGATTATGGCTTGTCGGATTACTGTATTGAGTGTTTTTGCGTCGCTGCCTTCAAGGCATCCGAACACCTCCAGCTCATCTTGGTTATACGACTTTACAGTTGCTGTATTCTTACCAAGCAATACATCGATCACTTGCTCGGCTTTAAATTTTTCCTTAAGCGCTGTTACGGTTTCAATGACAGCACATAGTTCATCTTTTGCTTCCACTTGTTTTTTAGGATTTAAACAATTGTCACAATTCCCGCAATTCTCATCATCATAATTTTCACCGAAATAATGTAAAAGCGATTTTCTGCGGCATATTGATGATTCAGCGTATGCTGTGGTTTCAAGCAATAATTGTTTGCCTATCTCCTGTTCGGAAATGGGCTTACTTTGCATGAATTTCTCCATTTTCATCAAGTCCTTATTTGAATAAAATGTGATACATAGACCTTCGCCTTCATCTCGTCCGGCTCTTCCGGTCTCTTGATAATAACCTTCAAGTGATTTAGGGATATCATAATGTATCACAAATCTCACATCAGGCTTATCTATACCCATGCCAAATGCGATTGTAGCCACAATCACATCAGCTTCTTCCATCAAAAATGCATCCTGATTGGCCGAACGCGTGGCGGCATCCATACCCGCATGATATGGAAGCGCCCTTATGTTGTTGATTTTAAGCGTTTCAGCCAGCTCTTCAACTTTTTTTCGGCTAAGGCAGTATATTATTCCGCTTTTACCTTCTTGCGACTTTATGAATTTGATAATTTCTTTGTCAATATTAGCTGTCTTGGGACGCACTTCATAATAAAGATTTTTACGATTGAATGATGACTTGAAAACCACCGCATTCTGCATCCCGAGATTTTTTTGAATGTCATGCTGCACCTTAGGTGTAGCCGTTGCGGTCAAGGCGATGACGGGACGTCGGCAGATTTCATTTATTATCGGGCGTATTCTGCGATATTCAGGACGGAAGTCGTGCCCCCATTCCGATATGCAGTGAGCCTCATCGACAGCGTAAAATGATATGGGAACTGTTTTTAGGAATTCTATATTTTCTTCTTTTGTCAAAGACTCTGGAGCCACATATAGCAGCTTTGTCTTATGTGAAATTACATCACTTTTAACCTGGTCAATAGCCGCTTTATTTAATGAAGAGTTCAAAAAATGAGCGACAGCGTCATGATCGCTGAAATGGCGTATCGCATCAACTTGATTTTTCATCAAGGCGATTAATGGAGAAATAACTATTGCGGTTCCGTCCATTATTAACGCCGGGAGTTGATAGCACAGAGATTTGCCGCCGCCGGTAGGCATAAGCACGAATGTATCATTTCCGGCAAGTAAGCTGGAAATGATTTCTTCCTGATTGCCTTTGAACGTGTCAAATCCGAAATGACGTTTCAATTCTTCAGTCAATACCAATTTCTGTGCCATAATGTTTATTGATCAGGGGTTATTCAATTTTCCAATGATTCAAACTCTGATTTTTGCAACTTTTGAAGCGCATAATCAGGTGTCACGACAAACTTCTTTTTATTGGAAGATGGATAATCAAACATCGAGTCAATCATAATTGTTTCGACGATTGAACGCAATCCTCGTGCTCCAAGTTTATATTCAATAGCCTTGTCCACGATCAAATCCAATGTGGCATCCTCAAACTCAAGAGTGATTCCATCCATTTTAAACAACTTGATGTATTGACGTATTATCGCGTTTTTTGGCTCAGTAAGCACTTTGCGTAACGCAGTGCGGTCAAGAGGCTCAAGACTCGTCAATATTGGCAAGCGGCCTATTATTTCCGGAATAAGGCCGAATGACTTCAAATCCTGTGGCGCTACATATTTCAAGAAATTATCGCGTTTATAACGCTGTTGGGTCGGATTGGTTGAGTATCCTACCACATGAGTGTTCAATCGGTGGGCGATTTTCGTTTCTATGCCATCGAACGCTCCTCCGCAAATAAAAAGAATGTTTTTTGTATTGACAGGAATCATCCTTTGCTCCGGATGCTTGCGGCCGCCTTGCGGTGGAACATTGACAATGGAGCCCTCTAACAATTTCAACAAACCTTGCTGAACTCCTTCCCCGCTCACATCTCGCGTAATTGACGGATTGTCGCCCTTGCGGGCGATTTTATCAATCTCGTCAATAAATACTATGCCTCGTTCGGCTTTCGCCACATCGTAATCAGCAATTTGCAGAAGTCGGGTGAGCAAGCTCTCGATATCCTCCCCGACGTATCCGGCCTGGGTAAGAACTGTCGCGTCCACAATGGTGAACGGCACATCGAGCAACTTGGCTATAGTCTTGGCAAGCAAAGTCTTGCCGGTTCCCGTTGGCCCGACAAGAATTACATTGCTTTTCTCTATATCCACGTCATCGTCATCAGCCTGCGACAATCTTTTATAGTGATTATATACGGCTACCGATAAATATTTCTTCGCCTCCGATTGCCCAATTACATATTGATCCAAAAATTCGCAAATTTCTTTGGGCTTTGGAATTTTCGTGAACGAAGTTTTCTTGTCAGAACCCCACTTACCCGATGCATTTGTCTTATATTCGTTCAGAATCTCACTTATAGATTCAACACAATATGAACAAATGTATGTATTAGGCTTGTCGGCTGACGGGACAAGAATTTCTGACATTTCGGCAGGTCGTCCGCAGAATGAGCATTTGGCACTTTCTGTTTTTTTTGCCATATCGTATTAATGAGCAGCTTTTACCAGTACATTATCTATCATTCCATATTCCTTAGCCTCTTCAGCCGTCATCCAGTAATCGCGATCGGAATCTCGTTCTACTTTCTCATAAGTCATTCCGGAATGATTGGAAATTATTGTGTACAACTCTTTCTTTAATTTCTGTATTTCACGAGCGGTAATTTCGATGTCTGACGCCTGTCCTTGCGCGCCGCCCATCGGCTGGTGGATCATTACTCGAGAGTGTTTCAATGCGAAACGCTTTCCTTTTTCTCCCGACACTAATAATACCGCAGCCATCGAAGCCGCCATTCCAGTGCATATTGTAGCGACATCGCTCGAAATATATTGCATTGTGTCATAAATTCCAAGGCCTGCGTATACGGAACCGCCGGGTGAATTTATGTAAATCGACACATCTTTCCCAGGATCAGACGTATCTAAATATAATAGTTGTGCTTGAATCACATTTGCAGTATAGTCATTGACTTCTGTGCCAAGAAATATTATACGATCCATCATAAGACGTGAAAATACGTCCATTTGCGCTACATTCATCTGGCGCTCTTCGATGATAGTCGGAGAAATATAGCTTGAGGTGATGTTAGGGACTCCTGCTGTAGCCATATACTGATCAAGAGCAAGTCCATTCATGCCTAAATGCTTTACTGCATAATTTCTAAAATCATTGCTATTCATATTCTAACTTCTAACGTATAAATATCTAATTTACTATTTCAAAGATACAAAAATAAAATTGTAATCCTACAAAATTTTATTATTTTTGTATATATCTCTTTTAATCATTAATTCCATCTATTTCAAACAAAGGGGGAGCGACGCTTCTGTGCCGCTCCCCTCCTATTTGTAAAGATGTCTGTTACATCTTTGTCGCAAGCTCTTTGAAGTCGTCCAACGACACCTCTTTTTTGTCAAGGGTGACACGTTCTTTGATTGCGTCAAACAGTTTGGCGTCTCCCACCTCTTCAATTATGCGCGGACGATAATTCTTATCTGCAAGTATCCGTTTCGCATAGTCGGTCAGCGTGGCGTCATCCATGTTCGTCATACCGTACTGGGCAAACTGCATTGATGCTATCATTTTTGCATGATTCAAGAGATCTGCTTCTTCAATTTTTATCTGACAGAGATCTCCGAGACGTTCCTTTATAAGTTGCCATTTCAGTCCCGGAACCATCTTTTCGTATTCCTCGTTGATGTTTCCTTCGTTTAACTCGTCGTGACGACGGATAAGCCATTTTTTCAGAACTTCTGCCGGTAATTCCATCTCACCGTATTTCGCAAGCATAGCTTTTTCAGTGTCAGCGCGGAACATCATTTCGCTGTTGCGAAGAAGTTCATTTGCGATCATGTCCTTGATTCCGGCGCGATAACCGGCCTCATCAGTTACTTTATCTTTTCCGAAAACATTATCGTACAATTCTTGTCCAAGCTCAGCGGGGCGTAGCACAATAATCTCAGAGATGGCAAATTCAAAATCGCCTTTTACTTCAGAGGCTTTATCCTTATCTATGCCAAGCATGGAGGACAGTTCGGTAGGATTGCCTTCGCACGTTTTCCACGGGTTAAATACAACTTTATCGTTAATCTTCTTCCCAGCAAACTTTTCAGCTTCAGCCTTATCCTTGAAATACATTGGAGCCACAATGCCGTTAAGCATTTGTATCGCATTGTCCGATGTGTTAACCGAGCCATCTTCGTTAAGTTCCATAATGGTACCTTTAACTAAAGCATTGGGTTCCACTACTTCACCTGGCACTTGAGCACCGAAACGCTCACGGAACTTGCTGTCCTGTTCCGAAATCATATCGTCAGTGACAGCTATAGTATAATATGGCAATGTAACGTCCTTGTCAAGTGTGACATTTATTTCAGGGGTTAGCGCCAATTCATATTGGAACGTGAAATCTTTTTCATTTTTAAGGTCGAGTTCTTTCACTTCAACAGGAATAGGCTCTCCAAGAACTCCAAGTTTATTGTCGCGGATATAGTTGATGACAGCTTCATAAACTTCTTGATTAATCACATCGCTTGTCACCTGCTTGCCAAAACGGCGAGTAAGCTCTCCTGCGGGAACATGCCCCGGACGGAATCCCGGTATAGTATGTCTTTTACCAATCTCTTTAAGTTCTTTAGCCACTTTATCCTTGTAATCCTGCTCCTGGATGTCGACAGTAAGCACTGCGCTCACATTGTTCTTCTTGTCTAATGTTACATTCATGACGTATGATTATTTTACTTAAATTTCTAAAATTGGACTACAAAATTAGTGTTAAAAAAAACATTTACCAACATTTTTGAGACCAAACATTATAAAATAAGCAAATTCCATGCCAAATTTCATAGTTTGGCATGGATGTCTTCATATTTTAATTTGAATTAGATTTAGAATCATATTTTTTTAGTATTTTTGCAACCTATAATAAATCAACAAAATTACAATATATGGTAGTTTACTTCAAAAAAGGAGCAAATCTTATCATCGCAGTGGAAACTGATCACCGATTTTCTGATGAAGAGAGCCAAAAATTGTCTTGGCTTTTCGGTGGAGCATCCCAATTGTCATCAACCTCTTTAAAAGGCCGTTTCATTGGACCGCGGCGTGAAATGATCACCCCATGGAGCACGAATGCAGTGGAAATCACTCAAAACATGGGTCTATCCGGAATCTCTCGCATCGAAGAATTTCATCGCACTACAGAGGATTCTCCCTCATACGATAAAATGTTGCAGAGAATATATGACGGGTTGAATAGTCGAGTGTTCACGGTCAATAAAACTCCGGATCCAATAGTGTATATAAATGACATCTCTGAATACAACAAGCAAGAAGGTCTCGCGCTAAGCGTGGAAGAGGAACAATACCTTCGGGATTTGAGCGAGAAACTCGGTCGGCCATTGACGGACAGCGAAGTATTTGGATTCTCTCAAGTAAATTCAGAACATTGCCGTCATAAAATATTCAATGGCACTTTCATAATCGACGGTGAAGAAAAGCCATTATCTCTATTTAAACTTATTAAAAAGACATCTCAGGTCAACCCCAATAGCCTTGTATCAGCCTATAAAGACAATGTGGCGTTTGTAAAAGGCCCTAAGGTTGACCAATTTTATCCCGTCAATCCTGATCGCCCCGATTATTTCGAGGTAAAAGATGTTGACACCGTTATATCGTTAAAAGCGGAAACCCATAATTTCCCCACTACGGTTGAGCCATTCAATGGTGCCGCAACCGGTACAGGCGGTGAAATCCGTGATCGTTTGGGAGGAGGAAAGGCAAGCCTTCCTATTGCCGGTACGGCTGTATATATGACCTCATATCCACGTATGTCACCGGAACACAGGTGGGAGTTGATGATGGATCCAAGAGCATGGTTGTATCAAACTCCGTGCGATATATTGATAAAGGCATCAAATGGAGCATCAGATTTTGGAAATAAATTCGGGCAACCGCTTATTTGCGGATCTTTGCTGACATTTGAACACGCAGAAAACGATAAAAAATACGCATACGACAAGGTGATAATGCTTGCCGGCGGCGTGGGTTTCGCAGCAAAAAAAGACGCCATCAAGGGGGTTCCCGAAGCTGGAGAGAAAGTCGTTGTCATGGGAGGCGACAACTATCGTATCGGTATGGGCGGTGGCGCTGTTTCCTCAGTCGAGACAGGCCAATACGACAATTCAATAGAGCTAAACGCTGTGCAGCGCGCCAATCCTGAAATGCAAAAACGCGTCAGCAATGTTATCCGCGCGCTTGCGGAAAGCGACAACAACCCGATCGTGTCGATTCACGATCATGGTGCCGGAGGTCACCTTAACGCCCTTTCTGAATTAGTAGAAGCTACCGGCGGTAAAATCGAGATTGGAGCACTTCCGGTCGGCGACAAGACATTGTCTGCTAAAGAGATTGTAGGCAATGAAAGCCAAGAGCGCATGGGAATGGTAATCAACGAAGGCGATATTGAGTATGTAAAGCGAATCGCCGACCGTGAAAGAGCGCCGTTCTATGTTGTTGGAGAAACCACCGGCGATGATCGTTTCGTATTTGAGCAGCCCAATGGAGTTAAGCCGATAGATCTTGCTATGGCAGATATGTTCGGAAATTCGCCCAAAACCGTAATGAGCGACTCCACGGTAGTAAGGACATACAAAGATGTTGAATATGACGCATCAAAGATAGAAGACTATCTAAGGGATGTATTAAGCCTCGAAGCTGTCGCTTGTAAAGATTGGTTGACAAATAAGGTTGACCGTTCCGTAACCGGAAAAATCGCTCGTCAGCAGTGTCAAGGCGAAATTCAATTGCCTTTGAGTGACTGCGGTGTAGTTTCACTTGACTATAAAGGGAAAACTGGCATCGCTACTTCCATCGGTCATGCGCCTCAGGTCGCGCTTGTAGACTCGGCAAAAGGTTCCGTGATTGCAATTGCGGAATCCCTTACCAATATTGTTATGGCACCCCTCACCGATGGGTTAAAGAGTATATCTCTGAGCGCCAACTGGATGTGGCCTTGCAAAAATCCGGGGGAAGATGCGGCTTTGTATCGCGCGGTTGAAGCTTGCAGCGATTTTGCTTGCGCATTAGGCATCAACATTCCGACTGGAAAAGATAGCTTGTCTATGACCCAAAAATATGGCGACGATAAAGTATTTGCGCCCGGCACCGTCATTATTTCAGCGGCCGGAGAAGTGAGCAATGTGCGCCACACGGTATCTCCTGTGCTGCAAAACAAGGACTCCAAACTGTATTACATAGATTTCAGCGGAGACGCTTTTAAACTTGGCGGTTCAGCATTGGCTCAATCCTTGAATCGTTTGGGTAAAGAAGTCCCGACTGTAACTTCTCCGGAGCAATTCATAAAAACATTCAATGCGGTTCAAAAATTGGTAAAAGGCAAAGATCTTCTTGCCGCACATGACGTATCGGCAGGAGGGCTCGTTACTACATTATTGGAAATGGCATTCGCAAATACCAATGGGGGCATCGAGTTGGATATTGATGCTTTTGCCGCATTTGGAGAAACGGATATTGTTAAAATACTTTTCTCTGAAAATTCGGCATTGGTTATTCAAGTTGCATCAGCGAAGTGTGCGAAAGTGGAAGAAGTTCTGACGAATGGCGGCATTAGATTTTGCAATATCGGAACGGTTTCAGATGAGCGCACGCTCGTGATCAAGCATTACGGCAGCGAACAAATGTTGTTTATTGACTATCTTCGTGATGTGTGGTTCAGATCATCATATCTACTTGATGCGGTGCAAAGCGGAGAAAAATGCGCTGCGCTGCGCTATGAGAATTATAAAAAACAGCCTATACGCTATCGTTTCCCTGCCGGATTCAAGGGTTCGTTGAAGTCTCGGGGATTGTCATTAAGACGAGAAGGGAAATCGGGTGTACGAGCCGCTATAATACGCGAAAAAGGCGTGAATGGAGACAGAGAAATGGCCTATTCATTATATTTGGCCGGTTTCGATGTAAAAGATGTCCACATGACTGATTTAATGAGTGGGCGAGAAACGCTTGATGATGTGAATATGATTGTATTCTGCGGGGGATTCTCTAACTCTGATGTGCTTGGTTCTGCTAAAGGATGGGCTGGTGGATTCTTGTGGAATGATAGGGCAAAGGCCACTTTGGAGAGATTTTATAAGAGAAATGACACCCTTAGTCTTGGTATTTGTAATGGATGCCAGTTGATGATAGAACTGAATCTCATTAATCCAGAACATTCTAAAAAGACCGTTATGGAGCATAACATTTCTCATAAATTCGAGTCTCAATTCCTTGGTGTTACCATTCCTCAAAACAATTCAGTCATGTTTGGATCTTTATCAGGCAGCAAACTTGGAATTTGGGTTGCTCACGGTGAAGGTAAGTTCAATTTGCCAATGTCCCTTGATAGCTATAATATCGTGGCTAAATATAATTATGCCGCATATCCCGGAAATCCAAACGGGTCAAAAGCGTCAGTGGCCGGCATCGCTTCGGCCGATGGCCGTCATTTAGCAATGATGCCCCATCTTGAACGAGCAATATTCCCATGGCAATGCGGATTCTACCCGGAGAGTCGAAAGCAAGAGGACGTCACTCCTTGGATTGACGCATTTGTGAATGCCCGTAAATGGATTGAAAATAAAATCAACAATAAATAGTTATTGAATAAAATTAGTCAGTATGGGAGGATTTTTTGGAGTTGCAAAGCATGATGAGTGCATAAACGAACTCTTTTACGGTGTGGACTACAATTCCCATATGGGTACAAAGATAGCCGGGATCGCAACTTGCAACAACGGAGTATTCACAAGATCTATACACAATATTGAAAATTCCTATTTCAGGTCGAAATTTGAAAACGACCTGAAGGATTTTTCAGGCACGAAAGGCATTGGCGTAATTAGCGATACTGACGCTCAGCCTATAATTGTAAATTGTCATCTCGGAAAATTTGCGATAGTCACCGTAGGGCGTATAAACAATATCGGTGAATTGGAAAAAGAGCTATTAGCTAAAGGCCATCATTTCTGTGAGCATAGTTATGATATAATCAATCCCACCGAAATGATAGCGGCTTTAATTTGCGAAGGCACCGACTATATCACCGGTATCAATAATGTATATAATAGAGTAAAAGGATCCTGCTCTATGCTTCTCCTCACTGAAGATTGCATAATTGCGGCAAGGGACAAACTTGGACGCACTCCGATTATCATCGGGAAGAAGGACGGGGCGCACGCTATCACAAGCGAAACTTGCGCGTTTCCAAACTTGGATTATGACATTTGCTATAACCTCGGGCCGGCTGAAATAGTCAAAGTCACAGAGGATTCAATAGAACAATTGAAAGCTCCGGGTGAAAAAATGCAGATATGCTCATTCCTTTGGGTTTATTATGGTTATCCTGTGTGCGAATATGAGAACCGCAATGTAGATTGTATGCGTTATGACGCAGGCTTAAAAATGGGACAATCTGATGAAACCGAAGTCGATTTTGTCAGCGGAGTGCCAGATTCCGGAATAGGAATGGCTCTCGGTTACGCTCAAGGGAAGAAGGTCCCTTATCAACGCGGATTGGTGAAATATACTCCCACATGGCCACGAAGTTTTACTCCAAGCTCGCAAGAACGTAGAGAACTTGTGGCGAAAATGAAACTTATTCCAAACAAAACGCTTCTTAATGGAAAACGTGTGATTTTCTGCGATGATTCAATTGTGAGAGGGACTCAGCTTAGAGATAATGTGAAAGGCTTATTTGAATGCGGAGTAAAAGAAGCCCATATAAGAATAAGTTATCCTCCCCTAATTTATCCGTGCCACTACATCAACTTCACTGCATCAAAAAGTGAAATGGAGCTTATAACTCGTCGCGTAATAAAAGAATTGGAAGGAGATTCCGATAAAAATTTAGAAGAATATTCTGTTACCGATTCTCCAAAATATTGCGCGATGGTTGAAAAAATACGTGAAAAGCTCGGTTTGACATCGTTAAAATTCAATTCTATCGAGACAATAATCGAAGCTATCGGGTTGCCTAAAGATAAAGTTTGTACACATTGTTTTGACGGATCAAGTTTTGATTAACAATAATTTGTTGAAATTAGAATAAAAACTTATCTTTGTGTAGCACTTTTATATAAAAATATAACAACCATCTAATATCTTTAATCATGAGTTTAAACATCATCGTTCTCGCAAAGCAAGTGCCTGACACTCGTAATGTGGGTAAAGATGCAATGAAAGAGGATGGCACGATAAATCGCGCCGCTCTGCCTGCGATTTTCAATCCTGAAGATCTTAATGCGCTTGAACAAGCCTTGAGACTAAAGGATGCTAATCCAGGGTCAACAATCACCTTGCTTACAATGGGACTTCCAAGAGCTTCCGAAATTATTCGTGAAGCCATTTATCGTGGCGCTGACACTGGAATAGTTCTTACCGACAGAGTTCTTGGTGGAGCTGATACTCTTGCCACATCCTATTCTTTAGCACAGGCAGTAAAAAAATTCGGAAATTTTGACATCATTCTTGGCGGTCGTCAAGCAATCGATGGGGATACCGCGCAGGTAGGCCCGCAGATTGCAGAAAAACTTGGGATACCACAAGTGACATACGCAGAAGAGATTCTTGATCTTAAAGAAGGCAAAGTAACTGTCAAACGACGTCTTGAAAACGGAGTTGAAACCGTTGTGTCTCCCCTACCTTGTGTAGTTACAGTCAATGGATCAGCGGCTGAATGTCGTCCACGCAACGCACGGCGTATTCAGAAATATAAATACGCAGTTTCCCCAAGTGAGAAAGAAAAATTATCTGATGAGCTTAAATCTGTTGTTGAAAAACGTCCTTATTTGAATTTGCAGGAGTGGAGCGCCGCCTACGTAGAAGCCGATCCGGCACAGATTGGGTTGCCCGGCTCACCGACTAAAGTGAAAGCTATTGAAAACGTAGTGTTCACTGCTAAAGAAAGCCGCACTATAGAAAACAATGACGAGCAGCTTGAAGATTTGATCAAAGAATTAATTGCCAATCACACTATCGGCTAATCATCCAAATAAAAGAATCATGACTGACAAAAATAACCTCATTGTATACTGTGAGTACGAGGATGGCAAAGTAGCCGACGTGAGCCTCGAACTTCTAACCAAAGGACGTGTCCTTGCCGATAAACTCGGAGTAAAACTTGAAGCAGTGGTTATCGGTGATAACCTTGATAAAATAGAAGAGCAGATTTTCCCTTATGGAGTGGATGTTGTATATAAAGTGGCTGATAAACGGCTATATCCATACACCTCAAATCCCCACTCCGCAATTCTTATCAATCTGTTTAAAGAAATAAAGCCACAAATTTGTCTGATGGGAGCGACTTGCATTGGTCGCGACCTTGGACCAAGAGTATCTTCTTGCCTTCACAGTGGGTTGACTGCCGATTGCACTGCATTGGAAATCGGAGATCACAAAGATCCGAAAACAGGCAAGGAATATACTGATCTTTTATATCAAATCCGTCCTGCTTTTGGCGGTAACATTGTTGCTACTATCGTGAATCCGGAATGTCGGCCTCAAATGGCAACAGTACGTGAAGGCGTGATGAAAAAAGAGATTAAAGATCCGGCATATAAAGGCGAGGTGATCGATTTGAAAGCTGACAATTATGTGAAACCGGAAGACTTTGTAGTCGAGATTATAGACCGTCACATAGAAAAATCAAAAGTCAACATTAAAAATTCGCCTATTATTGTAGCCGGAGGTTACGGAATGGGAAGTAAGGAAGGTTTTGATATGCTCTTTGACTTGGCAAATACCCTTGGCGGTGAAGTTGGAGCATCGCGTGCGGCAGTTGATGCCGGGTTCGCAGAACATGACCGACAAATTGGACAAACAGGCGTCACCGTACGACCCAAATTGTATATTGCGTGTGGTATTTCCGGACAGATCCAGCACATTGCCGGTATGCAGGAGAGCGCCATCATTATTTCAATAAACAACGATCCCAACGCACCTATCAATACAATCGCCGACTACGTTATTACCGGAAATGTAGAAGATATTGTGCCTAAATTGATTAAGTATTACAAGAAAAATTCAAAATAAAATTTAATACTTAATTGGGTTCATATAAATAAGACTTAAAACAATCGGAAAATGGCTAATTTTTATAATGATAATCCTGATTTGAAGCATCATCTGACCCATCCGTTGATGCAAAGAATCATAGAATTGAAAGAGCGTAATTTCGCTGATGCCGAAAAATATGACTATGCTCCATTGAATTTTGAAGATGCAATGGATTCATACGAAAAGGTGCTTGAAATTGCCGGTGAAATAAGTGGTGACATTGTCGCTCAAAATGCGGAAAGCGTAGATCACGAGGGGCCTCATGTTGTGGATGGCCATGTGGAATACGCAGAGGGAACAAAGAAGAATCTTGACGCCCTTGTAAAGGCCGGCCTAATGGGCATATCGCTCCCCCGCCGTTATAATGGGTTAAACTTCTCCTTGGTTCCGTATATAATGGCTGCTGACATGGTAAGCCGTGCTGATGCAGGATTCGTTAATATTTGGGGACTTCAAGATTGTGCGGAAACAATCTATGAATTTGCTGATGAAGATCAACGTATGCGTTTCTTGCCGCGCGTATGCGCCGGCGAAACAATGGCTATGGATCTTACTGAGCCGGATGCCGGTAGCGACCTTCAGGCGGTTATGTTGAAAGCTACGCCTGACGAAGAGAACGGATGTTGGCGCCTGAATGGTGTGAAGCGCTTTATCACTAATGGCGATGGCCAGATAGCTCTCGTCCTTGCCCGCAGCGAGGAAGGCACTCACGACGGTCGTGGATTGTCAATGTTTATCTATGACAAAAATGACGGAGGCGTAACTGTTCGCCGAATTGAAAATAAAATGGGCATCAAGGGTTCGCCCACTTGCGAACTGGTATTCAAGAATGCGAAAGCTGAACTTTGCGGTTCTCGCAAACTTGGACTTATTAAATATGTGATGGCTCTCATGAACGGCGCCCGTCTTGGTATTGCCGCACAGTCGGTAGGCGTTTCAGAGGCCGCATATCGTGAAGCTCTTTCATACGCTCGTGATCGAAAGCAATTTGGTAAAGCTATCATCGAATTTCCTGCTGTATATGAGATGCTTTCTGTAATGAAAGCAAAACTCGATGCATCACGCTCCCTATTGTATGAAACAACCCGTTTTGTGGATATGTATAAGACATGGGAGGATATTGAAAGAGAACGCAAGCTCGAAAAGTATGAAAAAACCGAAATGAAGTATTACGCAAAGCTTGCTGACGCATTTACTCCACTTTCAAAGGGTATGGGAAGCGAATATTGCAACCAAAACGCATACGATGCAGTTCAAGTTCATGGCGGTTCAGGATTCATGAAGGATTATGCTTGTGAACGAATATATCGTGACGCACGTATAACCTCAATTTATGAGGGAACTACGCAACTACAGGTTGTAGCCGCCATACGCCACGTCACGACCGGCACGTATCTTAACCGCATAAATGAATATGCGCAGATGGAAGTCGCCGACGCCTACAAACCCATCAAAGAGAAGCTCATAGACCTGACAGCAGTATATGCCGCAGCAGTTGAAAAGGTTGCGTCGGCTAAAAATTCGGAATACCTTGATATGATGGCTCGCCGTCTTGTTGAAATGGCAGGCAACATCATTATGAGCTATCTGTTGATTTTAGACGCGACGCGCAACGAAAACTTTGACGCTTCCGCCCATGTCTATTTTAACATGGCTCAATCCGAGGTATTGAAACACGCTTCATTTATCGACAAATTCGATATTGATTCAATAAAGTACTATAAGAAGGCGTAAATCTCGGTACATTCCTAAATTACAAGCCCCGAGTGATATTATTCATTCGGGGCTTTTTAATAATGAAGTAAATATCTTGGATATGGAACAATATGATTCATCGGTAAAGGGATTAATGAATTTTCTTGACGCAAGCGTGTGCAATTTTTTTGCGGTAGACACTTTGAGCCAAATTCTCGTTGAAAAAGGATTCATTTACCTAGATCCGAAAAAACGCTGGGAGCTTGTATCCGGGGGGAAATATTTTATAACTAAAAATGACTCTGCCCTTTTTGCATTTATTATTGGTGAAGGGAGTGCAGCCGACGGATATAAAATCATATCAGCGCATAGCGATTCTCCTGGATTCAGGATTAAACCCAATTGCGAAATTGTGTGTGACGGGAATATCGTTAAACTGAATACTGAAGTTTACGGAGGACCTATTCTCTACACCTGGTTTGACCGTCCTCTATCAATCGCAGGACGTGTGATAGTAAGAGGCGTAAACCCGTTAATTCCTGAAACTCTTCTTGTAAAATGGAATGAGCCATTACTAACAATACCACACCTCGCCATTCATTTTAATCGATCAGTAAATGAAGGCAATCCTCTTTCCAAACAGAAGGATATGCTACCTGTCCTTGGGCGAGTTGCAGAAAAGAGTCAAGCAAAAGGCCTTGTGTTGAATATGGTGGCAGATAAACTCGGAATCCGAGCCGATGATATTCTCGATTATGATTTATCGCTATACGATACTACTAAATCGGCATTAGTAAGCCTTAACGAAGAATTTATCACATCGGGACGTATCGATGACTTATCAATGGTTCATGCCGCTGTCAGCGCTCTTATGGCCTCAGAAGAAGGGATGAGGATGACTAAGGTTATGGCGATTTTTGACAATGAAGAAACCGGGTCAGGCACCAAACAGGGAGCAGCATCTCCAGTATTAATGAACTTGTTAAAGCGTATAAATTCACAACTTGGCGGTGATGAAGAAGATTACTTACGGGCTATTGACAATTCATTTATGATTTCGGCAGATAATGCCCATGGTGTGCATCCAAATTATGTCGAGAAACAGGATCCCA
>CAZELD010000002.1:31219-60245 GCA_964512855.1 uncultured Muribaculum sp.
TCGGCAGATAATGCCCATGGTGTGCATCCAAATTATGTCGAGAAACAGGATCCCACCAACCACCCGGTTCTCGGAGGAGGGCCTGTAATTAAAATTAATGCGAATTGTAAGTATATGACAGATGCCGACTCTGCTGCTGTTTTTAAGACAATTTGCGAAAAAGCCAACGTGCCTTGTCAATATTTTGTAAATCATTCCGATGTTGCAGGAGGATCTACATTGGGAAACATTCTTACTTCACAGATTGATTTGCGCGGAGTGGATATGGGTGCTGCGCTTTGGGCTATGCACTCTGTCAGAGAAACTGCGTCAGTAGCCGACCATCTATACACCATAAAAGCATTCACCCAATTCTACGATCTATAATTGTATTGCAATCGTCGTTATGTAGCATTCCAAAAGACGACGGTAGGCTTCGGTGTTTCATCCGCGGATACAAAAGCTCATAAAATGACAAGAAACAGGAGATATATTAATTAGTTATCTCTTGTTTCTTGTTTGCGTATGGGCATCTGCTCCAATTTCTACTTTAATATAGATTTGTTCTTTGTTCTTTAGCTTATTTTTTTTACTGTTTTTTGTTTGGATTGCAGGTTAATCCCACTCCAAGTTTATTGAAAATCTTTCTATCAACTTCTCCAAGCATAACGGTAGAGTGTACTTGACAACCAGATAATTCAGGAAGCTTCGCCAATGCTTTTCTGCAATTTTCATTTCGAGTGCTTAAAACAGAAAGAGCCACAAGCACTTCATCGGTATGAAGCCGAGGATTATGTCCGCATAAATAATTAATCTTGGTGTATTGTATCGGCTCAATCATTTGCTGAGGAATCAGCTTTTCAGCATGATCTATTCCGGCAAGATGCTTTATCGCATTTAAAATCAATGCAGCGCTCGGGCCAAGCAACTCACTGGTTTCAGCCGTGATTATAGTTCCATCTGATAATTCTATGGCTGAGCAAGGCACTCCGCTTCGTTCAGCTCTTTCTTTTGCGGCTGTAACCGGTTTGCGATAGGCCGGTGTGATTTTTGCCTGTTTCATGAGCAAGGCTATTTTATTCACCTCATTGTCATTGCAAGCTCCTTTAGCCAACAGGTTAAGAGCTGTGTAATATCGTCTTATAATTTCATTTTTTGATGCCTCACAGCACGCCTCATCATTATTTATGCAGAATCCCACCATATTAACGCCCATATCGGTAGGCGATTTATATGGATTTTCGCCATAAATACTTTCAAACAAAGCATTAAGCACCGGAAATATTTCAATATCCCGGTTGTAATTTATCGCAGTTTTTCCATAAGCCTCCAAATGGAACGGATCAATCATGTTCACATCATTTAAGTCGGCTGTGGCTGCTTCATAAGCAATATTCACGGGATGTTTCAATGGAAGACTCCACACCGGAAATGTCTCAAACTTCGCATATCCCGCCTCAATGCCTCTTTTATTTTCATTGTAAAGCTGACTAAGGCACACTGCCATTTTTCCGCTTCCAGGCCCAGGAGCCGTCACAATTACAAGCGGCCGAGATGTTTTGACGTAATCGTTTTTACCAAAGCCTTCATCTGATGCAATTAGATCTACATTGGTCGGATAGCCGTCAATCAGATAGTGGACATAGGTAACAATCCCCATCCGTTCGAGACGATTTCGGAAAGCGTCAGCGCTGCTCTGTCCGTTATAATGCGTTATAACGACTGATCCGACCATGAACCCGCGATTCTGAAATTCTGTGCGCAGTCTCAACACATCCATATCGTAAGTAATGCCCAAATCTTGTCTCACCTTACTTTTTTCGATATCCACCGCACTAATCACAATCACAATCTCAGCTTGATCGCTTAGCTGATGCAACATACGCAATTTGCTGTCGGGCTGAAACCCGGGTAAAACACGACTCGCATGATGATCGTCGAAAAGCTTTCCGCCAAGTTCAAGGTAAAGCTTATTGCCGAACTTAGAGATACGCTCTTTTATATGTTCGGACTGAATCTTGAGATATTTCTCGTTATCAAAACCATATTCCATAACGGATTGCAAAGTTAGTGGATTTAGTCGATTTTTCCAATTATCAAACTATTTTTATATTAAAAGGGAAGTAAGCGACTCGTTTATTTCCGAATCACAATTTTTTTTGTATCTTTGTATGATAATTGACCAATCATTTATACAAAATATATAGACATCATGAACAACAAATTGTGCTACTCCGCACTTTTGGGAACCGCATTGCTCTTTACCGGCTGCGGAAAAAAAATGAATCAGTTCCAAGCTGATTATTTTAAGGTAAACCCTAATCCACTTGAAGTTGTCGGAGACAAAGTGCCCGCAACAGTCACCGGTAATATTCCCGGTAAATTTTTTCAAAAGAATGCTGAAGTAACAGTGACGCCCTATCTTGAATATAACGGTATGGAATTGGCGTCGGCTCCCTACTCTTTCCAAGGAGAGAAAGTTAGAGGCAATAATCCGGTGATTAACTATGAAAACGGCGGGACAATAACGATTCCGGTACAATATATTTACACCCCTGAAATGCAAAAGAGCAATCTATCACTTGCGTTTACGGTAAAACAGGGCAACAAGCAATATGCCCTCCCGCGCGTCAAGGTTGCCGACGGCATTGTGGCAACTGCAGCTCTTGCCAATGTGGGCACCGCTCATCCGGCTATTGCGGCAGATAAATTTCAGCGTGTAATAAATGAAAAATTTGACGCAGATATTAAATTCTTAATCAATCAGGCTAATATACGTGATGGCGAACTTCGCACTCAAGCGATGAAAAACCTTCAGAATGAACTTCAAGAGGCCAATAACGATGGACGCAAAGAGATTAAGGAGATAAATGTGACCTCATACGCATCTCCTGATGGCGGTGTGAAACTTAACACTCGTCTTGCGGAAAATCGCGAAAAAAACACAGTGAACTATGTAGAAGGCCAATTGAAAAAAGAGAATATTTCTGACTTTGGGCGATTAACCTCCGACTTTACTCCGCAAGATTGGGAAGGTTTCAAAAAATTGGTTGCAGCATCAAATATTCAAGATAAGGAGCTTATACTTAGCGTGCTTTCGATGTATAAAGACCCCGAACAGCGTGAACGTGAGATACGCAATCTTTCATCCGTGTTTGATCAACTCGCAGAGGATATTCTTCCCAAATTGCGTTATTCGCGCATAACGGCCTCTATCGACGTCATAGGCAAAAGCGATGAAGAGATTATGAATATATACTCTATGAATCCGAAGGCGCTGTCAGTTGACGAACTCCTTTATGCGGCAACTCTGACCGATGATAATGACAAGCGCATTCAGATTTATGACACTGCCGCAAGTTTGTACCCTGAAGATTATCGCCCGATAAACAACCTCGGTATGTGCCAATTCCTTGATGAGGATTATGACGCAGCAGCGGCTTGTTTCCAACAGGCAGCAAAGTTGGCTCCGGAAAGCGGAGAAGCGCAGTTAAATCTCGGCCTTATTTCACTCTTGAATAATAATTACAAGGATGCGACTTCTCGATTTGGTAACGCTGCCGGCGTTCCTGCTCTCGGAGAAGCTCTTGGTGTTTATTACCTCAAGCAGGGTGATTACACTTCAGCCATACGCGCATTCGGCGACGCCAAGACAAACAATGCGGCTCTCGCCCAAATCCTTAATAAGGATTATAACAAAGCCAAGCAGACACTTGGAGGCATAGATTATCCCGACGCCACTACCTATTATATCGCCGCTGTGCTTGGAGCAAGAACCAACAACAGCGATATGGTTTACAACAACCTTCGTGAATCAATAAAAATGGATAAAAATATGGCGAAGCTTGCAAGCAACGATCTTGAATTCGCTAAATACAATATAACTAGCCTTGTTCGATAGATTATAAGGTTGTTATCCTAATAAGAATATGGTGTGTCAAAGCATTTTGACACACCATATTCTTATTATTGAATCATTCACATTTTCCCTTGTTTAAAACGCTACTATAAAATTGCGTATGACATTTTTTTTTTGTAATTTTGTTTGCTATTAATGCAGCAATAGATGCTGGATTTCGGCATTGGCGAAATCTAACATCTGATTAAGAGAAAACAACAGTAATTACATCTATGTCAGAACAAAACGAAAGTTATAGCGCCAATAGTATTCAGGTGCTTGAGGGATTGGAAGCAGTGCGTAAACGCCCAGCTATGTATATTGGCGACATAAGTGCCAAAGGCCTACATCATCTTGTTTATGAGGTGGTCGACAATTCAATCGATGAAGCTCTTGCCGGATATGCGAATCATATAGACGTAGTGATTAATGAAGACAACTCAATAACAGTCGTAGACAATGGCCGCGGTATTCCGGTGGATATGCATGAGAAAGAGCATAAAAGCGCCCTTGAAGTAGTGCTTACAGTGCTTCATGCCGGAGGAAAATTCGATAAAGGCTCATATAAAGTTTCGGGAGGTCTACATGGCGTCGGAGTGAGCTGCGTAAATGCGTTGTCGACTTATCTTCGCGCGGAGGTACACCGAAACGGCAAAGCATATATGCAAGAATATTCTTGCGGAAAGCCGACAAGCGAACTGACTGTTATCGGAGATAGTGATACGACAGGCACGATGATCACGTTCAAGCCCGACGCATCAATCTTCACAGTTACAGTGTACGATTATAACACGCTTGCCAACCGCCTCCGCGATCTTGCGTTCCTCAATGCCGGAATCACACTTACGTTGACCGATAAGCGACAGGTGGATGAAAACGGAGAGTTTAAACGTGAAGTTTTCCATAGTGACACCGGCCTTGAAGAATTTGTACGTTATATTGACTCAAATAAAGAATCGCTTATCGATGATGTAATCCATCTTGTAACCGAAAAACAAGGTATTCCCGTAGAAGTAGCATTGACTTATAACGGCACCTATAATGAAAATGTGTACTCTTTCGTGAATAATATCAATACGATTGAAGGCGGTACGCATCTTACCGGCTTTCGCCGCGGCTTGACCTCAACTTTGAAAAAATATGCGGAGGACAGTAAAATGTTCGAAAAATTGAAAATAGACATTGCGAGCGATGATTTCAGAGAAGGTCTTACCGCTGTAGTTTCCGTAAAAGTGATGGAACCTCAATTTGAGGGGCAAACTAAGACTAAATTAGGCAATAACGAGGTAATAGGCGCTGTGCAGGCTGCTGTAAGTGACGCATTACGTACTTATCTTGAGGAGCATCCTCGTCAGGCCAAACTGATTGTGGATAAAGTGGTGCTTGCCGCTACAGCTCGCCACGCAGCATACAACGCTCGTAAAAATGTGCAACGCAAATCGCCATTATGCGGTGGCGGTCTTCCCGGAAAACTTGCCGATTGCTCATCCCGCACGGCTGAAGACTGTGAATTGTTTATTGTCGAGGGAGATTCCGCCGGTGGTACCGCAAAACAGGGACGTGACCGAACCTATCAGGCCATTCTTCCATTGCGAGGTAAGATCTTGAATGTCGAGAAAGCTATGGATCACAAAATTTTCGGCAACGAAGAAATTACGAATCTTTTCAGAGCCATGCGAGTGACCATTGGAACTGAAGAGGACTCGAAAGCGATTAATCTTGATAAGCTTGCCTATCATAAAATTATAATTATGACCGATGCCGATGTCGACGGATCGCATATAGCTACTCTTTTGATGACGTTCTTTTTCCGTCGTATGAGACCGGTGATTGAAAACGGATATCTTTATCTTGCAACTCCGCCATTATACAAATGCACAAGAGGTAAGAATGAAGAATATTGTTGGACTGATGGTGATGTGCAGGCATTTATCGCCAAATATGGCGACAAAACCAAAGTGATGCGTTATAAAGGTCTTGGAGAGATGAGCGCGCAGGAACTTCGTGACACAACAATGTCTCGCGAGCATCGCCTTCTCAAACAAGTAACTATCAACGATGCCGCAGAAGCTGACCGAATCTTCTCTATGCTAATGGGTGAAGATGTCGGTCCGCGCAGGGATTTTATTGAAGAGAACGCAAATTATGCCAACATTGACGCATAAGATGGCGTTATAAAAGCATCTACAACTAAAATTTGAGGATATGGCTACTAATAACAAGAAAGGGCAGCGTACCCAAGCTAAACAATTGTATGCCGCCATTGAAGAATACATCAATAATCAAGGCAATAAGACATTCAATTATAAGCAAGTGTCACACGCTCTCGGAGTTTCCACTCCGGCGGCAAGTAAAGCAGTAGCCATGAGACTTGCGGAATTGGAATTTGACGGAGAAATTGTCGAGGTCGCGCCTGGCAAATACAAGGCTCCGAACCGCGGCACAGTCGCTATAGGAACATTCAGCCGCCGCAGCAATGGAAAGAATTCCGTGATTCTCGACGGAGATGATGAAGCCATTTTTGTCGCTGAGAAAAATTCGCTCCATGCCTTAAATGGCGATAAAGTGAAGGTGCTTGTGGCCGCCCATAGAAGAGGCATTGAACCGGAATGTAAAGTGATTGAAATTTTGAATCCTAATGAACAAGTGTTTATCGGCACACTAAAAGTTGAGAAATCATACGCAACATTTTCTACTGATTCAAAATTTCTTGCAACCGATATATTTATCCCTAAAAATAAACTTCACGGAGGTAAAACGGGCGATAAGGCCGTAGTTTCAATCATTGATTGGCCGTCAGAACAAAAAAATCCGATTGGAGAAGTTGTTGATATATTAGGCAAAAATGGTGAAAACACCACTGAAATGCACGCTATTCTTGCTGAATTCGGACTACCCTATCGCTATCCTGAAGCAGTTGAAAAAGCCGCAGATAAAATTGGCGCGGGAATTACACCTGAAGAGGTTGCTAAACGCATTGATATGCGCGATGTGACTACATTCACTATTGATCCCAAAGACGCAAAAGACTTTGATGACGCTCTTTCTCTGTGCAAATTGCCTAATGGCAATTGGGAGGCCGGAGTACATATCGCAGATGTCACACATTATGTTCTTCCTGACAGTATTATTGACAAAGAAGCGCAACGTCGAGCTACATCAGTATATTTGGTTGATCGAGTAGTACCGATGTTACCTGAACATCTGAGCAACGGAATTTGTTCGTTACGTCCTAACGAAGAAAAATTGACTTTTTCATGTCTTTTTGAAATGGATAAAGATGCCAACGTGCTTAAATCCAAGATATGCAGAACTGTGACAAAATCCAATCGCAGATTCACTTACGAAGAAGCGCAAGAGATAATCGAGACCGGAAAAGGTGATTTCGCAGAAGAAATTTTAGCCCTTGACCGACTTGCGAAAATATTGCGTAAACGTCGTTTTGAACTCGGCGCCGTTGAATTTGACCGAGAGGAGATACGTTTTGATATAGATGAGACCGGGCACCCCATTTCGGTATATAATAAAGTGTCTAAAGATTCCAATAAACTCATTGAAGAGTTCATGTTGCTTGCCAACCGAACTGTGGCCGAATACATTGGAAAGCCGAAAGGCGCTAAAAAACCGAAAGCATTCGTATATCGTGTTCATGACCAACCTGAAGCTATGCGTTTACAAGACCTTGCTAATCTCGCTCGAAATTTCGGTTATCGGTTAAAAATATCAGGCTCAGCCAAGGATATAAACAAATCTATAAATAAGATGCTTGCCGACATAAAGGGTAAACCCGAAGAAAATCTACTATCCCTTCTTGCGATACGTTCTATGGCAAAGGCGATTTATTCGACTGATAATATCGGCCACTATGGTCTCGGGTTTGATTATTACACACATTTTACATCCCCTATCAGAAGGTTTCCGGATATGATGGTTCACCGTCTGCTTGCAAAATATATGGATGGAGGAAGAAGCGCTAACCATGACAAACTTGAGGAGCAATGTGAACATTCCAGTTCACAAGAACAGCTTGCCGCAAATGCGGAACGCGCTTCCATAAAATATAAGCAAGTGGAATTCCTCGCTGATAGACTTGGTGAAATTTACGACGGCATGATATCAGGCGTGACTGAATGGGGTCTATATGTAGAACTTGACGAGAACAAGTGCGAAGGTTTAGTGCCGATTAGAGATCTCGCTAATGACTATTATGACTTTGACGAACGCAACTATTGTTTGATTGGGCGACGCACACACACACGTTATAGCCTTGGCGACCGAGTAAAAATACAAGTCGCTCGAGCTAACGTCGAGAAAAAAATTGTTGATTTCGCTCTTCTTGATGACAAAGGTCGTCCGAATAAAGATATATCAGGCAATAATGTTGGAATTAAAGAAGCATTGTCTAATGGTTCTAAGAAGAATAAACCAAGTTTTCCTCGTAAAGTAAGAAGAAATAAATAAATATATACAAATATTTATTCAATTATTCAAAATTTTAACTTTTATAAGCCACTTATCCGATAGAAAGATAAGTGGCTTATTTTTAATGATGTAGCTAAATTTATATGTTAAATAACATAGTTTTATTGCATATTTTGAGATTTTCATCTAACTTTGTTGCGTATTTAAGTGTATATAATAGTGAAAACATCGAAAATCGATGAGTTGAATATTTATTAATTAAAAACTTTAGAGTCATGAACAAGATGATTAAGTTTTTTAGAAAAAGTGTTGGTTTCTGTATTAACAATGTGTGCGAGTATCACTCGTTTCGCATAACCGGTGATTGCACCCCGAATCAGATCGATTAAGTTACAGCCTGATTCATTCCGGTCGCCCGAGGAATAAAAAAGTGTATTTAAGAATAATGCGACCGAAATTAACTAATGAAGAGAATTTGAATTGTTTTAGGTAGAATTAAAATTTGAGCATTATGAAAAAGATGTTGAAAAAAGTATTTACATGGTATTTTGAAGCAGCTTCAGAAATGTATAAGTAGAGAAAGTATTGCTTTTCCAGTCAAGGAGAAGAAGTTATTAATCAAAATCGTGATCTCGTGTCACGATTTTTTTTTGCACTCTCCCCCGTGTGTGTTAATTTTGCAACATGAAAACCATCCTTGAAATAAATCAATTAAGGCTACGCGCTTATCATGGTGTTTTTCCCCAAGAGAATACAGTCGGGAACATTTACCTTATTTCCGTAGGTGTAGAGTTCCCTTATAAATATCTTTCCGATGAACTTGATGACACAATAAATTATGCGGAAATAATAAGCGCGATTAAGGAAGAAATGTCCATATCATCGAAACTTATAGAACAGGTGGCGTCACGCATCCATCGCTCACTGCAGCGGCGATGGAGCTTTATAAGCGGAGGATATGTGAAAATTGAGAAACTACATCCTCCAATAAAAGATGAAATTGGCTCTGCATCAATAACCTTAAAATGGTGATATTTGTAAAATTGCAGCGTCAACAATTCTTTATTGATATTTTCATATTTTCTAAAATAGCAGTAACTTTGCAAAAATATGTATAATCCAATCTTCACAAGTAATGGAGAAAAAATATAAAAGAACACTTATCACGGCCGCATTGCCCTACGCTAATGGCCCTGTCCACATCGGCCATCTTGCCGGAGTATATGTACCTGCCGATATCTATGTGCGATATCTTCGCCTTAAAGGAGAAGATGTGGTTATGGTGGGAGGAAGCGATGAGCACGGAGTGCCCATTACAATAAAAGCCCGCAAAGAGGGCGTGACTCCGCAAGATATTGTAGATCGATATCACAAAATCATAAAAGACTCGTTTGATGAATTTGGAATATCTTTTGATATATATTCGCACACTACATCTGACACACATAATGCTACGGCAAGTGAGTTTTTCCGTAGACTCTATGAAAAAGGAGAGTTTATTGAAAAAACAGCCATGCAACTTTATGACGAGGAGGCCAATCAATTTCTCGCTGATAGATATGTGATAGGCAAATGCCCTCATTGCGGTAATGAAAATGCGTATGGCGACCAATGTGAAGTGTGCGGGACGTCTCTAAGTCCTGAGGAACTTATTGATCCCAAGAGCGCGATTACCGGAAGCAAACCGGTCATGAAAGAAACTAAACATTGGTATCTTCCATTGGACAAATGGGAACCGGCTTTACGCCAATGGATTCTTGAAGAACATAAAGAGTGGCGTCCAAATGTTTATGGGCAATGTAAGTCCTGGCTTGATTTGGGACTACAGCCTCGCGCCGTCAGTCGAGATTTGGATTGGGGAATACCGGTTCCGGTTGAAGGTGCTGAAGGAAAAGTGCTTTATGTATGGTTTGATGCTCCGATCGGATATATATCCAACACTAAGGAACTTTTGCCTGACAGTTGGCAAAAATATTGGAAAGATGAAGAATCTCGCATAATACATTTTATCGGGAAAGACAATATCGTTTTCCATTGCATTGTGTTCCCAGCCATGTTGATGGCATACGGAGATAATTTCCAACTCCCAGACAATGTTCCAGCCAACGAATTTTTGAATCTTGAAGGTGACAAAATTTCCACCTCGCGTAATTGGGCTGTATGGCTTCATGAATATCTTAGGGATTTTCCCGGCAAGCAGGATGTTCTTAGATATGTGTTAACCGCAAACGCTCCTGAGACCAAAGATAACGATTTCACATGGCGCGATTTCCAAACTCGTAATAATAGCGAACTTGTGGCGATTCTTGGAAATTTTGTAAATCGCACATTGGTATTAACTGAAAAATATTTTGCCGGTGTTGTTCCTGAAGTCGGTAATTTGGATGAGATTGACAAGAATGTATTCACGAAACTTGCCGAAATAAAACAGTCACTGTCGGACAATCTCGATAATTTCCGATTCCGCGACGCATTGAAAGATGCGATGAACATAGCCCGTCTTGGCAATAAATATCTTCAAGAAACCGAGCCATGGAAAGTATCAAAAACCGATATGACGCGAACAGCTACCATATTAAATGTAGCATTGCAACTATGCGGCTCAATCGCCGTAGCTTTTGAGCCTTTTGTTCCATTCGCAAGCAAAAAACTTTGCAATATTCTTGGCTTGGAAAATTTGAATTGGAGCATGATTGGGAAATATGACTTGATTCCAGAGGGGCGTAAATTGGGAGATGTGGATTTGCTGTTTGAAAAAATTGAAGATCCTGCGATTGAAGCGCAAATAAAACGGCTTGAAGACAGCAAACTCCAAAATAAACTTAATAATTGGAAAGTGGCTCCACAAGCTCCGGCTGTCGATTTTGACACATTCAAAAAATGTGACATTCGAGTTGGGACAGTGCTCGAATGTAAAAAAGTGCCTAAAGCCGACAAACTTCTCCAATTTTTAATTGATGACGGAATGAACAAACGCACTATCGTTTCCGGAATCGCCAAATACTATAATCCGGAAGATTTAATTGGCAAACAGGTGTGTTTCATCGCCAATTTCGAGCCTCGCAAATTGCGTGGCATATTATCGGAAGGGATGATATTATCCGCAGAGAATCCTGATGGAAGCCTTGTGGTTATTGGGCCAACAGGAGAAGTGCGCCCCGGGGCTCAAGTGATGTAAGAGATTAGAATTACGCAATAAAAATCAGCAAAATGAAGAGCGCCCGCAAACCTCGAATACTGATAATTTACACCGGAGGGACTATCGGGATGATTGAAAATCCCGAAACCCATTCATTGCAGCCATTTGACTTTTCGCATCTGATTGATAATGTGCCGAAAGTAAAAATGCTTGACTATGAAATAGACAATATTCAGTTCAATTCCCCGCTCGATTCATCCGATATGCATCCACGCTATTGGATGGAGATTGCAAGAGCTATTGATGAAAATTTCAGTCATTTTGACGGATTTGTCGTGCTTCATGGCACTGACACGATGGCATATACAGCCTCGGCGCTATCATTCATGCTTGAAAATCTACACAAACCGGTTATCATCACCGGCTCACAGTTACCCATTGGAGAAGTAAGGACTGATGGAGAAGAAAACCTTATAACTGCGTTACAAATAGCCGCAGCAACAGATGTTAACGGCGAACCGATGGTTAGAGAAGTCGCTATTTTATTTGAAAACTATCTGTGGCGAGGAAATCGCTCAACTAAAATGAGCGCAGATAATTTCAATGCATTCAAAAGCAACAACTATCCATCACTTGCCAAGATCGGTCTCGGAATACATTTCAATGAGGAAGCACTTATGCGTCCGATAATGAAGCGGCCTCTACAAGTCAGATATGCGATGGATCCGAATGTAATGTTTTTAGATTTGAATCCTGGTATGTCGGAGGAAATTTTAAGATATCAGCTAAATACACCGGGCATCAAAGGCATCGTTCTAAAAACTTACGGAGCCGGAAACGGGCCTACAGACTCTTGGTTTACCGATGCCATTCGTGACGCGGTGAATCGTGGCATCGTCATTCTCAATGTCACCCAGTGTGTAAACGGAGGTGTGCATACAAAAAGATATGTGTCGGGCGACCGTTTAGCAGCTACCGGTGTCGTATCAGGACATGACATGACTTCTGAAGCCGCATTGACAAAATTGATGTATCTTTTTGGACTCGGACTTGAGCCAAATGACGTTCGCAAATATCTTGAATGTTCCCTTTGCGGGGAAGTAACGCTATAAAATGTTAATAACTTTATTCGTATTTTCTTTTAATAAGGTGAAGTATAGATTTTTATTGCAAAAAACAGTATAATTATATTCGTTAATTGAAAAAAAAATCCGATATTTGTACTTGCAAAAACGAAGCCTATAATTAAATCAAAAATACAGTAGAATAATTAGTATAAATTAAAAACTAACAAAAATGACTAAAGCCGACATTGTAAACGAAATCTCTAAAACCACCGGCATTGAGAAAACCGCAGTTCTCGAAACTATTGAGAAGTTCATGGAGATTGTCAAGGACTCTCTTGCTCATGATGAGAACGTATACCTTCGTGGATTTGGCAGCTTCATCGTAAAGACTCGTTCTCAGAAAACTGCCCGTAACATTTCAAAAAATACAACTATCATCATTCCTGAGCACAAAATCCCCGCATTCAAACCGGCAAAAGTGTTCATGGAAGACGTTAAGTAATTGCCGTCTATATTTTCCCGTGATAGTTCTTTGACATTCAATTACTAACCTCTTAATTTGCGCAACTATGCCAAGCGGAAAGAAAAGAAAAGGCCATAAGATGGCTACTCATAAGCGTAAAAAACGCCTGAGAAAAAATCGTCACAAGAAGAAATAATTCATTTCTTGTACGAATGTAAATTTTGATATACATGAGAACAAACGAGACAAAAACGCAGCCGGCAATAATCGGTCGTGTCAAGTTTGTTCTCTGCGTATATATGACGAGATAGTATAGTAATGAAAAGTGAATTAATCGTAGACGTTCAGCCCAACGAGGTTTCTATAGCCTTGACGGAGGATTCTCGACTCGTATCCCTTCAAAAAGAGTCCAGAACCATTTCCTACGCAGTTGGCGACATTTATCTGGCTAAGATAAAAAAACTTATGCCGGGACTTAATGCCGCATTTATGGACGTAGGCTATGACAAGGATGCTTTTCTCCATTATCTCGATCTTGGTTCCCAATTTTCATCTTATTACCAGTTTGTTAAGCAAGCTCTTGCTGATCCGAAGAAAGTTCCTTCACTTTCCAAAATGAAGCTTTTGCCCGACATAAATAAACATGGTTCCGTGACAGATGTCCTTGAAAAAGATATGGTATTGATGGTTCAGATCGCCAAAGAGCCAATATCAACAAAAGGGCCGCGACTGACTACCGAAATCACATTCACCGGACGATACCTCGTCCTAATCCCTTTTTCAGATAAGATCTCGATATCGCAGAAAATCAAGACCACTGAAGAGAAATTTAGGTTGAGACAACTTGTTGATAGTATTCGACCAAAAAATTTCGGGGTGATTATCCGCACATCAGCAGAAGGCAAGAGAGTCGCAGAATTGAATCATGAGTTAAAAACTCTTTTAAAATGTTGGGAAGACACGGTAGCGAAAGCTCAAACCGCAACTGTCCCCTCTTTGATTTTTGAGGAGGAAAGCCGCATTGTAAGTATGTTGCGCGATGTATTCAGCCCATCATACGAAAGCATATATGTCAATGATGCAGAAACATTTAATCAAATTTCAAAATATGTTTCTTTAATTGCTCCGGAAAGTACTGAAATAGTAAAGCTCTACACAAAAGACGAGCCAATTTTCGACCACTTCAGCATAACCAAACAAATAAAATCATCGTTTGGTAAAACTGTGTCATTCAAATCCGGAGCATACATTATCATTGAACATACGGAAGCTCTGCACGTGATTGACGTAAATTCAGGGAATAGGTCAAAAGCCGCCGCTGATCAAGAAAGCAATGCTCTTGAAGTGAACTTACGAGCCGCTGATGAGATAGCGCGCCAATTAAGATTAAGAGATATGGGCGGTATTATCGTAATTGACTTTATTGACATGAATAAGGCTGAGCACAGACAAGCGCTGTATGAACACATGAAGGAGGTCATGGCAAATGATCGGGCTCGACACAACATACTTCCATTAAGTAAATTCGGGCTTATGCAAATCACACGTCAGCGTGTGCGTCCGGCTCTTGACATAATAACTACGGAAAAGTGTCCGTCATGTTATGGTAAAGGAGAGGTTCAACCCTCATTCCTGTTCACCGACAAGCTAAAAGAAAAACTGGAGTATCTGATCAATGATTTAAAAGTCACCGGATTTATCATGTATGTGCATCCTTTCGTTGATGCTTATTTAAAGAAGGGAATTCTATCTTTATACCGAAAATGGAGAATGGAACTTGGCGGTAAATTCAAAATTGTACCCGACCAATCACTTGCATATCTTCAGTACAAGGTCATTGACAGAAATAAAAACGAAATTGATTTAGCAGAAGAAAAAGATCTAAGTTCTTCATCCACAAAAAATAAAACAAAGACCAAGATTAGAGATAATGAAGATCAGGACTCCTGATCCCATTTCTAAAAAATTACATGAGGCTGTGTCAAAATAGGCGCAGCCTCATGCTTTGTCATTCATATATTAAGGGCTCGATAGCTTTAATCCAATAATCATAAGCTTCTGGGATTAAATGCACGCCATCGCGTGTAAATTCAAGCGGCAATTCACCATCAGAGCCAACATACAAGTCAAATAAATTAACATAGCGGCAATTTAAAGAGTCCGCAATAATCTTCACTATCCTATTTGCCTCTTTTACCTTTGCATTAGAAGCATAATGCCTTTTAACTTTATGATTGGAAGGCAATACGCTTTGCAAATATATTTTAGATTTAGGTAATACTTTTCTTATAGAATCAATAAGCTGTACGTATTCTTTACGATATTTGTTTACGTCATTAACTACTAAGTCATTTGTGCCTGCCATTATGAATATTTTTTTCGGATTAGAATTTTGTAGCATGGGAACACGTTTTATCATCCCTTTCAAATTATCACCCGGATAGCCTAAGTTAATAATCGAAACCTGAGGAAATGCGATTTGGAAGTCGCTGTTAAATGTTATTGAATTTCCGAAAAACGCAATGTCGAAATCTGAATAGAGTTTGCCTATGGTGTTTGTCCAGCCTCTGCGTGCTTGAAAATCAGGGAGCGTAGTATCATTTTCAGGAGGTGCAGGAATAATTCCCCTTACCTGCAGAATTTGTTGAACGACGTGCTTTTTTGACTCTAACAAACAAAAAGCACTGATTAATGTAACATTTAGGACAATTGAAATCAACAATATTCTCTTTGTGATTCCAAACATTTTAAATAATTTCATTTTTGGCGATTTTAGAGTTATTTAAATAAAAAAATGTGGACTGCCATATCCTTGCCACTCGTAGGTATCGCCAAACACCTGATATACACGCACGGATAGGCAACCCACATATATGTAAGTTGCTCCGTACCTTGTGCATATCGAGTTAAAATTGGCGATTTCAACGAGTTGAAAGGTACATTATAATATTTACACCATAGCCTCTTCTCTAAGAGCCAATGGCGCTACAAAATTAGTCAAAACATTTGTTACAGCATTATTTTTGCTTCATTATTATATCCATTAAATATCGAAGTGAGAAAAAGAACGAATCCCACAAGCTTTCATCCTTATTTTCATCCATATTAAATTTTTAATTGTTAAATTTGCACTCTAAAAACTTAATCAATGGATTTAGAAGTAATACTTTGCATTATTGCAGGAGGAGCACTTGTTTATGGGTTATATAAAGGGTTCATAGCCCAGCTTGCATCCATTGGAGGTTTGATATTTGGAATTATAGCGTGCCGCCTGTTCCACCAACAGATTGGAGATTTTATGATGAAACTCTCCCCTACCACTTTCTCTTCCTATGGGATTGCCACAACTGCCAGATGCATAGTTATTTTTCTGTGTGTATATTTTTTATTCTATGCTTTTGCAGGTTTGCTTCGCCGACTTACCCATACCCTGCGCATCGGTTGGATTGACCGTCTGCTTGGGGGGATTGTAAGTGTTTTCAAATGGTTATTATTGTGTAGCATCTTTTTAAATATATGGCATTTTATTAATCCTGAAAGCTCTATATTCTCAGAGCATCACCTCATGGGAGAAAAACCGTTCGGTGCTATAATGAAACTCGCTCCACGAATTTTCGGAATTGTAAATGAGCAAATCTCAATGCTAAATTGTTAAATGTCTGAATAATGAACAAAATGGATAACGACGATAACGAAAAAAAACAAAATACCGGTAAAATAGTAAACGATATTGCCGACGACAGCTATAAATATGGTTTTACGACCGACGTAGATACGGAAATAATTCCGGTGGGGCTTAATGAAGATGTCGTGCGGTTGATTTCTAAAAAGAAGAATGAGCCTGAGTGGTTGTTGGATTTCCGTCTCAAAGCATATCGCCATTGGCTTACTATGAAAATGCCGGAATGGGCGCATTTGACAATTCCGCCTATAGACTATCAGTCGATAAGCTATTATGCCGCGCCCAAAAAGAAAGACGGGCCTAAAAGTATTGACGAAGTTGATCCTGAACTTCTTGACACATTTGACAAACTCGGGATTCCACTACAAGAGCAAAAAGCGCTTGCGGGAATGGCTGTTGACGCAGTATTTGATTCCGTTTCGGTCAAAACGACTCATAAAGAAAAACTTGCTGAACTCGGTATAATATTTTGCTCCATTTCAGAGGCGGTAAAAGATTATCCTGATCTGGTGAAAAAATATCTCGGCTCAGTGGTAAGCTACCGTGATAACTTTTTTGCGGCATTAAACTCAGCAGTTTTTTCTGACGGCTCATTTGTATACATTCCAAAAGGAGTAAGATGCCCGATGGAGCTGTCGACATATTTCCGCATAAATGCATCAGGGACCGGTCAATTCGAGCGCACATTGATTGTTGCTGATGATGAATCATACGTCAGCTATCTTGAGGGTTGCACGGCGCCTATGCGTGATGAAAATCAACTTCATGCCGCTATTGTTGAAATTGTAGTGGAAGAGCGCGCAGAAGTCAAATATTCAACAGTTCAAAACTGGTATGCCGGGGATAAAGAAGGTAAAGGAGGCGTATATAATTTTGTGACTAAACGAGGTCTGTGTCGAGGAGATTATTCCAAGTTGTCGTGGACGCAGGTAGAAACCGGCTCATCAATTACATGGAAATATCCAAGCTGCGTACTTCAAGGCGACAATTCGGTAGGCGAATTCTATTCTGTTGCAGTAACCCGCAATCGGCAACAAGCCGACACTGGAACAAAGATGATACACGTCGGTAAAAACTCTCGATCAACAATAGTTAGCAAGGGTATATCATCGGGACATAGTGAAAACTCCTATCGCGGCATGGTAAAAGTTATGCCTAATGCCGATGGATGCCGTAATTATACGCAATGTGACAGTTTATTGCTGAGCTCGACTTGTGGAGCACACACATTCCCATATATAGATATAATGAATGATTCCGCAATTGTAGAACATGAGGCAACGACATCGAAAATAAGCGAAGATCAGTTGTTTTACTGCAATCAACGCGGTATTCCTACGGAAGAGGCTGTAGGATTGATCGTTAATGGCTATGCAAAAGAAGTAATGAATAAATTGCCTATGGAATTTGCGGTAGAAGCGCAACGCTTGCTACAAATCACACTTGAAGGTTCTGTTGGATAAAATAACCAAGAAATAATATAACAATGAATAATATACTTTTAGACATAAAAGATCTGCACGCCAATGTAGAGGGCAAAGAAATCCTTAAGGGAATAAATCTCCAGATTCGTGAAGGAGAAATACACGCTATAATGGGGCCTAACGGTTCCGGGAAGTCAACATTGTCAATGGTGTTAGCCGGAGCGCCTAATTACGAAGTGACACACGGATCGGTCAATTTCCATGGTAAAGAATTGCTTGACCTATCTCCTGAAGATCGCAGTCACGAAGGGCTATTTCTGTCATTCCAATATCCTGTTGAGATTCCAGGCGTGTCGATGGTCAACTTTATGCGTGCGGCAATAAACGAAAAACGTAAATATTTTGAAGAACCGCCATTGTCAGCAAGTGACTTTTTGAAAATGATGCGACAGAAAAGGGCCATAGTGGAACTTGATAATAAACTTGCATCAAGATCAGTTAACGAAGGATTTTCCGGCGGTGAAAAGAAACGAAATGAAATATTCCAAATGGCAGTCCTTGAGCCAAAATTATCTATTCTTGACGAAACTGATTCCGGGCTTGACATTGATGCTCTAAGGATAGTCGCCGGCGGTGTGAACAAACTTAAAACAGATAAAAATGCTACAATAGTTATTACCCACTATCAACGTCTGCTCGATTATATTAAGCCGGATTTCGTTCATGTGCTATACAAGGGAAGAATCGTAAGAACCGGTGGTCCGGAACTTGCTCTTGAACTGGAGGAGAAAGGCTATGACTGGATAAAACAATCTATCGATTCGGAGGAATAAAAATGGGGGCTATAAAACAATATATCGACCTGTACACCGACCAAAAGTCGGTGATTGAATCTAATTCCGTAGGGTCAATGAATTCAATGAGAGAGCAAGCGCTAAAAGCCCTTTCCGGAAAGGAATTGCCCGATCGGAATGTGGAAGGATTTGAAAAGACTTCCATTGATGAAATGATGGCTCCTGATTACGGTATTAACATTCAGCGTCTCAACATACCGGTAGATGTTGCTAATTCATTTCATTGCGGTGTTCCTAATTTGAGCACGATGCTGGGAGTTGTTGTAAATGATGAATTTCACCCTATTGATTCGTTATCTAAACGTCTGCCAAATGGGTGTGTGTTCACATCAATGAATGATGCTGACAATGCGTGTCAGGGAATAATGAAAAAATACTACGGCACAGTCGCCGATCTTGAAGAGCCGGGCGTGGCATTAAATACTCTTTTCGCTCAAAATGGGGTTGTTGTCTATATCCCTAAAGGCATTAAGATCGATAAACCTCTTCAATTAGTAAATATTTTTCATTCACCGGTGCCGACAATGGCATTCCGGCGCTTGTTGATTGTAATTGATGATGACGCAGCAGCGCAAATATTACTATGCGACCACACTCAGGATAGCACTAATGCATACTTATCTTCGCAAGTAATTGAAATTGTTCTTGGTGAAAATTCGAGTTTGGATTTATGCGATATTGAAGAATCCTCTGATAACACATCTCGCTATTCCCAGCTTTTCGCCATACAGCATCAGCGTTCAAAACTGTCGTTAAATGGCACTACTTTGCTTTGCGGCACAACCCGCAATGAATATAATGTAAAGGTCATGGGACATGAATGTAATACTCTGATTGCCGGAATGGCGATAGCTTCCAAAAAGCAACATATCGACAATAATACGCTCGTAACACATCTGGGGACACATTGCCACTCCAAGCAACTATTCAAATATGTCATTGATGAAAATGCGTCAGGTGCATTTGAAGGAACGATTTTTGTAGATGAAAAAGCGAAATTCACTGAAGCTTATCAAAATGACAAGAATCTGTTGGCCTCAGGTTCCGCAAAAATGCACTGCAAACCACAACTGTTGATATATTGCGATGATGTGAAATGCAGCCACGGAGCATCTACAGGACAACTTGATATGAATGCATTATTCTATATGAGGTCAAGAGGCATTGATGAAAAACTTGTGCGCACTATGCTTATGCAAGCATTCATGGCCGACGTTATTGACACCGTAACTATGCCAGGACTTAAAGAGCGGCTACACTTGCTCGTTGAAAAGCGATTTGAAAAAAAGGATCTATCGTGTGGATCATGCAACATAAATTGTAAGGAGATATAATTCTTATATTTGTATCATGAATAAAAATTACTGCATAGACAAGTATAGAGAGGATTTTCCGGCTTTGAAACGGGAGATTTATGGTAAGCCGCTTGTTTATCTTGACAATACAGCCACTTCGCAGACTCCTAAATGCGTTGTTGATGACATAGTGGACATATATTATAACTCAAAAGCGAATGTACACCGCGGTGTACACACCCTATCACAGGAGATGACTGATCTCCAAGAACGCTCCAGAACCAGAGTTAAAGAGTATATTAATGCGTCATCTATAGAGGAAATAGTATTCACACGCGGCACTACTGAAGCTATAAATCTCGTAGCATCATCGTTCGGAGAATTGCTTAATGACGGGGATGAGATTATCGTAAGCGTTATGGAACATCACTCCAACATTGTTCCATGGCAACTGCTCGGAAATAGAAAAAATATCACTCTGAAAGTCATTCCGATGAATGATGAGGGAGTTCTTGATATGGATGCCTATAGAGCGCTGTTTAACGAGCGTACGGCATTTGTTTCATGTGCCCATGTCAGCAATGTGCTTGGCACTATAAATCCAGTCAAGGAGATTGTTGACGAAGCTCATAGGCATGGTGTGCCGGTATTAATAGACGGAGCACAAGCAATAGCCCACCAAAGAATAGATGTGACTGACATTGACTGTGATTTCTATACATTTTCTTCCCACAAAATGTATGGGCCAACCGGTATCGGCGTTTTATACGGAAAAAAAGAATGGCTTGAAAAAATGCCGCCATATCAAGGAGGAGGGGAAATGATAGGGACTGTCAGTTTCTCCGGTACTACATTCGCTGACTTGCCATTTAAATTTGAAGCAGGCACACCTGACTTTGTCGGAATTGCCGCTCTTTATTCAGCCATTAATTACATTGATGAAATAGGAATAGAAAACATCGCCGCTCACGAAAAAGAATTATTAAAATATACCACTCAACGTATGTTGGCTGAGATTCCGGGAATCAGAATATTTGGAACAGCGCCTGAAAAAGATGCGATAATATCTTTCCTAATCGGCAAAAGCCATCATTTCGATACCGGAGTTCTGTTAGATAAACTTGGCATTGAAGTCAGAACCGGCCACCATTGTGCGGAACCATTAATGCATCGGTTGGGCGTTGAAGGTGTAGTCAGAGCGTCATTCGCGCTCTACAACACAAAAGAAGAGTGTGACAGACTCATTGAGTCTCTGAAAAGAGTGGCGGCAATATTAGAATAATCTATTTCATAAACACAAAATAGACTGCCATTATCAAGCAGACAAATGCCGCTAAGTGATTCCAGTGCAAAGGTTCGCCTTTGAAGAATACCACGGTGAACAATGTGAATACTATAAGGGTGATGACTTCTTGCATCACCTTTAATTGCATTAATGAGAATGGTCCTCCATTTCCCACAAACCCGATTCTGTTGGCCGGTACCTGGCAACAATATTCTAACAATGCGATACCCCATGATATCAGAATCACGATAATCAGAGGCGTTGCTGGAGTTATAATTTTGACATCCTGCAATTTAAGATGTCCGTACCAGGCAAAAGTCATAAAGATATTTGATATGACAAGTAGTCCTATCGTAAGCCACACATTCATAGTTCCTTATTTGTATCCAAAATAATTCTTAGATATAATCTTATAGCTTATCTTTCGGGCGGTAGCAATATTCTCTTTCACATCGTTATCTATACCTGTAGTATCTCCTGTAATATAATTCGTCATTGATGATATTGCATACGCCGGTTTTCCCGGTTCAAAAATACTCTGTCCTACCCCTTTCCATTCATAATCATTAAGACCCATGAGTTGTAGAATAGTAGGATACATATCAATCTGCCCCATCACGTCATCATAACGGCCTGAGATCGGAGAATTCAAAATGATAAAAGGAGTAAATTGATTTTCACTTATAATCCCTTGCAACTTGTCATTTTTGATGAGTTCACTGCGATTTGCCGCAAGACCCTCATGATCTCCAGTTATTACAATAAGCGTATTGTCATAATCTGACCGAGATTTCAAATATTCAATCAGTGGTTTTAAGGCTGAGTCTGTATAATGAGCCATTGTCACGTAATTTACCGCCTTCTCCGGCCAATTTGCAGGGACTGAAAACTCCGGATCTTTCAACTTTTCCGGTAATATAAACGGATTATGCCCGGAATATGTCACCCATTGCACAAACGCAGGCTCCCCTTCTTTCCATATTTCGCCTCGTTTTAATTTGTCGACACTTTGACGAATAAAAGAACCGTCACTAAGTTTTGCCGGATTCCCCACCAACTCATCATTATGCCAAGAGCTACGATGAAGCAAGGTATCAATTCCAAAAGCTTTCCCTATCACCTCTTGATTCCACACTATGGGTTTATCGCAGGTCAGAATATAGGCGTGAACATTATCACGTTCTTTCATCGCCTTTGTTATCGTTTTATAAGTAGAATGAGGATACTTCATGCTATACACGCTCTGCATCATAGGCAATAATCCGGCATTTAAAAGCAACTGGCAATCAATAGATCGTCCTGCAGCCACTTGCGTCAAGACATTTGGGGCATAAAGCGTAGTACTATCCGAAATTAGAGAGTTCAAATATGGAGTGATTGGTTTACCGTCTACATCGCATTGGATTACCCAACTTTCCAACGATTCACAAAGAATTACTACCAAATTAGTTCGACCGGATACTGAATCAGGAAGAGCATAGTAAGGACGCAATTTCTCCTTATTGCTAATCCAATTCTCAATTTCATTCACATCATCCGCTGTAAGAATGGATGATTTTTTTTGCGTACACTGATAGATAAGATTTCCGAACACAGTGTATACAGGTACAACACAGGTCGAATAATAACATGATTCTTCCATTTTCTCTATCTGTCCCTTATATCCTCCTCCGGAAAGAGAAAGGAGCCATGATGTGACACCAACTAATATTATTGAAATAATATATATATATTCACATTTCACTGATTTTCGTTTTGACTCTATCCTTGAGGCGGCCAATAATGTAGCTATCGTCACTATTGGCAGTGAAATGTCGCACCACTTCATTGAATCCAATACGCTCGCTGTAAAATCTTTTAGATTTCCGGCTAGGAAATAACTGTCAGCAGGAATCGCGGTAAAATACGTGCGACAATACATCAAGTTAACCTCTAGTAGTATATCAAGAAGAAACATTACAATTCCTTGAATCCACATTCTTCGAATCAGCAAATATGGCAACGTCAATGCTAATGACGCAAATAGCGCATTGACATAAAGGGCAGGATTACTCATACCTCGGAAAGTGGTAGCCATACTCCACAACACGTCAAATGTCAAGAAAGTCAAGAAACATCCCGACACAAGAACCCAAGTTTTATTAAAATTGCTATTCATTTTATATGATTTCTACTTATCATGACCGCTCAACACGCTACTAAGAGGTGGCAACCGGCGTCTCTTTATAAGTGATGTGTCACGAGGTACGTCATGGTTATATCTATTAAAAATATTCTCTGCTGATTTCTCAAAGGCTCTGCATTGCGGCGACCATGCTCCATCAATATATTCTTCGACGGGCGCCAATCTGAAATTTTGGGATTTATTTCCCGGGACTGTAAACACAAGGCGATAAGATGCTCCTCGAATATTAGCTTTACCTGATTTCTCACGAGATATTGTGACTGTAGCGATCGCTCCGCCTCGTGTATCTACAGTTTTCATATTTGAAATAAAATTACCCAAAGAATAAACCAAAAAACATCTGCTTCCGTCGTCGCGCGTTCTCATTTCCATAGGTTGAATCACATGAGGATGGGATCCAATAATCATGTCTACTCCGCTCCGGTATAGATAATCAGCAAGTGAACGCTGAGATGCGTTAGGAAGCAATTTATATTCATCCCCCCAATGCACACACACTGCGATCAATTCAGCTCCGGCATTGCGTAAATTATTAATATCAGAAGCAATCTTATCTCGATCAATATAATCGACAATTAGAGGAGGTGTGGCCTCAATGCCATTGGTTCCGTAAGTATAATTTAGAAACCCGATTTTGAAGCCTCCGATATTTTTTATCATCGGCAACACAGAATCTCGCTCATGTTTATTGCGATAGGTTCCGATATGATCAATAAATCGGGTGTCAAGCTGCTCGATAGTTCTGGCCGCCCCCTTTGAATGTTTATCCAACGTATGGTTATTGGCCGTAAGCATCATATCAAAACCTACATAAGCAAGCGCGTCAAGATATGCGTCAGGAGCGCTGAAACAAGGATAACCTGTGTATGGGGCTCCCGCAAGCGGTGTTTCTAGATTCACCACTGCGTAATCAGCGTTATCTATAAGCGGAGTTATCGCGTCAAAACACTCTGTGTAGTCATACTTGCCGTCTGAAGTTTTCGCTGCCTCAATCTGAGCGGAATGTTGCATGGCATCACCGGCAAATACAATTTTTATCTCCTCATTACCCTTTATGAGAGAGCCGAGGGTAAAAAGCAATATCATTAGTCCGTGCATGGACGGAATCTTTTTTATATTTTACATTAATATATCGCGTGTTTCCCGGCAAGAAGGGTATTTTTCATCAAGGAACATATAGTCATAGGGCCTACTCCTCCCGGAACGGGGGTTATATACGAACACTTCGGCGCCACATTCTCAAAATCAACATCGCCACAAAGACGGAACCCGCTCTTACGTGATGCGTCAGGCACGCGGGTTGTGCCCACATCTATGATCACAGCTTCCTCTTTAACCATATCGGCCGTAACGAACCCGGGATGGCCTAATGCAGCAATGATAATGTCGGCTTCACGACATATTTCCTTAATATCTTTAGTAGCACTATGACATACTGTAACCGTAGCGTCACCGGGATTATGCTTCTGCATCATAAGCGTAGCCACAGGTTTTCCAACAATATTACTGCGCCCAAGCACAACGCAACGCTTACCCTTGGTTTCAATATTATAACGCGACAACAATTCTAATATGCCGGAAGGTGTTGCGGGAACGAAACACGGCAACCCGATAGACATACGCCCCACATTGACAGGATGGAATCCGTCAACATCCTTACGATAATCGATGGCCTCAATTATCTTTTGTTCTGATATATGTTTAGGTAATGGCAATTGGACGATGAATCCATCAACATCTTTATCATTATTCAGTTGGTTTATAGCCTCAAGTAGAGTATCCTCTGTTACATCATCCTCAAATCTGATGAGAGTTGACGTGAATCCACACTGCTCACATGAACGCACTTTATTAGCAACGTATGTTTCGCTACCCCCGTCATGACCGACCAAAATTGCGGCAAGATGAGGGCGTTTCTGCCCGTTAGCAACCATCCTATCAACCTCTGCGGCAATCTCTCCCTTAATCGTATCAGCGACTTTTTTACCGTCAATAAGCGTCATTATAAATAGTTTTAATAAAAATAAACAACGCACCGGCAGAATATACCGATGCGCTTTGATAAGTCTCCTATGGATTTCTTATTTACGTGCAATGCTGTCACTTACAGTAAGACGAGCACGACCCTTAGCGCGACGGCGTGCAAGAACTTTGCGTCCATCGGGGGTAGACATACGTTCACGGAATCCATGCTTATTTACTCTTTTTCTGTTAGAGGGCTGAAATGTTCTTTTCATCTTCTTATAATGTTTTATTTATTATCAAGCACTAAAGCGAGTGCAAAATTAAGCAAAACATTTTATTTTTGCAACTCTCCGTTATTTTTTCTCTGAAATTTGTTTTACCTTTGTCGATTATGAACAATGGCATGGATGTTATCAGCAAATATTTCAAACTCACAGAGCTACAAGAGCTCCAGTTTGAACGTCTTGGAATCCTTTATCCTGAATGGAACAGCAAAATCAATGTTATTTCCAGAAAGGATATTGACAATCTATATGTGAACCACATACTACATTCCTTGGCGATAGCCAAGTTTATAACCCCTGTCACCGGAACAAAAATATTAGATATGGGAACCGGAGGCGGATTCCCGGGAATCCCTCTTGCGATAATGTGGAAAGATTGTAACTTTCATTTAATTGACCGTATCGGAAAGAAAATACGGGTGGCTGAAGATATTGTGAATTCATTGGGGCTTACAAATGTCACATTTCAGCATGGCGACATAGGCGAGTGTCATGAAAAATATGACTTTGTGGTCAGTCGTGCCGTGATGCGTCTTGATGAACTCGTGCCGCTAATTAAAAGAAACATATCCCCTGTCTCGATTAACGGGTATCCCAATGGATTGATATGCCTTAAAGGCGGAGACTTGGCTTCTGAAATTCATAAAGTGAAATATCCCGTCATTGAAGGAAATCTCGATAAGTATTTTTCTGAACCGTTTTTTGAGACTAAGAAATTGATTTACGTACAAATCTAATCTGTTTTATGCTACAAGTTAAGACTTTTCAATTCAATATGTTCGGCGTCAATACATATATAGTGTGGGACACCATAACTAAAGATGCGACTATAATTGACCCGGGCGCATACAATGACAGCGAACGTGAGACTCTCAATTCATTCATTTCTGAGAAAGGGCTTACACTGCGTCAGCTCATAAACACACATCTTCATGTAGACCACATTTTTGGAGACAATTATGTAAAAGAAAAATACGGGCTAAAATTGATGGCGTCATCGGAAGATGCTTTTTTAGGAGAGAAAGCCGCTATGCAATGCCGAATGTTTGGGTTGCCTTGCAATATGGACAGCGTGAGTATTGACATTGAATTAAAGGACGGAGATGTTATTGATATTTGCGGAGAAAGATGCATTATATTACTTGTTCCGGGGCACTCTCCCGGAAGTATCGTTATATATATGCCAGATGCCGGAATCGCATTCACTGGTGACGTGATTTTCCTGGGCAGTATTGGACGCACCGATCTGGTGGCAGGCAACAATAAGCAATTGATTGACGGTATTAGGGAGAAGATTTTATCTCTCCCCGACTCTACAATATTGTTTCCTGGGCATGGGGAACCAACCACTGTTGCTTCTGAAAAGCTGAACAACCCTTACATTTGACATATAATTATATCGAAGAAAAATTGTAACTTTGCACCAAAATTCAAAATATTCTGTAATATGGCTAAAAAAGCTCTTTTGATGATTCTCGACGGATGGGGAATCGGAAATCACGAGAAAGGTGACGTAATATTTCAAACCCCGACTCCATATTGGGACTACCTCGTAAATACATATCCTCACTCTCAGCTTCAGGCAAGCGGCGAAAATGTTGGATTGCCCGACGGACAAATGGGAAACTCCGAAGTGGGACACCTTAATATCGGAGCCGGACGTGTTGTATATCAGGATTTAGTAAAAATCAATAAAGCTTGTAAAGACGGCTCTATATTGAAAAATCCGGAAATTATAAATGCGTTCTCATACGCCCGCGACAATGGCAAGGCAATTCACTTTATGGGATTGACATCCAACGGAGGTGTGCACTCTTCACTTGACCATCTATATGCGCTATGTGACATAGCAAAAGAATATGGCTTGGAAAAAGTATATATCCACTGTTTCATGGATGGCCGAGACACAGATCCCAAAAGCGGAAAAGGATTTATTGCCGATCTTTTAGCTCATTGCGAAAAATCCTCAGGGAAAATTGCGTCTATCATTGGCCGATACTATGCAATGGATCGTGACAAACGATGGGAACGGGTGAAAATCGCATACGACCTGCTTGTAAATGGAGAGGGAAAGAAAGCTACTGATATGGTTGAAGCCGTTCAGGAATCATACAACGATGATGTGACCGATGAATTCATCAAGCCGATTGTGAATGTCAACGTCGATGGCACAATAAAGGAAGGCGATGCGGTGATATTCTTCAATTATCGCAATGACCGAGCTAAGGAGCTTACTATGGTTCTCACACAGCATGATATGCCGGATGCTGGAATGTGTACCATCCATAACCTGCAGTATTATTGCATGACCCCTTATGACGCATCATTCACCGGTGTCCACATCCTCTTTGACAAGGAGAACGTCAACAACACTCTTGGAGAATATTTGTCATCTCTTGACAAAAAACAGCTCCATATTGCCGAAACCGAAAAATATGCCCATGTGACATTCTTCTTCAATGGTGGCCGTGAGAAGCCTTACGATGGAGAAGAAAGAATCCTTGTCGCTTCACCGAAAGTAGCCACCTACGACCTCAAGCCCGAAATGAGCGCATACGAGGTTAAGGACAAATTGGTTGAAGCGATCAAGAGCCAGGAATATGATTTTATTGTAGTAAATTATGCCAATGGCGACATGGTGGGACACACCGGAGTATATGAAGCGATCGAAAAAGCGGTGAAAGCTGTGGATGAATGTGTGAAAGAAACCGTAGAAGCGGCAAAAGCGGCTGATTATGAGGTTATCATTATTGCCGACCATGGTAATGCTGACAATGCCATAAACAGCGACGGAACGCCTAATACCGCCCATTCGCTGAATCCGGTGCCATGTATCTACGTAACAGAACGAAAAGATGCTAAAGTAGAGAATGGAAAACTGGCCGACGTAGCTCCCACGATGCTTAAAATAATGGGGCTTCCACAACCGGCAGAGATGACCGGACATCCTTTGATTAATTAATTTGACTTCCTTCCAATAAAACACATAGGGTTAACGCTGAAATTGCGTTGACCCTATTTTATTTTTATCAGTTCCATATAGCAAAGAGACTCTATTGGCTATGTATATCTCCAAAATTAACC
>CAZELD010000003.1:0-58023 GCA_964512855.1 uncultured Muribaculum sp.
TACTAATTAATTGTCAGAGTTGTCAAATATGTGCCTTAATCGGCTGAATATACGTTTTTTCACCGAATCGGTCGCTTGAATGTTTGATGAAGATTTCAGAGATTCAATCGCCTGCTTTTCTTTTTCAGTCAGATTCTCCGGAACGTATACCATTATGTTCACGAGCTCGTCGCCGGTGCCATATCCTTCAGTGGAAAGAAGCCCTTTTCCTCGTAGCCGTAACACCTTTCCAGGTTGAGTTCCTGCCGGGATTTTGACGCGCGCGCGTCCGTTTACAGTCGGAATTTCTACTGAACCTCCAAGAGCTGCTGTCGGGAAGTCGAGCATCAGATTGTATATCAGGTCGTAGCCATCGCGGATCAATTCGGCGTCCGGAATTTCTTCAACCACAATGAGTAAATCGCCGTTAACTCCGCCGTGGCGTGCGGCATTGCCCTTTCCTTTGAGGGATAAAGTCATTCCATCAGATACACCTGCCGGAATTGAGAATTCAACAACCTCTTCCTGTTTTATAATTCCTTCGCCGGAGCAATAGGAGCATTTTTGGGTTATAGTCTTTCCTTCGCCATTGCAATTCGGGCAAGTTGCCGTTGATGACATAGGGCCGAGGAATGTTTGCTGTATTTGCTCTATCACGCCTGATCCGTGGCATCGAGAGCAGGTCGTGAACGCAGTGCCGTCTTTAGCTCCAGTGCCGTTGCAGTGCTGGCACTGTACGTAACGAGGGATTTTGAGTTTCTTTGTAGCGCCTTCTGAAATTTCTTTCAAAGTGAGCTTTACTTTTATACGCAGATCGCTGCCTTTTGCCTGACGACGACGGCGAGTGCCGCCTGCGTTTCCATATTGGCGGAATCCGCCAAAACTTCCGCCGCCGAATATGTCACCGAACTGACTAAATATATCTTCCATGGACATTCCGCTCGCATGGAAACCTCCGGTGCCTGCTCCACCGCCAAATCCGCTTGGCCCCATATTATGTCCCCATTGGTCATATTTAGCTCGTTTGTCTGGGTCATTGAGCACGTCGTATGCTTCCGCGGCTTCCTTGAACTTTTCTTCTGCGGCTTTGTCCCCCGGGTTTTTGTCGGGATGATATTTCAATGCGAGTTTCCTGTAGGCTTTTTTAAGCTCTTCGGGAGTAGCATTTTTTGAAACACCAAGAACTTCGTAATAATCTCTTTTATTATCCATCGTGAGCTTTTTATTATTGACCAACGACTACTTTAGCATGACGCAATACTTTGTCATGAAGTTTGTATCCTTTTTGAACCGTATCGATGACTTTCCCTTTTTGGGAATCGTCGGTAGCGGGGAACACGGTTACGGCTTCATGAAATTCTGTGTCAAAATCGGTGCCGGGGGTGGTGTCGAGAGCCTTCACTCCGTTTTGCTCGAGATATTTCACAAGCTTGTTATATATAAGCTCGACGCCTTCTTTCACTGCGTCGACGCTTGATGCTCCATCCATCGCTTGAAGAGAGCGTTCAAAATCGTCAACAATCGGAAGAAGCCCTTTCAGCACACTCTCGCCGCCATTTTTGATTATTTCGCTCTTCTCTTTCAATGTGCGTTTTCTAAAATTGTCGAAATCCGCCATTAGGAAAAGATATTCTTTTTTCTCTTTTTCAAGCTTGGCTTTTGTGTCATCAAGTTCCTGCTTGAGCGCATCGATTTCCGACAATTCTTCGTTGGCGAGGTCTTTAGCTGCTTCAGCGTCGGATCCTTCTTCTTCGGCTACATCGTTAATTTCAACTTCCGGGTCTTCGATATTGACTTTACCCTCTTGTTGATGCTTGTCCTGATGATTATGCTTGTTGCTCATATATAGAAATTTTAATTATTCAAAATTGAAGGCTAAATTATGACAGCAAAAATGTTGCCAAAATCGCTCTTTTGGAAAATTACTATTCAATAATGATAACAACTTTTATATTATATCGTTCATTTTCATCAAGACAAACCCAATTTTCCTAAATATGTCGCGCATCCGGGAAATTCTGTTGCCAGTCGCTCTGACAATCTGTCATAGTTGTCACCTTTGAAAATTCCATAGACGGCCGCTCCTGAACCACTCATTGACGCATAATCAGAGCCAAGACCGTAAAGATGTGTTTTAACTGCCTCTATCGCCGGATGTGAAGGAAAAATCGATTTCTCGAAATCATTGCTGATGGTGTCGCGCCATTCCGATATTTTCAGGGTTAAGGAAGTTGCCAAATCGTGGATAGGCATCATGGGGTTTACTCCACTGTAAGCTTCCCGGGTGGAGACGCTCTCATTCGGTTTTACAATGGCTATTATTCTGTTGTCAAGGTTGAGGGTTGACGGCGAAAATTCGTTGCCAATACCTTTGGCTAACATAGGCCGATTGTAAATGAAAAATGGGCAGTCAGCGCCTATCTTTACTGCAATTTCCGCAAGGTTTTGACCGGTTAGGTTTAGGCTGAAAATTTCATTTAAGCCTTTTAAGGTGAAAGCTGCGTCAGCGCTTCCTCCGCCAAGTCCGGCTCCATCGGGAATAATTTTATGCAAAAATATGTCGACCGGAGGAAGGGGTATCTCATCATTTAGCGTCCGGTATGCTTTCATGACAAGATTTTTTTCCGCAGGACACGCAACGGTATTCCCGGTTACAGTCAAAGTCGTGTCGTCTCCTTTTGCGGGTACTATTTCAAGAATATCCTGCCATCCCACAGGGTAGAACAGCGTTTCAAGATTATGATAGCCGTCGGGGCGTCGAGATGTGATATATAGACCGATATTTATTTTCGCATTGGGAAACAGTATCATCGCGCTTATTCTTCTTGCTGGTTTATTTGGATTGCATGGCGGTTGAGCTTTATTTCACACCCGGGAAATCCTTCATCTACGAGAGTGTTGCACGCCGGAATATTTTCAAGCGCCTGTGACTGGGTCATCGGAAGGACGATTATTTCAACAACTTCCGCTCCACCTATTATGGCTCTCTTTAACTCATTCAACGAGGGAGCGCTTTTCATTGCGGAGTATTTGTCGTAGGTGTATGTTGTGAAAGCTGTGTTTGGACTTATGCCGCGTCGGTCAAGTAGATAACCGTCGTTGAGTTCGACCGGAAGCGAGTTGACTGACAAATCGGATGGCGCGGGAAAAGAAACAATCTCTTTTCTGTCGGCTGACAATGTTATGGGTACATTGTGGATGAAATTCCCATTGGTGCGATACACTACTGCCTGTGGAATTGCCGAATTGGAATTTCCTCCTGTCGGAGTTACGCTAATGATCTGAGGAGCCGGAATAGAATCAGGCGATACACTCTTTGTCGAGCTACAGGCGGCGGCACAAAATGCCGCCGCTCCTATAGCGATAGATGTTATGAAATTTTTGCTTATCATTTCTTGATCAATCTTTTTGTCGCGCTTCCATCGGCTGTGATTATTCTTACAAGATAATGTCCTGCCGGATAGCTTGCCGCGTCAATTGAAGCCTCAATGTCATTAGGGGCTACAGAAGTCATGCGCGTGCCGTTCAATGAATATATTTCGATTAGGCTCATTGTGTTGGGCGCGGTGACATTAATGAAATCTGAAGCGGGATTCGGGCTTACGGTAATTTCTGTTTCATCGGCATTAGGCGTTACGATACCTGTAACCGCATCGGTCAGGTCAAAAGATTTCTGATCGCTCCATGTTGATGAGTCGATGTAGAACGACAAGAAATAATTACCAGAAGAACCGTAAGAGCCGGTTACTGTAATCTGTTGGCTGGATCCAGCCGGAATAAACAGCGTTTCTGATGTGAAAGAAGCTACGGAGTATACCGTTCCGGATGTGCGCGGGAACATATATACTCTAACAGGATCGGATAGATAGCCCTCAGTGCAGCTCACGGTCGCCTCAATTGTGATTTCATTGCATGGCATCTGGGGAATATTGTTCACCACGGCGGTGGCTGTCGGGAATTTTATGTCGGTAACGGTGAAGGTTGTTGCGTCAGGGGTAGGATAGACCGTTACCGAGATTTTATCGCTAATCAGGTTCCCGGCGTAGTCGGCGAGAGCGAGCTGACATTCTGTGGCGGCCGTAATTTTAGAGGCGAAGTTTTTAAAATCGCCGATTCCCTCATATTCGAGTTGTTCTCCAGGCAATATGTCTACGATATCGAGAGTGTCGGATGCTGCAGAGTAACTTGCCCCGGATTTATACAATAGAGCTGTTATTGCTCCATAATACTCTGATCCTTCGACACTGAGTGTCGCCGAAATCTTATATTTTGAATTGGCGTATAGCGGTGTCAGCAATTGCAAGTCGGTTGCCGTTATGCTTGCTGACGACTCTTTAGATATGGTAACCGTGCTGCTTGTGCAAACGGCCTTGTAAATGGGAGTGGAAATCGGAACTAAAATATCATTCCAGGTGAGTGTTGTAAGATTGTAATAGGCCGGAGTGATTGTCCATGTTCCCGTGGCGGGCATACTGGATGCGTACACCGGAAAAGACGTAATCCCTCCTAATGAAAATGGCATATCCTGAAACTGTGTGTCCGGATACGTACACTTTGCGTATTGAATTTTTCCCGTAGACGTATTGGTGAATTTTAGACCGAAATTCATCAGTATCGAAGTTACTGACATATTCATAAAGGAATCACCAAAATATATCACGCTGAATTTTTTATAGCTTTGAGAGCCTGTCGCATTGAATATGGCGTCATCGATAGTGAACGATTCGGCGACAATATATGGAGCAGGAGCGGAAGCTGTACTTCCCGATGTGTTCTTTTGTATGCCTATAGTGGCGCCTTGATTGTAGTTATAACCGGAATTGGAGCCACCGATCCCTTGTGAACTTGGAGTCAAAAGAGTGAGCTTGAAATATCCGTCGCTCATACCGCCCCATCCCCAGTTGATATGGTAATATCCGTTATCGTAACCGTCGCACACAAATTCGTGTCCGGCTTCAGAAGAGGTGACGCCGTCGTAGATTACCGGTCGCCCCGCCGCAAGTTCAGTGTAAATCATGTTTTCCCACTCTTCGATGCCGTAATAGTCACGAAGAATGTATTGAACCCCTCCGTCATAATTGAAATATTGTGTAAGCGCATAGGCTATTCTTGGAGAGACGGCTCCGCTCCCGGACGAAGAGTAGTTCATGTTGACACCGTAACCGCAAGCTGCCATGAGTTGCGCTACTGCGGCATTTTGGGCGTCAGTGCTGGCGCTGTCGTACACATTCAGCATATTATTCCAATCGAATGTTATCGAAGAAAAGTCCATTGACAGGGTAGTTGTAGTTCCTGCGGAATTAGTCCAAGAGTATGAATTGGAGCCGTTTCCTTTCGATGGCCAATTATGGTACTTCATTACTTGCGCCATTGCCGTTGCGACGCAGCCGGTGACCGACCGGGAATCGCCGTCCATGGGGCAATTGTTATTATATGGCGAACTTTGATACCATTGTGTTGTTACCAACGGAGCTATTGTTGCGCGTGACACTGTCGTGCGAGATTGTGTCTCTCCGGATAAAATCGCGGCGTCAATCTGGCGTTGGTAGCTCTTAAGCCATGCTTTCATGTTGTCGGGCATATTTGCCGGATCGAAACTTCCGCTGTCTGCATAACCGATAAGGGGGCTGATGCAATCATCGGCGGCGACAATTGTAAATCCATCACTGGCGCCGTTGAATATATAAAACTGGTTAATGTCGCCCTCCGAGGCGGTATATACGAGTTTCATCTCGGATATTTGCGCTCGGCTTCCCTTAGGGTTAAGACGCTCCAATGCCTGTTGAGGGGTTAATTGCTCGGCAAATGAAGCAGCTACGGTAAAAGTAATAAATGCAGATAACAGTAGATATTTTTTCATACGCTTAAATTTATTCTGCAAAATAAACAAAAAAAATTGCTAAATAGATGACCGAATAGGTTAAAAAGACGCATTAAAGGATAATTAATCCGTTGAATTGTGAAATTTGATTAACTATTTCAAAAGTTCCACATCCTTTAGCGCATAAAAAGTTTATAAAAATGCAATCTAATTTATAGCTTTTTTGTAACTTTGCTGCGAATTAAGACGAAAATCAATATAATGAAACTAATTGCAGATAGTGGAAGCACTAAAGTTGAATGGTGTTTGACTGATGGAGGAAAACCTGTCAGGCAGATTTTTACTTCCGGATTCAATGCTTTGATGCTTACCGAAGAAGAGATATCACAGTATCTTGAAGATGAATTGATGGTGCAGCTTGGAGAACTGGCTGAGAAAGTGACTGAGGTGTATTTTTATGGCGCCGGTTGCGTTGATGACGAAGTGTGCCGCAATGTGCGCCGAGCGATTCGACATAATATAAAGGCTGAGACTATTGAGGCTCATTCCGATTTGCTTGGAGCGGCCAGAGCGCTTTTCGGCGACAGGGAAGGAATCGCCTGCATACTCGGCACTGGGTCTAACTCATGCTATTATAACGGTCGAGAAATAAAGGATCATGTAAGCCCTCTTGGATATGTCCTCGGTGATGAGGGAAGCGGCGCCGTGCTCGGCCGTCATCTGATAGGCGATGTGCTTAAAAATCAGCTCCCGCATGAATTGTGCGATAAATTCATGGATGAATACCGATTGGAGCGTTCTACTATATTGCGGCGCGTGTATAAAGAACCTGCGGCCAACCGTTTTCTTGCCTCGGTGACCCCATTTCTGTTGAAAAATATCGAGGAACCGGCAATACATCGTCTTGTGCTTAATGAATTCAAATCATTTTTTGTGCGGAATGTCGCTCAATATGATCGTTATCGGAGCCTCCCTGTAAGTTTTGTCGGATCTATAGCCTATCATTATAAGAATGTGCTTAATGAGGCGGCCGACGCCCTTGACGCTACAATTGATACCATCATAAAGACTCCTATTGAAGGATTGGTTAAATTCCATGGATGAATGACTTGATGCGTCAACCTTATTAGAACCATAGATGTTAATAATGTGATTAGGTTCACTCGATGTTAATGTCTATGGCTCGTTTTTTTGATTTTAGCGTGAGTGTGAGGCGCTCTGCTATATTATGCTTATTGCTTCTCTCTATGCTCCAGAGTAGTGTAGCAAGGCAACGTGTGGGACTGGTGCTTAGTGGCGGTGGGGCTAAAGTATAGCTCATATAGGGGTTATAAAGTCGCTCGAGGAGCATGGCATACCCATTGATTATGTTGCCGGAACATCGATGGGGCGATTGTCGGAGGATTGTATGCCGCCGGTTATGCTCCGGAAGAAATGATGGCGCTTATAGAGTCGAAAGACTTCAGTAATTGGTCGACAGGGCAGATTGATCCGGATTTGGTTTATTATTACGCAGTTTCTGATCCAACACCTCAACTCGCAGGGTTTAATTTGAATTTGAGCGACAGTGTGCCTGCTAAAAGTATATTGCCAACAAGTCTTATAAGCCCGTTGCCAATGAATTTTGCGTTCATGGATCTGTTTGCGAAATATACCGCGCAATGCGGCGGCGATTTCGATAATCTTTTTGTGCCGTTCCGATGCGTCACTTCCGACATATATAGCAAGCATAAGATAGTATGCCGTTCCGGATCATTTCCGACGCAATAAGGGCTTCGATGTCATTCCCCATAGTGTTCCGTCCTATTGAAATGGACGGGGTGCTCGTGTACGACGGTGGAATTTACGATAATTTTCCTGTGGACGTGATGCACGACGATTTTAATCCCGACATCATGATTGGCGTAAATGTAAGCGGCCCCGATAAGAAGCCTAATCCTAATAATATAATACAGCAGGTAGAGGATATGATTATCCAAAACAATGACTATTCTTTGCCTGATGAATGGGAAATAAAAATAGATGTGCCGGTGCATAGATTCGGATTGCTTGATTTTTCTGATTGCAGGGAGATCGAGCGTATCGGATGCCAAACCGCTGAAAAATGATGGATTCAATAATGACCAGGGTCACGGCCAGAGTGGCGCAAGAGGAGGTTGAACGCCGAAGAGAAGAGTTTGCTGCAAATACGCCTACGGTAATGTTTGATTCAGTGTCAGTTCATGGGGCTACACCGGTGCAAAATGCGTATATTAAGTACTTGTTTACGAATGATAGGCCTGATGCATTTGATATGGAGCACGCTCGAAATGCATATTATAGGGCTATAACACCGGGTAAACTTGGGAATCTTGTGCCCCATGCGCAGGTCGATGATTCGACAGGCCTTTTCTCTCTTGACTTAAAGGCTGAGGTGAAGAATGAGTATAAATTCGGCATAGGAGGCTATTTCAATACGTCCACTACATCGATGCTCTTTTTGTCGGCCGGATATAACACGTTTAGTTTTAATTCGATAAGTTCCGCCCTTGACTTTTGGATAGGGCAGAGTTATCTTGCGGCATCGGTTAGTCTCAAAATGATGACGAAGACCTATCATCCCGGCTATTTCAAAGCGCAAGGAGTAATCCTGAACCTACTACCGGCACGATTGGAGTGAGGTATGGAAAAGCGTCTTCTGATCCTGAATTTTTTGGAGAATTGTCGGCGGTCTATACATTGTCATTCGCGCATTTAACGGCGTATGCCGACTACTGTTCATCCCCTGGCAATCATTGGAGTTTCGGTATTTCATTAGGCCTATTCTTTGAGGCTCCTAATTTTATGGATTGAAATTTATTGGTTAAAAGCTGAAGGGCGTTCCATCTCGGAGCGCCCTTCCACTGTTTTTGAAGTATTTAATTGTAGTTTTATATTATTAATTTGAAGCTTCTTGTTGTTTCATGTCTGCGATTGCTTTCAAGGTTTCCGCATCCATTTTTCCAGTAATGAATACCGCCACAATTTTGTCGCGTGCTGGTGATATTACGAGGATTTCCGACAATCCGTCGCCATGACGCTTACCATAAATGCTTATGTTTTTGCCCTCTGATTTCACTTTGGAGAGAATTTCGAGCTCATTCGCTGCTTGGACGAGCTTTTCATTAACTTCGTCTATGTTGTCGGCATCTTCGCATGACAGAATTTCCACGCTTTTCAGGTCTTTTGCCGAGCGAAGAAAATTCAGGTCTCCGTCGCTGTCAAGCGATTCTAACGATTTGAGCATGGATTTTGAAACGTAGACATACTCCACGTTGGAAATTTCGGCAATTTTTTCAAAATTGTCATTTTGCGCCGATGCTGATATGCCTAATGTTGAAATAATCGCAATGGCTAATAATATATTCTTGAATCCGGTCATAGTTCTTGGGGTGTTATTTCCTCGTGAATAAATTCGTCGTCATACTCATCATCGATGTTGTCTTCGGCGAATTTAAGGCCTGCGAGCGTTGTGTTTATTTCATTTATAAATTCATCAGTGCTGTTAAGCCCGTCGGATACTAATAGAAGGGCGCGACGGGTTTCGTTAAACGCCGTTTTTGGATCGGTCACCTCATAGGGATTTGGTTCCGAGTTGCGTATGACCCACCCGATTCCGATTAATAAAGCTGCTGTGGCGGCGCAGCCGGCAATGGCCGAGATGATTCGTTTCGGGTTATGACGACGTTGGCCGCACCCCAATCCTGCAATCATTGCGTCAAGCTTTAGCGGCAATGATGGCGGCATGGCGGGGCGTGACTTCTCTGCCGCGAGAATTATGTCACGGTCATCGGCGATATCTTCAGGTATTTCGGATAGGCTTTCCATAAGTTCGGCGAGAGAGCGCTCTTCGTCAATTGTGGATGTCCCGGCGTAATAAAGAGATAAAAGCCGTCTTATTTCGTCAAGTTTCGATGTCATTTTATCTGGTTATATAATTCTTTCAATTTTTTTCTCGCACGTGACAAAATAGCGCGTGCGTTGTCGTGCGTTATGCCCTTTATTTCGGCAATTTCAGCAAGCGGTAGTTCTGAGTGTGTCCTTAACAAGAGGATCTCCTGTTGCAGCGGATCAAGCTTTTTTATCAGCATATTTATGCGTGTTAGAGAATCTTTGGCATCGATAATGTCGACTATGTCGGCTTCATCTTCCGGTATTTCGCAAAGGTCATCTGTACACGCTGCCGTTTTCGCTTTTGAGTTCAGAATATCGATAGCTGCGTTCTTTGCCGCTTTAATAATGAACGCTTCCGGACATTTAGCCGTATCAAGACGGTCACGGCTGATCCACAGCTTAGTAACAGCGTCTTGAACGGCATCTTGTGCATCATCGCTATCTCCGATTACCGCAATGGCGATGCGATACATCTGTGCGTAGTGAGGAGACACTATATTTCTAAACTCGGTTGCGTCCATGATTTATTAAGTAGACTTTGTTTACCGAATTTTGTGACAAGAAAAAATTGTTTTAAGATGTTTTTTAGAATTTTTTCACTTTTTGCCCCATTGCGATTCCTGCAACGCTTTCATTCGTTCTTCTGCGGTGTTGTCGCAAGGATGCCAGAAGACGGTTCCTTGCGCTGTGTCTGGGAGGAATTGCTGGCGGACGAAGTGTCCCGGATAATCGTGGGCGTATTTATAGTTTTTTCCGTAATCAAGTTGCTTCATCAGTCCTGTTGGGGCGTTGCGCAAATGGAGGGGCACGGGGAGATTGCCGGTTTGTCGCACAAAGTCAAGCGCGGCGTCAATCGACAAGTATGCAGAGTTGCTTTTAGGCGATGTCGCAAGATATACGGCGCACTGCGCGAGAGGGATGCGTCCTTCAGGCCATCCGATTTTGTGGATTGCGTCAAAAGTGGCGTTGGCGAGCAACAATGCATTTGGATTTGCGAGTCCAATGTCTTCGGATGCGAGTATTACGAGACGGCGCGCGATAAATTCAGGCGCTTCTCCGCCTTCAATCATTCGTGCGAGCCAATATACGGCTGCGTCAGGATCGCTACCCCTAATACTTTTGATGAATGCTGAAATGATGTCATAGTGCATCTCGCCCTCTTTGTCGTAGGCGAGAGGGTTTTCTTGCAGGCGGGTGGTGATTACTTCGTCATCTATGACCATTTCTTCGGTTGGCGATGTCGATTGTTCTACGAGATCGAGAATGTTCAACAGTTTGCGGGCGTCTCCTCCTGAGAAGCGGAACAGCGCTTTAGTGCTTTTTACTGTTACTTTACGCTCTTTAAGTATTGAATCTGTGGTTAGGGCGCGTTGCAGAAGCTCGTTTAGCTCCGGCTCTTCAAGCGGTTTAAGCACATAGACCTGCGCTCGTGACAATAGCGGGCGGATTACCTCGAATGATGGATTTTCAGTCGTAGCTCCGATTAATGTGACCGTTCCACTCTCCACTGCGCCCAACAGGCTATCCTGTTGCGATTTATTAAATCGGTGGATTTCATCTATAAAAAGGATGGGGCGCCCTTTTGAGAACATACTTCTTGCGTCCGCTTTGCAACGGTCAATCACTTCTCTCACCTCTTTTACGCCTGAATGTACGGCGCTGAGAGTGTAAAAAGGCGATTCGGTAGTGGCGGCTATGATTTTTGCAAGTGTCGTTTTGCCGACTCCGGGAGGCCCCCAAAGGATGAAAGATGCCACATTGCCTGACTCAATCATTCGCCGGAGAATTGAATCAGGACCCACAAGATGTTTCTGCCCTATGTATTCTGAAATTTTGGTAGGGCGTAGACGTTCAGCGAGAGGCGCGTGCATATCAAAATAGTTGTTTTTTATGCAAATATAGCAAATTGAGAGGGGCTGTTGTGGAAAAATCTTGTTAATTGTGTTTAATATGTGAAATTATCATTGGCAAATTGCAAAAATTTTATTTAACTTTACCCGCTGAATAATTTCTGAAATTAGGAGAATTCTAAAGCAGATTTATGCGAACTATTAATGACGCAGAATGTTACTTAAATATAAGGGGGTGAAAATTCCGATTGGATTTGCCCGCGATTTATTTTTAGGCACATTTAAAACTTTTTAGTTATGAGTAACGAAGGCAATAGAAACAATGGATCTCAGACAGCTCGTACCATATTCGGTATTTTCATGATAATCATCTACGTTGGAATGGGTGTGCTGTTGTTGATTAATTTCTTTAAGTGGGAGAGCGGCCCATGGGAATGGCTGAGATGGACTGGAGGTATTCTGTTTATTGTCTACGGATTATGGCGCGCTTATCGTCAATTTAAAGGTATTGACCGCAATATCGGCGATGTGGATTGATTCGGAAATAAATTCAGTAAAATAACGAGAAAGGTAATGCGATGAAAATGATGATAAAATCAGTTGCCGCGCTGTTGATTCTGTCGGGGTTGCTTTCGTTGGGGAGCTGCCGTAAGGCTCCTACTAACACGAGTACGTCCGGGCTGTCAACGATCGTATGTGACGCAAGCTTTCAGAATATAATGAATCAAGAGATTGATGTCTTTGAATACACAACAAAGGGTAGGGCGAATATCATCCCGTATTATGTCTCTGAAAAAGCGTGTGTAGATTCTCTTCTTGATTTCAAAACGAAGACGATCGTTATTCCTCGTGAATTGACGCAGAAAGAGGTTGATTACATCAAGGGGAAGAAAAAAATAGTAAGGAGCAGCCGTATCGCCGTTGACGCCATTGCCCTTATCGTTAATAGGGATAATCCGGTGGAAAAACTTAGCATTAGCGAAATTGCTGATATCCTTTCGGGCCGGGATTCGTTATGGAGCGATCTCGCCCCAAATAAACTTGGCGAGATTCAAGTCGTATTTGACGATGAAGGCTCAAGCACGGTGCAGTATATGCGCGATTCGTTGTTACACGGCGAAAAGTTTGGCAACAATGTGTATGCGCAACACTCCAATCAAGAGGTATTCGAGCAAGTGCAGAAGCGTAAAGGCGCGATTGGCATAATCGGCGTCAGTTGGATAAGTTCGGATATGCGCACTCGTGATCTTCCTCGTGAGGAACAAATCAAATCGTTGAACGAGCAGGATGTCACGGTTGCGGATTTTGATCCGGCTGTGAAAGTGCTTAAAGTGTATCGTGATGACGAACTTCGCGCATATAAGCCCTATCAGGCATATATTTATGATGGAAGTTATCCGCTTCATCGTTCGGTATATATGATCAGCACCGGAGTGAATGGAAGTTTGGCTCATGGATTTTACTCATTTGTCACAGGCGCTGTGGGGCAAAAGATAATCCAAAGAACCGGTATATTGCCTGCCCGTGTGCAGCCAAGGATGGTGAACTTAAACTGAAATTGAAAAAGAAACAAATAACATTATAAACCAAATAACAAAACAGATTTAACCGACATGAAATTTAAATTTTTGATGTCCCTTCTCGTAGCCGGGTCGCTTAGTGCATCGGCTCAAGGTTACAAGGATGGAGTTGAATACTTCAAGGCCGATCAGTTTGCAAACGCTAAGGAGCTTTTGGAGCGTAACTTGAATGATGCCTCTACTGACAAAGCCGAAGCTTACTACTATCTTGGCGCTATTGCAGTGAAAGATAAAGATTATGCTGCTGCAAAATCTAATTTTGAGAAAGGTATTCAGGCAAATCCTCAGAACCCTTATAATAAGGTGGGCTTGGGCGAACTTGAGTTGATTAATGGAAATACCAAGGGCGCCGAACAGCTTTTTGATGAGGCTAAAAAGATGGATAAGAAAGATGCCGGCGTATTGGTCGCTATCGGTCGTGCGTATTTTAACGCTGATCCGGTAAAATATGCCAAGGAGATTGTCAAGTATGACGAGCAGGCAATGAAAGCCGACAAGAAGAATCCCTATATTTTCCTCCTTCGCGGTGACCGCAAGGCGGCAGAAGAGGGATGGGGTGATGCTGCTGCTAACTACGAGAACGCTATTCTGTACTCAAAGGAACAGCCTGCGGCTTACGTAAAATATGCCAACGCATATTTCAACGTGAACCCCGATTTCGCAATTGATAAGCTGAATGAACTGCTTGAGATCGCTCCTAATTCAGCCCTTGGCCAACGTGAACTCGCAGAGAAGTATTACCAGAACGACCAATGGGCAAAGGCTGCCGCGGCTTACGGTGATTATATCAAAAATCCGAACCACTTTGTTGAGGATGAAGTGCGCTACTCGGTTCTTCTATACTACGGTCAGCACTATGATGAGAGTTTGGCTCTTGCCAACAAGCTGCTTGCTTCTGATCCGAAAAACTTCCAGTTGCAACGTATAGCTTTCCTTGACAAAGCGGCCTTGAAAGATTATGCTGCCGCAGAGAGTCAGGCCAATGTGTTCTTCAACCTTAATGATCCGAAAGCAAAGTACACTTCAAACGACTATTCCACCTACGCAGAGGTGCTTCAGGAGCTTGGCAAAGATTCATTGGCGATATTTGAATATGAGAAAGCTATTGAAGTTAATCCCGACAAGCTTGATCTTTATAAGTCGCTTAGTTCGGCATATTCGGGGTCAGGTAATTACAAGAAAGCTCTTGAAGTATTCAAAGCGTATATTGATAAGAACAATTATGTGACCAACGATCTTGTGACTTTGGCAAACCGTTATCAGAACGTAGCCGCTACTTCAGAGCCGGGTTCTCCAGAAAAGGCAGAGGCTATCGACAATGCGATCGCCACCATCAACAAGGTTATAGAGAAGGTTCCCGGCAACCCGATTCCGGTGCGTAATAAGGCTCGTATGTATCTCGTGAAGAATGACAGCAAGCCTTCGCAGGAAATGGTTGACACTTACCTTGAAGTTGTAAAACTGCTTGACGCAGATCCTGAAAATAAGACAAAGCGCAGTGATATGTATAATGAGGCATATAGTCAGATCGCATCTTTCTATATCTCAGAAAAGAATATGGCTGAGGCTAAAGCTTATTATGAAAAAGTTTATGAACTTGATCCTACCAACCAAGCTCTTCGTGACTACATCGACAAAATGAAGGTCAACTAATCCACGTCTCGAAACCGTAGAGATATAAAAATAATACAAGAAGCAGGAGATGAATAACTGGCTGATTCCAGTCGTTAGAAATCTTCTGTTTCTTGTTTCCTTTTGAATTTAACCTGTAGTGTATCGGTATGAGCCTGTGTCGGGCTTTAGCGCTTTGGTGCCGGAGGTTAGGCAAATTAGTAAAATATATTGACTTATGATTGATTATATAAGGGGGGAATTGACTGAATTAAATCCTGCTTATGCGGTGGTTGAGGTCGCCGGAGTGGGATATGAACTCAACATATCACTTACGGCCTATGCTGCGATAGAGGGCATGACGCAGGTGAAGCTCCTTGTTCATGAAGTGATTCGAGAGGACGCTCACGTGCTTTTCGGATTTCTCGAAGAGCGGGAGCGTGTTATGTTCAGAGCGTTGATCGGGGTGTCGGGCGTAGGAGCTAACACAGCACGGATGATATTGTCGTCGATTCCTGTAGCGGAATTGGAGCAAGTTATAGTTTCCGGCGACTATCAGCGACTTAAAAATGTTAAGGGGATAGGGTTAAAAACCGCCCAGAGAGTGATTGTTGACCTTAAAGATAAAATAAAAGCCGGGGATGATTCGTTAATAATTCAGTCGACGCAAACATCTGATGCATACAATGAAGCGCTTGCCGCTTTGCAGATGCTCGGTTTTGCCCGTCAACAGTCGCAGAAAGCGCTGAAGAAAATATTTGAAGCAACGCCGGCAATTAAAGTGGAAATGGCGATAAAGCAAGCTCTTTCAATGCTTTAATAACTCTGCGGCATATTTTATTCGTTTCCGAAGCTATAATGTGCAGGAAACACGTTGAATATGAAGCATAGATGGAAAAAGATAATGGCTTTCACTGCTGGGCTTGGCTTTCTGCTGGGGTCAGCCAACGGTGTGTTTATGCACGCCAAGTCTTATCAGCCTGATCCTACTCCTCTGATGCCCCCGCCACCTCCGCCCCCATCGCCAGTGGTGGTCGTTCCTGATTCTTTGCCCACTCGTTTCCCCGTCAGCCCCACATTCCCGCCTAACTATGAGACATTGGCAGAGGGTGAATTGGCGATGGATCTCGCGACCCCTTCCAACATAAGAACTGAGGCGGTATATGATCCATCGACCGGATGTTACATAATATACACCAAGGTAGGCGATCACGAAGTGGCTACACCGTTTATCCTCACGGCTGAGCAGTATAACAATATAGAGATGCGCCGGTCGATGCTTTCTTATTTCAACCGGCGAAATTCCGAATTGGTGGAGGGTAAGCAGGATAAAGAGCCATTTGACGTGCTTGACATGAACTTCGCTCTTGGTCCGCTCGAGAAGATATTCGGGCCTGGAGGCGTGCAATTGAAAACACAAGGGTCGATTCAGATTTCCACCGGTGTGAAAAGCAACAAGACCGATAATCCGGCGCTGTCGCTCACCTCAAGGCGTAATACATATTTTGATTTTGATCAGAAGATTCAGGCGACAGTAAACGCTACTGTCGGCGATCGCATGAAGTTTGCTATGAACTATAATACGGATGCGACATTTGACTTTGATTCAAAAAATATCAAACTTCAGTATGAAGGCCAAGAGGATGATATCGTGCAAAATATTGAGGCTGGTAATGTCAGTATGACTACCGGATCCTCTCTCATAAGGGGTGGAACGGCTCTATTTGGAATAAAGTCACAGTTGCAGTTTGGCAAGTTGACTGCGACGGCTTTGGTGTCGCAGCAGAATAGTGAATCGCAGAGCATCAATACTAAAGGAGGCGTTCAATTGACAGAATTCAGTATAAACGCTGACAATTATGATGAAAACCGGCATTATTTTTTAGGCCACTTCTTCCGTGACAATTATGATCAATTCGCATCGAAGTTGCCGTATGTAAGTTCGGGCGTCAATATCACGCGCATTGAGGTCTGGGTAACTAACAAAAGCGGCAACTACAATCAGTCGAGAAACATAGTCGCATTCATGGATCTTGGAGAAAACAGAGTGTTGGGCAATGACTATTGGACGCCCAATCTGTCGATTCAGAATCCGTCAAATAATTCAAATAATCTGTTAAGTGTCATCAAAACTGAATATGAAGGAGCCAGAAATATCAATACCGTCACCCAGGCGCTTGAACCACTGTCGGCATACGGTATAGAAGGCGGCCAGAATTATGAAAAGGTCGAGAGCGCGCGATTACTACAGTCATCGGAATACACATTGAATTCGACTCTTGGATATATTTCCGTGAAGTCGGCGCTGCGTGCCGATGAAGTACTTGCCGTTGCATACGAATATACATATCATGGCCAGGTATATCAGGTGGGCGAATTTTCATCTGACATCACAGTCAGCGATCAGTCGCTGTATGTGAAAATGTTGAAGAGTACTACTACCACACCCCGTTTACCCATGTGGAATCTAATGATGAAGAATGTATATTCGCTTGGTGCATATCAAGTTCAGAAGTCTAATTTCAAAATGAACATCAAATACCTGAGTGACACAACTGGTATTCTGATCAATTATCTTCCAATTTCAGGCATTAGCGACAAACCTCTGTTGCAGGTCATGAACCTTGACCGTCTTGATTCAAATGAAGCGTCTAACCCTGACGGTTTTTTTGATTTTATAGAAGGCTACACGATACAATCATCGACGGGAAAGATTATATTCCCTGTTGTGGAGCCATTTGGCTCGCATCTTGCCGCGAAAATCGACAACCCGGCCATAGCGGAGAATTATGTGTATCAGGAATTATATGATTCGACTTTAGTGATTGCACGCCAATTTTCTGATAAAAATAAGTTTGTGCTTACCGGTGAATATCAAGCGTCGGCGGGTTCGCAGATAAGACTGAACGCTATGAATGTGCCTCGAGGTTCGGTGGTCGTAATGGCCGGAGGGGTGAGGCTTGTTGAGAATAGCGATTATACGGTCGACTATTCCATGGGGGTTGTGACAATCACAAATCAGAGTATTATAGATTCCGGACAGAGCATAAGCGTGACGCTTGAAAATCAGTCGTTATTCAGCACTCAACGCAAAACCTTGCTCGGTCTTGATTTAAATTACCGTGTGAACCGAGACTTCAATATCGGGGCTACTATAATGCACTTCTCGGAGAAAGCGTTGACCGAAAAAGTCAATATCGGTGATGAAGTAATTAACAATACTATATGGGGGCTGAATTTTTCGTATAACACGAATTTTATGTGGCTCACCAATCTGCTTAATAAAATCCCTACCGTCAACGCTGTTCAGCCGTCGACTCTAAGTGTTCAAGGCGAGTTTGCGCAGCTTGTGCCTCATAAACAAAAGTCAGGATCGAATCAAGGGAGTTCTTATGTAGATGATTTTGAATCTACGCAGACCGGAATTGATCTTCGCTCCCCATACGCATGGTCTCTTGCTTCTACCCCTTATGAAAGCGGCGGTAATGCTTTGTTTCCTGAGGCTTCTCTCTCAAATAATGTGGATTATGGGAAAAATAGAGCGTTGTTGGCGTGGTATTATATAGACCGTATGTTCACTCAACGCAACTCTTCGCTTGCCCCCGGCTATATAAGTTCCGATCTTAAACAGCTTTCTAATCCTTATGTAAGAGAGGTGAAAGTCACAGAGATATTTCCCGACCGAGAGCTTGCTTATGGTGAAACTGACCTTGTGCAGACTCTCAATCTGTCATTTTATCCCACCGAACGAGGCCCGTATAACCTTGATGCCGTGAATATTGATGACCAAGGCGCATTGTTGTATCCTGAAAAGCGTTGGGGTGGAATAATGAGGAAGATGGATAACACTAATTTTGAACAAGCCAATATTGAATATGTGCAGTTTTGGCTTATGAATCCATTTCTTGATCCGGAGAATCCCAATCTTGAAGGGGGCGATTTATACCTTAATTTTGGAGAAATAAGTGAGGATATATTGAAAGATGGTCTGAAATCCTACGAAAACGGAATACCTTATGACGGGAATGACCAATACCTTACTGAGACGGTGTGGGGGCGTGTGTCGCAACAAACTTCACTTACATACGCTTTCGACAACAATGCAAGTTCGCGCCTTGCGCAGGACGTGGGGCTTGACGGGTTGATAAACAGCGATGAATTTTATTTCAGTTCTTACTCCGATTATCTCGACCAATTGCGGGCCAAGTTGGCGCCTAGCGCCATCGAACGTATGCAAAGCGACCAATTTTCTGCGTTCAATGACCCTGCCGGTGACAATTATCATTTCTATCGCGGACGCGATTATGACGAGGAGCGTCTCGGCATCCTTGACCGATATAAGCATTACAATGGCGTGGAGGGTAACTCACTTTCGCCAAGTGACGCTCCGGAACCTTTATATCAGTCAGCGCGGACTTCCCCCGATGTCGAGGATATAAATCAAGACAATACTCTCAATGAGTATGAGCGTTACTTCCAGTATAAAGTGTCGATACGCCCTGAAGATCTTGTGGTTGGTAAAAATTATATCACCGACAAGCAGGTGTCGTTGGTGCGTGTGCGTGATGGCAGCGATCAAACTGTGGAGTGGTACCAGTTCAAGATTCCCTTGAGTGATTATGAGAGGATCGTGGGATCAATCAGTGATTTTTCCTCCATTCGTTTTGCCCGTATGTTCATGACCGGTTTTAAGGCCGAGACTCATTTGCGTTTCGCTACGCTCGAACTTGTGCGTGGCGAATGGCGTCCCTATGATTTCAATCTCAACAGTCGTGGTGATACCCCTGCTGAAGGTGAACTTGATATTTCAGTAGTTAATATCGAGGAAAACGCAGGCCGTGAGCCTGTCAATTATGTGTTGCCGCCTGGCGTGTCGCGTATAACCGATCCCGGTCAGTCGCAGATCACCCAGTTAAATGAGCAATCAATGTCATTGAAAGTGGTCGGTTTGCAAGCCGGCGACGCAAGGGGAGTGTATAGAAATACTTCGCATGATCTTCGTAACTACAAGCGTATGCAGATGTGGATTCATGCGGAAAGTTTGATTGACGATGTTACTAATCTTCGATCAGGAGAATTGTCGTTGTTCATACGCCTCGGTACTGATATAAAAAATAACTATTACGAATATGAGATACCGTTGTCGTTGACGCCACACATAACATCGGCGACAAAATATCCCGATAATAGTGAAGGCCGTTATAAAGTATGGCCATTGGATAATCGCATGGATTTTGCTTTGCAGAATCTTGTGGCGCTGAAAAAAGAGCGTAATCAAGCGAAGAGTCAAGCAAACGGCACGGTGAGCTACACCACGCTTTATACCGGAAGAGATCCGGAAAATGAGAAAAACATCATGGCTGTGATGGGAAATCCGTCATTAAGCGATGTGCGAGTAATGCTTATCGGCATTAGAAATAATGCCCGAGCCGTGCGAGATGGAATTGTGTGGGTGAATGAGTTAAAAGTCACTGATTTTGACGAAAGTGGCGGATGGGCGGTTAAAGGAAATGTCAATCTTGGAATGTCGGATATCGTTACTCTGAATTTCGGAACACACATGGAGACCGCAGGATTCGGCTCGGTTGATCAGCCGCTTAATTCAAGAAGAATGGACGACTATAGCCAGTATAATTTTGCAGTTCAAGCTGATCTCGGTCGATTTGTCCCGGAGAAGGTGAAATTGCGCGCTCCCATATATTATTCGATAACAAAGGAGCGAGTTATGCCTAAATATAATCCCCTTGACCAGGACGTGCTTTTGAAAGACGCCCTCAATGAAGCTTCTTCAAAATCTGAACGAGATTCAATCACAAATTATGCGGTAGAATGTACCACTGTTCAGAGTTTTAGCCTTTCCGGATTGAGGTTCGATGTGCAAAGCGCGTCTCCCAAACCGTGGGATCCGGCCAATTTCACATTCAATTTTTCATTTAACAAGCGCAAAGAGATGGATCCTACTACGGAGTATGAGAATACAAATGATTATAGAGGATCATTGCAATATTCATGGACACCATATTTAAAGGGATTCAAGCCGTTTGCGAAGATGAAGTCAAAAAATAAAAACGCCCGTTTTTTGAAGGAATGGGAGTTGAATTATTTGCCTTCCAACATCTCGTTCCTCACAACAATGTCGCGATATTACTATGAGCAGCAGACTCGAAGTGAGGTAGACCAGATGTTTAAGATGCCGGTTTCTGTGTCCAAGAATTTCCTTTGGGATCGCCAACTAAATATATCGTGGAATCTTACGAAAACACTGAATCTGTCCTTAACGACCAATACTTCAGCGCGAATCGAGGAGCCTGTTGGAGCTGTGAACCGTAAACTCTTTCCCGATCAATATAAGGAGTGGAAGGATACTGTAATTCGTAGTATTTTGCATCTTGGAACACCGTGGGCTTATAATCAGAATTTTGTTGCGACATATCGTGCTCCATTCTCGCATATTCCGGCGGTTGACTTCTTGTCGGGTTCTGTAAGTTATAATGCGACTTACAATTGGGACAGGGGTGCTGAAGTTGATGGTGTGAAAACCGGAAATACAATCCGTAATCAAGGCTCATGGAATTATGACGGACGAATAAATTTTGAGGGGCTTTACAATAAGATACCTTACTTGAAAAAAGTAAATCAGCGTTTCTCCGCAACCCGTAGGAACACTGTTCCGGTTAAGGCTAAAAAGTTTGAGCGTACGTTTAAGTTGTCGCCCGATACTTCAACTGTGATTATGCATAATCTTCGCACTAAAAAGGTGAAAGTTACATCAACCACTACCGATGGTAAGCCATTTCCAGTGAAATCAAGGGTAAAAGATAATAATTCAGTGGAAATTCTCACTCGGGGAGACAGAAACGTAAAATTCTTAATTGTCGAGCAGCTAAAAAATGAAGATGACGTGTGGGACGAGGTTTTGCAGCACGCAACTCGATTCGGTATGCTTATCCGAAATGCGAATGTCAGGCTGCGTACTTCTCGCTCATTATCTTTGCCGTTGTTTGAACCGAATGTCGGAGATATTTTCGGGCAGAACAATAGTCACGGGCCGATGGCTCCGGGTCTTGCTTTCGCATTTGGGTTTACAGGAGAGGATTATGTGACAAAGGCTAAGGAGCGCGGATGGCTGATGGTCGATGACGGTCAAACTTCGCCGGCGATATTCTCACGAACCAATGAATTCAATTTTGAACTTGATCTTGAACCGATACGAGGATTGAAAATCAAGTTAACTACAAACCGTACTGACAACCGCACGAATCAGATTCAGTTTATGTATGACGATATGCCGGTAACCCGCACCGGCAGTTATACGAAAACTCATGTCGCTATAGCCACCGCATTGCGAACAGCTAAGGCTCAGAACGGTTACCAGAGCGATGCCTTTGACCAATTCTTGAAAAATATTCCTATTGTTGCAGAACGCATCGAACGCAAGTATCAAGGCACCCACTATCCTATGGGTGGTTTTATGAAGGATAATCCCAACGCCGGACGTGAGTTTGACCCGGCTGTTGGAAGTGTAAATCAAGCAAGCAGTGATGTGCTTATTCCAGCATTTCTTGCGGCCTATACGGGTGTTGATGCTTCAAAGATCTATCTTACTCCATTCCCATCGCTTTCTTCTGTTCTTCCCAATTGGCGCGTCACATACGACGGTCTTGTGAGAATTGGAGGATTAAGCAAATATTTTAAAGCGATTACATTGAGCCATGCCTATCAGTGTACATACTCTGTCGGTTCCTATTCTTCTTATTTGAACTGGATAGGAGTGGATGGTAATTTGGGATTCACGCTTGATGAGTTGTCGGGAGAACCGATTCCTTCGTCGCCCTACAATATTTCCTCAGTTGCGATAACTGAGCGTTTTGCTCCGCTTATAGGCGTTTCGGTGACGTTGAAAAATGATTTGAAGTTTAATGCTGAGTACCGTGACAGCCGCACATTGACTTTGAACTCAGATGCCGGGCAGCTTGTTGAAGCACAGACAAAAAATGTCACAGTAGGAGTCGGATACAAGATTGTTGGATTCAACACTGTGCTGAAAATGAGAGGGTCGGGGAGAGGAATCAGTAATGACCTTACGGTTAACGCCGATTTCTCAGTGCAGCAAAGCCAAGCCTTGATTCGCCGTATAGAATCCAATTATGCTCAAGCGACTTCAGGAACACGCTCATTAGCAATCAATGTTTCCGCAAATTATGTTATGAGTCGTCGTCTCACTTTAGGGGCATTCTTTGATCATCAGGTTAATACTCCGCTTATTTCCTCAAGTGCTTTCCCAACAACCAACAGCAGCTATGGAATAACATTTAATCTTAGTCTTTCCCGATAAAGGCATCGCAAGTGTTTGTTTTTATCAACTGAAAAACTTATCTTTGTCTCGGAAACCAACAGGGGTGCTGAACCGCAACCGGTGAAGCTGAGATTATACCCTTTGACCTGATGCAGATAATGCTGCCGTAGGAACGTGAGTTTTTCACATATTCTTCGATATTCGGTTACACCCGTTGTTGCTATCCGTAATTTTAGCAACACGAAGAATGAAGCATTATCCAACAGTCCTTTCAATTGCCGGATCCGACCCGTCAGGTGGCGCCGGAATACAAGCTGACATAAAAACGTGTACCGCTATGGGGTGTTACTCTATGGCGGTCATAACTGCATTGACTGCCCAAAACACTACCGGAGTGCGGAGTGTGCGGAGTGTTTCTGATTTTTTGAAAATTCAGCTTGATACAGTTTTGGATGATATTTTGCCTGATGCAGTTAAGATAGGTGTGCTTCCTGATGAGCGGTCAGTGGAAGTTGTAAGCGATGCAATCAGCAGTTACTCATTGAAAAATGTTGTGGTTGATCCTGTTATAATATCGACTGCCGGCGATGCGTTGACTTCGCCGGGCGTGGTTGATGCAATGTGTCGATTATTACTTCCAAAAGCTTTGCTTGTCACGCCCAATATTATGGAAACATATAGGCTTTCGGGGCTTAATGTGGCTGATATTGCGGAAGCTGAGATTGCGGCGCGTGTGATTGCTGATAATTTTAATATCCCATCGGTGCTTGTCAAGGGTGGGCATATTCCCAGGCAAGCGGACTTGCTTTTTGAACGTGAATGTAACGTGATTTCAATTTTTGACGGTGAGTATATCGATACGGTTAATACACATGGAACCGGGTGTACACTTTCATCTGCAATTGCGTGTGGGTTGGCTCTCGGAAAATATCTCAGTGAAGCGGTGGATCATGCTAAACAATTTATGGCCAATTCGATTAAAGAGGGAGCCTCATTCCATCTCGGATCAGGGCATGGCCCGGTTAATCATTTGTATAATATAATTAAAAATCCTATACGATGGAAATAACAGTTAATAGTGAGACAAGAGCAGTTGATGACGGTGTTAATGTGGCTGCAATTTTAGGCGATGATGTCGCCGGGGTTGCCGTTGCGGTAAATGGCAAATTTGTAAAAAAAGAGGAGCGTGAATCAACAGTGTTGAAAAATGGGGACAATGTGATTATAATCAAGGCGGCTTATGGAGGATAAATTCCTGGTTATAGGAATCACATTACCCGAGGCTTATGTGCCGAATGAAGCATTGTGGATTACGGAAATGCTGCACTCAGGAGCCTTAGACCGTATGCACCTAAGAAAACCTAATGCCGATAAATCGATATTACGTAGCCTTTTAGATGAAATCCCGCAAGAACTGCACAGTCGATTGTCGATTCATGACGCGCCTGAATTGCTCAATGAATATCCGTCAGTAGGGTTTCAGTTAAACAGCCGTTACCCATCAGGGATAAATGATGCTACTCTGAGCCGTTCCTGCCATACGACTGAGGAGGTTTTAGCGTCGGAAAGATCGTTGCAGTATGTAATGCTGTCGCCTGTCTTTGATTCAATCTCAAAAGATGGCTATCGCGGGCGGTTATTCGATGGAGAGAAAGAGGCTTTGTCATTACGGCGCGTTATTGCGTTGGGTGGAGTAACTCCGTGTCGTTTTCGCAAGCTAAAAGACCGCGGATTTTGTGGTGCGGCTATGTTGGGGTATTTGTGGAATTTGCGACATAGTGTTTACGATATAATAAATGAAATAAATGAAAATCGGTGCTGATAAGTATAGATTACAATACATAACTAACGGCTCGGATGTGGATTTAACTGTGGCACAGGCGATCAACGCTATTTCCGGCGGTTGTCGTTGGGTGCAGATAAGAATGAAAGATGCATCCGACAATGATGTTATCGAAGCGGCAAATCGAGTCAAAGTTATTGCTTGTCAAGAGGGGGCGGTTCTTGTTCTTGATGATCGTGTGGAATTGGTGAAGATTACCGGTGTTGACGGAGTTCATTTAGGGAAGTGTGACATGGATCCTTCCGATGCGCGGGCATTGCTTGGCGATGATGCGATAATTGGTGTTACGGTCAATACGTTGGAGGATATTTTGTTCCATAATCACAATATAATTGATTATATGGGAATGGGCCCTTTTAGATTCACTAAAACAAAGAAAAACCTTGCGCCCGTGCTTGGTAGTGAGGGATATCGATCCATTCTTGGCGATGCTCGACTACGAGGTGTTACGACGCCGGTGATAGCTATAGGCGGTATAACTATCGAAGATGTCGCCGCTCTCATGGACGCCGGTGTCGATGGTGTCGCTATAAGCGGGGCGATAGCTAATGCTGATGATCCGGTGGCTAAAACCGGCCAATTTTTGAAGATATTAAACCAACAAATAAATAAAAAATGCAGGATAAGTTAATAATCGGAGACCGGGAATTTACTTCCCGTCTGTTTATCGGAACAGGGAAATTTTCTTCCCCTAAATTGATGATGGAATCAATCGTTAAATCTCAATCGCAAATGATCACAGTCGCCATGAAGCGTGTGAACATGATGAATGAAGCTACCGACGATATGCTCACTCATATCAATCGGGAAAATGTTCAATTGTTGCCAAATACATCAGGAGCGCGTGATGCAAAAGAAGCTGTTCTTGCGGCGCAAATGAGCCGAGAGATATTTGGAACTGATTTTATAAAGCTTGAAATTCATCCCGATCCCAAGTATCTGATGCCTGACCCCATTGAAACGCTAAAGGCGACTGAGGAGCTTGCAAAGGAGGGCTTTGTAGTTTTGCCATATATCCAGGCCGATCCGGTTTTATGTAAAAGGCTTGAGGAGGTTGGAGCTTCGGCCGTGATGCCGCTTGGCGCTCCTATAGGAACTAATAAGGGGCTTCTTACTATTGATTTCTTGGAAATAATAATCGAACAGAGCGCTGTGCCTGTTGTTGTTGACGCTGGCCTCGGAGTGCCTTCCCATGCCTCGGCGGCGATGGAGATGGGAGCCGATGCTGTTTTGGTTAATACAGCAATTGCCGTTGCCGATGATCCTGCCGCTATGGCCGATGCGTTTCGTCTTGCTGTTATAGCCGGCCGCAAGGCTTTCCTTGCGGGACCGGGAGGAATCTCTTCATACGCAAGCGCCACAAGCGCTCTTACTTCATTTTTAAATGATTAAAGTAATATTGAAATGAAAATATCAAATATCGATGTCTCCTCTTACCCGAATTCAGAGAAGATATACAAACGAGGCTCCATTTATCCTGATTTGATGGTTGCAATGCGTAGAATCAGCCAATATCCAACGGTGGTTGTTGAGAACGGGCATCGTAAGATGCAGCCTAATTCGCCGGTTACAGTTTATGATACGAGCGGCCCCTATACTGATTCTTCTTATAAGCATGATATTAATCTTGGGTTGCCAAGGATGCGTGAGGAGTGGATTGACCGCCGGGGAGATACTGTTGAATTGGATGGGATAACAAGTGAATACGGAAAAGTGCGGCTTGCCGACAAATCTCTTGACGCTATCCGTTTTCCGGTGTCGCATCGTCCGAGAATGGCAAAAGATGGCCGTTGTGTCACTCAAATGCACTATGCTCGTAGGGGTATTATAACTCCTGAAATGGAGTATGTGGCGATACGTGAGAATTTGGATAATGCTGAGCGCGGCGTTGAAAGCTACATAACTCCTGAATTTGTGCGCGATGAAATCGCTGCAGGGCGTGCGATAATTGCTGCTAACATAAATCATCCCGAAGCTGAACCTATGATTATTGGACGTGCGTTTTCTGTCAAAATAAATACCAACATCGGAAATTCGGCATTGTCTTCCAGAATTGAGGAGGAGGTGGCAAAAGCTGTGTGGAGTTGTTATTGGGGCGGTGACACGTTAATGGATCTCAGCACCGGCGATAACATACATGAGACTCGTGAATGGATAATTCGTAATTGTTCCGTGCCTGTAGGAACAGTGCCTATATATCAGGCATTGGAGAAGGTCGGCGGAAGCGTGCGCGACTTGACGTGGGAGATTTATCGTGACACGCTGATTGAGCAGTGTGAGCAAGGTGTGGACTATTTTACCATTCATGCGGGGGTGAAGAAGGAACACGCGAAGTTGGTAGAGCGGAGATTGACAGGGTGTGTTTCTCGAGGAGGATCTATTATGACGCAGTGGTGTGTCATTCACGATTGTGAAAGTTTTTTGTATGCGCATTTTGACGAAATATGTGAAATTCTTTCCCGTTATGATGTGGCAATATCGCTTGGCGATGGGATGAGGCCCGGTTCTATACATGACGCAAACGATCGAGCGCAGTTTCTGGAGCTTGATATCCTCGGAGAACTTACCGAACGTGCATGGAGCCATGGCGTGCAGGTTATGATTGAGGGCCCTGGCCATGTTCCGATGAATAAGATAAAAGAAAACATGGAGCGTGAGGTGTCAAGTTGCCATAATGCTCCGTTTTATACACTCGGGCCGCTCACAACCGATGTCGCGCCCGGATATGACCATATAACATCAGCTATCGGCGCAGCTAATATCGGCGCTCTTGGCACGGCGATGTTATGTTATGTGACTCCAAAAGAGCACTTGTCGCTCCCTACTCTTGAAGATGTGCGCGAAGGCGTCATAACATATAAAATAGCCGCCCACGCTGCTGATCTTTGCAAGGGATTTCCGGGAGCGCAGACGCGCGACGACGCCCTTTCTAAGGCTCGATATGAATTTAGGTGGAAAGACCAGTTCAATTTATCGTTTGATCCGGAGAAAGCGCGGCGTATATATGTAGAGTCACGCCGTGACGCTCCTGATGCGGATGACCGTTTCTGCACAATGTGCGGGCCTAATTTTTGCGCGATGCGTATTTCTCAAAACATATCAGAAAAATGCGACCGATAAATGAAACTGTGAACGGCGACGGATTTGCCCGTGAAATTGAAAAATATGACTGGGACGATACCGGCAGCATCATACAATCAATGACCGACAACGATGTCAGAAAGGCGTTAAGCAACGCTCGACGCAATAGCCGGCAGCTCGATATAGATGATTTTATTGCCTTGATTTCTGAGGTTGGGGCTTCATATATTGAGGAGATGGCTCATTTGAGCCGCAAATATACGCTTGAACGATTCGGCAAAACGATATCCATGTACATCCCCATGTACGTCTCAAATGCGTGTACAAATAAGTGTGTTTACTGTGGATTCAATCACGATAATCCGATGGAGCGCACGATTCTCTCGCTTGATCAGATAAAAGCGGAGTGTGAGGCGATAAAAAAGCTTGGGCCATTTGAAAATCTACTTATTGTGAGCGGTGAATACCCGGCGATTTGCGGGACGGAATATTTTGAAAAAGTTCTTTCGGTGTGCCGCCCTTATTTCCATAATCTCACAATTGAGGTGCAGCCAATGCGTGAAGAGCAATATGAACGGCTTACACGCAGCGGTCTTAACGGCGTGGTATGTTTTCAAGAGACATATAATCGCAATGCTTATAAGCTCTATCATCCTCGCGGGATGAAGTCTATCTATGAATGGCGCTTGAACGGTTATGACCGTATGGGGCGTGCCGGTGTCCACAAAATCGGAATGGGGGTATTGCTTGGGTTGCAACCCGACTGGCGTGCTGATGTGGTGATGATGGCGCGTCATCTGCGATATTTGCAACGAAAGTATTGGCGTACTCGTTATAGCATTAATTTCCCGCGAATGTGTCCTTCGGAAAGTGGATTTCAGCCCAACGTGGTTGTGTCTGACCGCCAACTTGCGCAGCTTACGATGGCGTTCCGATTGTTTGATCATGATGTCGACATCTCTTATTCCACTCGTGAGAGCGGCCGTTTCAGGCATAATATGATGCAACTTGGGGTTACCTCAATGAGTGCCGGAAGCCGTACCGAACCGGGTGGATATGTGTCTGAACCTGACGCTCTTGAACAGTTTGCCATTACCGACAGCCGGCACCCTGAAGCTGTTGCCGCTGACATCAGGGAGCAGGGCTATGATGTTGTGTGGAAAGACTGGGACTCTGTTTTTGATTGATATGGAAATGAAACTTGACAAAGAGCGGATGGTGCGTTATTCACGCGCTGTCATGCTCCCTGAGATAGGGGAGAAGGGCCAAAAAAAGCTTCTTTGCGGCTCTGTGTTAATCGTCGGCGCCGGGGCATTGGGAGGCGTATGCGCTATGTATCTTGCGGCGTCAGGCGTCGGACGAATCGGAATAATCGATTTCGACACCGTGGGAATTTCCAACCTCCAGCGTCAGTTGTCCTATACTGAAAGCGATGTCGGAGTATCCAAGGTAAAGGCGCTTTCGGCACGCATGACTGCGATTAATTCCGACATCATAGTGGAGACGCGCAATGAAATGTTAGGTCGGCGTAATGCGGCTGATTTGTTCGCAAAATACGATGTGATAGTAGAGGGATCCGACAATCCGTCGACGAAATATCTTGTGACTGATGCGGCGCGTTCGTCAGGCAAACCGTGTGTGGTAGGCGGTGTGCGCGGTTTTGTGGGGCAAGTGGCGATATTTCCCGCATCGTGCTCCACTCTTTACCGAGATCTCTTTCCCGACGCCCCGTGTGAAGGAGGCTATACTCCATGTGCTATAGGAGGAGTGCTGGGACCTCTTCCGGGTGTTGTGGCTTCCATACAGGCCGCAGAAGCGATAAAGCTGCTTGCGGGAATAAATACCGCTTCAACCGGCAGCTTCTTCCAAATCGATCTGCGCTCCCTGCACACGACTCGCCTTGAACTCGCTTGAAAATATCAGGACATAAACACTAAATATGGGAAATATGATTTTGACGGATTTAATGGGATGGCGTGTGTTGGAATGGATGTTTTTCACTACCTTTGTAAATCCAAAATTTTACAAACATGGAGGAAAAGAAATATACCTATGATGAGGCGTTGGACGCTTCGCTGAAATATTTTAATGGTGATGAGCTTGCAGCCCGTGTGTGGGTGACTAAATATGCGTTGAAGGATTCGCTTGGCAATATTTATGAACTTACGCCCGAGGATATGCACTCGCGCATCGCCAATGAGATAGCCCGCATTGAAAATCGTTACCCTAATCCGATGAGCTATGACGATGTGATGGAGTTGCTTCGCAACTTCCGTTACGTGGTGCCTCAAGGTTCGCCAATGTCTGGTATCGGCAATAATCATCAGGTGGGTTCGTTGAGCAATTGTTTTGTGATCGGCGTTGATGGAAATCCCGATTCATACGGCGGCATAATGAAGATCGACGAGGAGCAAGTGCAGTTGATGAAACGCCGTGGCGGGGTAGGGCATGATTTGAGCCACATACGTCCAAAAGGGACTCCTGTAAAAAATTCGGCGCTGACATCAACGGGTCTCGTCCCGTTTATGGAACGCTATTCCAATTCAACTCGAGAGGTAGCTCAAGACGGCCGCCGAGGCGCGTTGATGATGACCGTAAGCATCAAGCATCCCGATAGCGAAGCGTTTATTGATGCTAAGATGACCGAAGGGAAGGTGACTGGGGCTAATGTCTCTGTCAGAATAGACGACGACTTCATGCGGGCGGCGGTCGACGGAACTCCCTATCGCCAGACATTTCCGGTCGATGTGATCGATGATCCTTTGGTGGAAAAGGAGGTAGATGCTGCGGCAATTTGGAATAAAATAGTGCACAACGCATGGAAGTCGGCTGAGCCGGGAGTGCTATTCTGGGATACAATTACCCGTGAATCGGTGCCTGATTGCTACGCTGATCTCGGATTTCGCACAATTTCGACTAATCCTTGCGGTGAGATTCCGTTGTGTCCTTACGACAGTTGCCGCTTACTGGCGATAAATCTGTATAGCTATGTGAAGAATCCGTTCACCGCTCAGGCCGAGTTTGATTTTGATCTTTTCAAGGCTCACGTTGCCAAAGCGCAGCGCATAATGGATGATATAATTGACCTTGAGATGGAAAAAATTGACACCATTCTTGAAAAGGTTGAAGAGGATCCTGAATGTCCCGAGGTTAAGCAGACTGAGCGGCATCTGTGGGAAAAGATAAAGGCAAAAACATCCAAAGGGCGCCGCACCGGAGTGGGTACTACCGGCGAAGGAGACATGATAGCCGCGCTCGGGTTGCGTTACGGCACACCTGAAGCTACCGATTTTTCAGAAAAAGTCCATAAAACACTCGCGCTTGCCGCATATCACTCATCGGTTCAACTTGCCGCTGAACGTGGGGCATTTGAAATTTATGATGCCGAACGAGAAAAAGATAATCCTTATATCAATCGCCTTCGTGAGACCGATCCTGAGCTTTATGATCTCATGCGCGCCCATGGTCGGCGCAATATCGCGTGTCTCACAATTGCCCCTACAGGCACAACGAGCTTGATGACGCAGACCACATCGGGTATAGAACCGGTGTTTCTTCCTGTTTATAAACGTCGGCGCAAGGTTAATCCAAATGATCCTTCCGCGCACGTAGATTTTGTCGATGAAACCGGTGACGCTTTTGAGGAATATATCGTATATCATCCCAAATTCGTCACTTGGATGGAGGTAAACGGTATTCCGGTAAAGAAGGACTATACGCAGGCGGAGCTTGACGAAATTCTCGCGCGGTCGCCATACTATAAAGCCACTTCAAACGATATCGACTGGCTTGAAAAAGTGAAGATGCAAGGTCGTGTGCAGAAATGGGTTGACCACTCTATATCTGTGACAATCAATCTTCCCTCTGATGTGACGGAGGAGCTTGTGAACAAGCTTTATGTCGAGGCGTGGAAATCGGGCTGCAAGGGCTGTACGGTTTATCGTGACGGTTCGCGCTCGGGTGTGCTCGTATCAGTCGAAAAGAAACCTGCTGCTGATCCGGTAAAAATAACTGAAGCTCATGTCCACAAGCGGCCTGTGGAGTTGGAAGCCGATGTCGTGCGTTTCCAAAACAATAAGGAGAAATGGATCGCTTTCGTGGGGCTTGTCGATGGGCAGCCATACGAAATTTTTACCGGCTTGGCCGATGACGAAGATGGCATTTTCTGCCCCAAGAGTGTTACTAAAGGTAAGATAATCAAGGCAGTCGATGAGCATGGCAATAAGCGTTATGATTTCCAATTTATTAATAAGCGCGGTTATAAGACAACGATTGAAGGATTGTCGGATAAGTTCAATCCTGAATACTGGAACTATGCTAAGTTGATTTCAGGTGTGTTGCGTTACGGAATGCCGATTGATCAAGTGCTTAAACTTGTGGGCGGACTCGAACTTGACAGCCAGTCGATCAACACATGGAAGATGGGTGTGGAGCGAGCATTGAAAAAATATCTTCCAAATGGCATGAAAGCCAATGGGCAACGCTGTCCGAACTGCGGTAACGAAACTCTCATTTATCAAGAAGGATGCCTTATTTGCACATCTTGCGGAACATCGAAATGCGGCTGATAAAACCTGCCCTCAATCCGCTCCAATTTCGAGCTTAAAAAACATTTTTATTAGACCAAAGAGCCAAGGACTAAATCCTCCATTGGTTCTTTGGTCTACCTTTTTCTCATAAACGGAAAACGCTTAGAAAAAAATAGGTTAATGTTAATGTTTTTTGTGAAAATCTCATTAACTTTACGGAACTGTGATATGTTTATTCATATAGCGATTTAAAATTACAAATAGCATGAAGCTGAATTTTAATATTGATTATCGGACTGCTTGGGGAGAATCGATTTATCTCACCGGAAGTATACCCGCGCTTGGCGGCGGCGATGAATCTAAGGCCGTGAAGTTAAACCTTGACCGTCCGGGTTTATGGACATTGACGCTTGAATTGCCTGACGGGACACAAGCTTTTGAGTATAACTATCTTGTTCGCAACGATTATGACACATTGCGCAGAGAATGGGGCGGTCCGCATCGATTCCGTCCGGGCTACGATGTGCAAAGTTACGAGTTATATGACAGTTGGCAGGATCAGCCGGCCGACAAGCCCTACTACTCGGCCGTGTTTACCGATTGCATAAACCGGCGCGATCATCGCGATGAACCATTGATGCTTCATGGCGGACAGCTTGAATTGAGCGTTCTTGCTCCGATGGTCGGTTCTGACGAAGTGCTTGCTATCTGCGGTGATGACGAGATGCTTGGCGGTTGGGATTCTTCAAAGGCTTTGGTGATGAATGACTGCAATTTCCCCGAATGGAGAATTGTTCTCGATTTCAAAGAAATTCATGTGCCGTTCAGCTATAAATTTGTAATTTTGAACAAGGACACCCACGCTCTTCTCGCATGGGAAAACGGCGACAACCGTGTGATGAATGTCGTTCCGGAGCATAAGAAGTCGCTTGTTTCAATCAGCGGTATGCGATTCATTAATCCCCGTCCTGCATGGCATTGCGCCGGAGTGGCGATTCCTGTTTTCTCGGTGCGCTCTGATGATGACTTTGGGGTGGGCGATTTCTTTGATTTAAAGAAACTGGTTGATTGGGCTGTTGCCACCGGGCAGAAATTCTTGCAGATTTTACCGATCAACGACACTACGATGACCCACACATGGACTGACTCATATCCGTACAATGCCAATTCCACATTTGCCCTTCATCCCATGTATATGCGTCTTAGCGAGCTTGGTGAATTGTCAGATGTATATCGTAGGGAATATTACGAGAATATCCGCAAGGAGCTTAATGCGTTGCCGACTGTCGACTATGAGCGTGTTAACAATGCAAAGATCGAATACATACGAGAAATTTATGAGCAAGAGGGGAAAAAAACTTTGGACTCTCTTGATTTTAAGAATTTCGTATCCAAGAATGAATATTGGCTTAAACCTTATGCCGCATTCTGCGTGTTGCGTGACCTCAATGGCACTCCCGTATTCGGAACATGGGGCGAATATGCGGTGTATGACGCAGAAAAGGTCAATAGCTTCATAAACGAGCATCAGGACAAAATAAACCTCGTATATTATATACAATATCACCTTGACCGCCAGATGCATCAAGTTCATAACTATGCCGGAGAGCATGGCGTAGCGTTCAAGGGTGATATTCCTATTGGTATTTCACGTGATTCAGCCGATGCCTGGATCAATCCTCGATTGTTCAACATGGATTGCCAGGCCGGCGCTCCGCCTGATGATTTCTCTGTGCTTGGACAAAACTGGGGATTCCCAACTTATAATTGGGAGGAAATGGACAAGGATGGATTTGCGTGGTGGAAGTCTCGATTCCGTAAAATGGCTGAGTATTTTGATGCATACCGCATTGACCACGTGCTTGGATTCTTCCGTATTTGGCAAATCCCTATGAATGCCATTCATGGCTTGCTCGGCGTGTTTTATCCTGCGTTGCCTTACTCGCCCGATGAATTGAGCAATAATTATGATTTCTGGATCAATGTGGATTTGCACACACGGCCATATATCAGAGATTATTTCCTATATGACTTCTTTGGCGAAGATATCGATGAGGCTAAACGGCGTTTCCTTATATCAAAAGGTGACGGAAGTTACGAATTGCGTCCTGAGTTCGACACACAGCGCAAGGTGGCTGATTTCTTTGCCCTTGAAGCCAAGAATGATAAGAACACGCGGTTGTGTAATGCTCTGCTCGGGTTGATCGACGACGTGCTGTTCATCGAGGATCCATACGAGAAAGGCAAGTACCATCCTCGTATTTCGGCTCAATTCACCTACATCTATCGTTCTCTTAACGATTATGAAAAATGGTGTTTCAACCGGTTGTATAATGATTTCTACTATCGCCGCCACAATGATTTCTGGTATGGGAAAGCCATGTGGAAGTTGCCGCCGTTGCTCGATTCCACTTCGATGCTCACTTGTGCCGAGGATTTGGGCATGATTCCTGATTGCGTCCCGGCTGTAATGCATCAATTGCAAATGTTGGCGTTAGAGATACAACGTATGCCTAAAGATCCTCAGTGTGAGTTTGGCAATACGTGGTCTTATCCTTACCTGTCGGTTTGCACTACCTCTACTCATGATATGGGTGGAATACGCCAATGGTGGGAGGAAAATCGCAATGTGACTCAGAAATATTATAATACGATGCTTCATGAGCAGGGAGCGGCTCCGGTATATGCTGAGCCATGGATTTGCGACAAGATAATAACGCTTAACCTGCAGGCTCCGTCGATGCTCGCTATCTTCCCATTGCAGGACTGGCTGTCGATTAATGGCAATTTGAGGCGCCAGGATCCTCGTGAGGAATTGATTAATATTCCGGCTAATCCGCGGCACTATTGGCGTTACCGTATGCATTTGACTGTTGAAGAGCTTCTAAAAGCGACGGAGTTCAATCAGTATGTGCATGATAAGATTCGTAATTGCGGACGCTGACATGATTTTGATGCGGCTATGCTAAAATTGTAGAAAGATACAGAAAATAAGTACACAAGAAACAGAAGATAATTAAATGACTATAAATCGTCAATTTAAAATATCTTCTGTTTCTTGTTCCCTTTTGGCCTTTTGTATCAAGATATATTTGACACAACCTCCTGATTTTTAACTAATCGTTACTGGTGCAGCAATGGATTCCGGAGGCCATCGGCTTCAGCCGCTCTGCCCGCAGAGAATCATCTTAAAAGCCATAAAAAAAGCGTTCTGTAAGAACGCAAGAGCTTAGCCCTGCATGGAGCGTCAGCGCAATGCAGGGTGTGGGGTTGTACACAATATCGCGGCTGCGTCGCTCCTGTAGCAATCTTATTTTTTGTTTCTTTTCTTCTTTTGTCTTTTAACCGCTTTGCGTTTAGTGGTGTCAGTGTGTTCTTCTTCTATTTGGATGTCGTTGCTCTCTTCCTCGGGCTGGTTAATTAGTTCGTCCCAGGGATAGGTGCGTTTGGGATTACGAGGAAACCATCCTTTTCTCACGCGTTCCTCTTGTTCAAGAATTTCCTTTATTGACCAGAATGACGAGAAGCCTACCACTCCTAACAATGTGGACAACAGAATGTCGCTTACAATCACCGATGCTATGATGCAGATGAACCCCAATGCCATGAACCACCAACGGCAACGTATACCGTAGTGATATTCGCTTTTTATTACAAGAGGATGGAAAATCCCGATTATCAGAAATGTTGAGAGGCCTATTAAAAGGCCTAAGGCATGATAATCGTATAGTATTGAAGTAAATTCATTCATAGTTAGTCAACGGAAGGATTAAAGCAAAGAAGAAACAGAAGATAATACTAAATTGCTGCAATTTAAAAATATCTTCTGTCTCTTATTCTTTTTCTTGATCCTCTGATTAATCTTTTCACAGAGGAACAAGCTTATTGTTAGTGCCTTTTATTATTTGCCTGAAAGTTTTTCTTTCAAAGCGGCAAGTTCTTCAAGGTCGCCAAGAGTGGTGCGCTCAATAGCTGCGTTAAGAGCGGGCTGCTCTTCTTTCTTCGGCTGGCGGCGAGCTTTGCGAGCCTCATTCTTTTCTGCTTTAGCTTCATCTTCAAAGATGCGGCTGTGAGAAAGGAATATGCGGCGGTTGTCTTTGTTGAACTCGATCACCTTGAAGTCAAGCTTTTCATTGACTTGAGCTTGGCTTCCGTCTTCCTTAACAAGATGTTTAGGAGTTGCGAAGCCTTCAACGCCATGTTCAAGAGCGATTACGCCGCCCTTATCCTGCATTTCGATGATGGTTCCGGGGTGGATGCTGCCAACAGTGAATACTGATTCAAGCTCATCCCACGGATTCTCTTCGAGCTGCTTGTGGCCAAGGCTGAGACGACGGTTCTCTTTGTCGATTTCAAGAACCTGAACATCGATGTCTGCTCCAACCTGAGTGAATTCTGACGGGTGTTTGATCTTCTTAGTCCAAGAAAGGTCGCTGATGTGGATAAGGCCATCTACGCCCTCTTCGATTTCAACAAATACTCCGAAGTTGGTGAAGTTGCGCACTTTTGCTGTGTGGCGGCTTCCAATCGGATACTTAGTGTCAATATCTTCCCAAGGATCGCTCTTGAGCTGCTTGATGCCGAGTGACATTTTGCGCTCGTCACGGTCGAGGGTAAGGATAACAGCCTCAACTTCATCGCCGACTTTCATAAAGTCTTGAGCTGAACGAAGGTGCTGTGACCATGACATTTCTGATACATGGATAAGACCTTCTACGCCCGGAGCGATTTCAACGAATGCGCCATAGTCAGCCATAACGACAACTTTACCTTTAACCTTGTCGCCCACCTTGAGGTCGGGGTTAAGGGCATCCCATGGATGCGGCTGGAGTTGTTTGAGACCGAGGGCGATGCGTTTACGCTCGTCGTCGAAATCAAGAATAACAACATCGAGTTCCTGATCGAGTTGTACAACCTCTTCCGGATGGCTTACGCGGCCCCAAGAAAGGTCGGTGATGTGGATAAGACCGTCTACGCCGCCGAGATCGATGAACACACCGTAAGTGGTGATATTCTTAACAACGCCCTTGAGCACTTGACCGCGTTCGAGCTTGGAAATGATTTCTTTCTTCTGCTGTTCAAGTTCTGCTTCGATAAGAGCTTTGTGTGAAACAACGACATTTTTGTATTCTTGGTTGATTTTAACAACCTTGAATTCCATGGTCTTTCCTACGAAGATATCATAGTTGCGGATAGGCTTAACATCAATTTGCGAGCCGGGAAGGAATGCTTCGATGCCGAATACGTCGACAATCATACCACCCTTAGTGCGGCATTTGATGTACCCCTTGATGATTTCATCGTTTTCAAGAGCTTGGTTGACGCGCTCCCAAGAGCGAGACATACGAGCCTTGCGGTGAGAAAGGATAAGCTGACCTTTCTTATCTTCCTGGTTTTCGATAAATACCTCTACTACGTCGCCGATTTTGATATCGGGGTTGTAGCGGAATTCATTTACAGGGATAATACCGTCGCTTTTATAACCGATGTTAACCACTGCTTCGCGCTTGTTGAGGGCGATGATGGTACCTTCGATTACTTCTTTGTCTTTTACGGTGTTGAGCGACTCATCGTAGGTTTTGGTGAGTTCTTCGCGGCTCTTTTCACCGACGGTTTCGCCTTTTTCGTAGGCGTCCCAATCGAAATCTTCGATTGGAGAATTTTTTAATTCTTCGTTCATTAAATGGTTAGTAAATAAAGTTAATTAATCTCGCAAGATGGTTTTCGCTCACCCTCTTGCATTGTGCAAAGGTACAACTTAATTTTCACTTGCACAACATCTTTTTAGCTATTGGTAAAACTTTTTTTCCTGATAGAGTGGAGGAGCCAGAAGCCATTATGGTGATAGCATAGTTTTTCCGAAAAATAAAAAGGTAAGGCCTTATGGTGGGCGGTTACACTTATTTTCGTAACTTTGTCCGTGATATGGAATTTGAATTACAAGCAACCGATAAGCTCTCTAACGCTCGTGCCGGTGTGATCACAACCGACCACGGACGCATTGAAACTCCGATATTCATGCCGGTGGGAACACTGGGCTCAGTGAAAGCTGTTCATCAACATGAACTTAAGGAGGATGTGAAAGCTCAGATAATTTTGGGCAACACCTATCATCTGTATCTGCGTCCCGGCACTGATATATTGCATCAAGCCGGCGGATTGCATAAATTCAATGGCTGGGATAAGCCCATACTTACGGATAGTGGCGGTTTTCAGGTGTTTTCGCTTTCAGCCAACCGCAAGTTGAAGGAGGAGGGAGCATACTTCCGAAGTCATATTGATGGTTCAAAGCATCTGTTCACCCCGGAAAAGGTGGTCGATATACAACGTATAATCGGAGCGGACATAATGATGGCGCTCGACGAATGTCCATCGGGGAAGGCCGACTATGACTATGCGAAGAAATCGCTTGGGTTGACGCTACGTTGGCTCAAACGCGGATGGGATCAATTTAATTCTACTGAGGAATTATATGGGCATAAACAAGCTTTCTTCCCGATAGTGCAAGGGTGTACGTATCATGATCTGCGTCGAGAATCGGCGAAGTTTGTTGCTGACCTCGGCGCTGAGGGAAATGCTATTGGCGGCCTTGCGGTAGGAGAGCCTGCCGAAGTGATGTACGACATGATCGAGGTGGTTAACGAGATATTGCCTGCCGATCGTCCCCGCTATCTTATGGGTGTTGGAACGCCTGCCAATATTCTTGAGGCGATAGAATGCGGTGTTGACATGATGGATTGCGTGATGCCTACGAGAAATGGCCGAAACGGGATGCTTTTCACTGCCCACGGCATAATGAATATGCGCAATAAGAAATGGGAAAATGATTTTTCGCCATTGCAGGAGGATGGGCCGAGTTATGTAGACCGTTTTTATAGTAAAGCGTATGTGAGACATCTATTTGTGTCTCAAGAAATTTTAGCGATGCAGATTGCATCCATCCATAATCTGGCATTCTATTTATGGCTTGTCGGCGAGGCGCGTAAACATATTATTGCCGGTGATTTCAAGCCCTGGAAGAATGGTATGATAGAGCGTGTGACACGAAGACTGTAAATATGACCGACGATGTTCAAGATCCTTGACCGATATATAATCAAAAAGTTCCTCGGAACATACGTGTTCGCGATCGCCCTGATTCTTGCGATCACGATAATGTTTGATGTCAATGAGAAGCTTGACTCTTTTTTGAAGGCTCCTATAAAGGAGACCATTTTCGACTATTTTCTTAATTTCCTGCCATATTTCGCCAATCAATTCAGTCCGCTTTTCACATTCATTGCGTGTATATTTTTCACATCAAAGCTTGCCGATAATTCCGAAATTATTGCCATGCTTTCTTCGGGGGTTAGCTTCCGTCGGTTAATGCGTCCTTATTTGATTTCTGCGGCGGTAATTGCGGCGTTGTCGTGGGTGCTTAGCGCTTATATAATACCTCCCGCCAATGTAAAGCGTATTGAATATACCAACACATACGTGAAGAATAAGCGCGTCGACTATGGCAGCAACATCCAGATGATGGTGGCTCCGGGAGAGATTGCCTACATAAATCGCTTTGACAATACTACAAGCACCGGCTATCGTTTCTCGTTGGATAAATTTGAAGGCAAGAAGTTGGTGTCGCGTCTCACCGCACAGTCCATACGTTGGGATTCTTTGAATCAATGGACGGTGAGGGATTATATGATAAGAGATATAAATGGCCTTGAAGAAAGTATCAAGCGCGGATCCCGCCTCGATACCATTTTGAATATGGAACCGCGCGACTTTATAATTTCAAAGAATGATCAGGAGACAATGACCTCGCCTGAACTTGCGGAGTACATTGAGAGCCAGAAATCGAGGGGCTTTGCGAATATTAAGGCGTTTGAGATTGAAAAGGAGAGGAGGGTGGCGATGTGTGCCGCCGCATTCATCCTTACAGTTATCGGGATGTCGCTTTCTTCCAAGAAAGGGAAAGGTGGAATGGGCATAAATATAGGAATTGGTCTCGTTCTTAGCTTCGGCTATATACTATTTATGACTGTAACTTCGACATTCGCCGTGTCAGGTTACACATCGCCATTGGTGGCGATGTGGATTCCCAATATTATTTATACAATAATAGCTGTGGTGCTGTATCTCAGAGCTTCTACCGGATAGGAATGTGAATTGCGGCCGGTTTATGAGACAGACTCTAAATGCGATCAAGCACGGTCTCGATTAGATCTCTAATGGCGGTCTTGTAATTGGGTGAAGCGGATGTGTTTACCCGGTTGGCTATGATTGAACATACGGTCATTGCCTTGTGTCCCATTAATAGGGAAAGTCCTTCAAGGGGAGCGCTCTCCATCTCGTAGTTTGTGATAGGTTTACCGTGATACCTGAACTTTTCAATTTTAGAGTTGATGTTGGGGTCGGCGAGCGGTAAGCGCAGTTCCCGTCCTTGTGGGCCATAAAACCCAACAGCGCTTATGGTGCATCCTCTCACCATGTCGTCACGTCCTATTCGTTCAACCAAGTCCTCGTCCGACTTTACTACATAAGGGGCGGCAAGCAGAGGATTCCAATCAACCGCTTCACAAAAGGCGCGTTCATAGTCGAGATCGGCTACGCTGTTGCGTCCCGCATAATAATTAAGCACCCCGTCAAATCCTATTGAATGTGCGGCGATGACGGGCGTTCCGAGAATGAGCTCCGGTTGTAGCGCGCCCGAAGTGCCAATGCGTACCATTGTCAATGTGCGATGCGTCTCTTTTACTTCCCTGGTTTTGAAATCCACGTTGGCGAGCGCGTCAAGTTCATTTATCACTATATCGATATTGTCGGGGCCTATGCCGTGGCTGAGACACATAATGGGTTTGCCTTTATACGTGCCACCGATAGTGTGGAATTCTCTGGATGAAACCTCGAAATCCTTTGTGTCGAAAAAAGATGCTACCATGTCAACTCTGCCCGGATCGCCGACAAGAATTATGTTGTCGCGTAATTGTTCGGGAAGCAGGTGTAGATGGAATATTGATCCATCGGAATTTATTATCATCTCTGACGATGGAATAACGTGTCTGTTCATTGTCGTTTTGGTTATGATAGTTGAAAACTCTTAATATTTAACAGTGTAAGTGGCCGCCTTGTTTTATGCAAGTCGGTATTTTCCGCCCGGATACGGGATGATAAGATTCTTGAATTCCATGTCGACGAGGAGCGGCATCAAGCGGTGCATAGGGATTCCAATTGCCACACACATTTGGTTGATATTAGATTCTCCTGTTTGACGCAGTTGGTCTATGATAGTCTCTTCCTCAGGGGAAAGCTCGAGCGGAAGCTCCGGTTGATCGCCTTCCTGCGCGCATGATGACCAGTTCATTATTTCCAGAAGGTCTGAATCGTTTCTTATTAATGTGGCGATGTCGGATGCGATGAGTTTATTGCATCCTGCGCTGTACTTGTCGGATATGCGGCCGGGAAGGGCGGCTACATCCCGATTGTAAGCGGTGGCTATACGTGCGGTGACAAGCGCTCCGCCTTTCTCCGCCGATTCGGCTACGATGAGACAGTCGCACAGTCCGGCCACGATGCGGTTTCGCGCGAGAAAATTCCCTTTGTGGATTCTGTCTTGCGACATATAGTCGGTTACAAGCGCTCCCCCTGATTTTACTATTTCTGCCGCTGTGTTACGATGTGGGGCCGGATAGATGGTGTTTAGGCCATGTGCGAGAACTGCCACAGTAGGCACATTGTTATGTAGGGCGGCTCTATGAGCGGTAATGTCGATCCCGTATGCGAGGCCGCTCACTATAACGAGGTTGTCGAGTTTCTCCGAAAGCCCTTTTATAAGATTTATGACGAAATCAATACCGTAAGGGGTTGCGTGCCGGGTGCCTACGATTCCTACCACGTGACTGCTGTTGAGATCACATTCTCCAAGAGTGTATATGATTAACGGAGCGTCATCGCATTGCCGCAATCGCTCAGGATACTTATCTGATGAAAAGTAAACGGCGTTGATGTTGTGCGCTTTTATGAATGTAAGCTCTTTGTCGGCTTTTTCAAGCAGAGTATCACGGTATTCGCGATTCAAGATTTTGCTTTTAAAGCCGAGTATGGCTGAAAGCCTTGACTCTGATTCGGCGAAGAATGTAGATTCATCCCCGACGCATGACAAAATTTCGGTTGCCAACTGAGGGGTAAGTCCTTTCAGTATTGAAAATGCGATTTTATGAATGTCGTGCAAGGGAAGAGTGTTTTAGGATTGATATTCGGTTGTTTATTGAAGAAGGAAGCGAGCAAAAGTCTCTGCTATTTCATCTCCGCGTGTCAATCTCCCATGGAATGTTGATACGCACGAAACTTTTGCTTTTACTACCAATTTCCCTGCTGAATTGTAGATGTCCTGCAGGAATATAAATCTGGCTCCTTCTCGTGATATATTGAGGCAGCTTGTGAATTTTTCCCCAAGGCCGAGAGGCGTTCTGTATTCTATCTCCACTTTGTTTAGCACTGGGTCGATGCCGCGCTCATGCATGGCGCGGAAAGGCATACCGGCAAATTCGCAAAACTCATGTCTCGTATGCTCAAGATAATGAAGATATACGGCGTTATTTACAATCCCCTCCGAATCAACCTCGTAATCTCTCACTTTCATGGGCAGTTCAAATATATATTCCGGTTTCATGCTATTCTTCTTAGTGGTTATTTAAGTAGTTCTGCGTCCCTTTCCGCTGCTTTTTGCGCCCATTCTTCCGGAATGAATTTCCATGTGTCGAGAGTGCGGGGTGTGATGACGCTCTGTTTACGTATTTCATCTGCAAGGATTGTGCGCAAATCAGTCTTAGAACGGTATATTATGCGGTCACCGATTTGGCCTTTATTCAAGCCTACTCCTTTCGTTAGATGTTCGCCTCCGCCATTGCCTCGATATGAGCTTAGGGTTGCTTTATAGGTCTTCTCCATGTCAAATGGTGTGCCATCGGCCATCTCGATTATAGTTATTTTTTCTCCATCGGGTTTTGTGACATCAACAATATACTTAATTCCGGCGGCAGAATCGAAGTTATATGTCGGATTTTCAAGCTTGGCTCTAAGGCTCTCTCCTGTTTCCTCTTTTTGTTTGAATTTTAAGAGATGGTCGTCAGGATTTTTCATTTGATTTGCCCATAAAGAGTAAGAAAATTCAAGATAATCCTTTATCTCTTTTCCTGTAAGTTCTATCACATAAAGCGAATTTTCATACTTGTAAAGGCTGAATAGGTCACTCATGTGCACAGTGCCTGCCTTGATTGAGGTGTTGGCTGAGATGGGTGCCGCGAATGAAATGTCGGCTCCGGTATGCTCAAGCTGCACTTTGTGGATTAAGTCGATGAGTTTTGACAGGCCAAACAATGCTCCGGCTGACGTTATGGAATCAGTGAAAAAGCCTATGGGTTCTGAAACATAATTGCGGACAGCGGTGATTTGCGGTGAAAATACAGCAAGGAATTCTTCATCCGGTTCGTAATTGTTGACATCTGTCAATCTTCCTTCAATTGATTTACTTTTTACTTTCCCGTTGTCGTCAAGTGTCGCTTTTATGGTTATATCGGTAATGAATTGGCCGGTGTTGGCCGGATTCATTATCAGCACGCTGTCGCCTGATATGTTTCGTACCTTTCTATTCTCAACTATGTGGTCATGCCCGAACAAAATCATGTCAAAGCCCGGAACATTAAGGGCTATTTCCATGCTCGGATTTTCGTTATATCCGGCAAGGATCGCTCCCGATTTTCCGGCGTGAAAAAGTCCGACAATTATATCAGGATTCTCTTTCTCTTTTATGATTGGGAGCCACTTGGCGATGCTCTCTTCTATGTCTATAAAGGTCAGACCGTTCCATATATCTTCGGATAACCACACCGGTATTGCAGGTGTTATCATCCCGAGTACTGCGATTTTAACCCCGTCGCGTTCAAATATCTTGTAGGGCGTGAAATGCGGTTCTCCGGTGTTTGAATCAAGAATATTGGCGCCGAGAATCGGCATATCACAGTTACTCGCCCAACGGTCAAGGGTTTTACGGCCGGTCTCCACGTCATGATTTCCCACATTGCCTGCGTCATATTTCAAGTAGTTCATGATTTGTGATGCGACGTGCGGAGACACAGTGTCGACATAATTATAATAATATACTGTCGGCTGTCCTTGAAGTATGTCGCCGTTATCAAGCAGAATCACATTTTCGCCATATTTCTCCCTGTAATCCTTTACGATGCTTGATATGCGTGACATTCCTCCTTTTGCCGGAGTCATTGTTATGAAATTTTCCGGAAACATATTTCCGTGAATATCGCTTGTCTGTAATATTTTTATCTCGACATCTTTGGCGGAACATATCGCCGGTAATATGCATAAAAGAGCTGCCGCTGCAAGTATTTTCATTATAGTGGGTTGAATTTACACCATAAAGTTAATACTATTTTTGCGAATTGAAAAATCCTTCATTGGGATGTTGCTATACAAAATAGCGAAATATTCAGGATTTGTAATCAAAATGTCGCATATCTGTGTCTTAAAATAGGTAATTTCTAACTTTATGCTTGGCTATGATGAAAATGTTTACTCATTTTTAGCTAAAGTTTGTTAAAACGGCTGAAAAAATTTTTCAAGTATTAAAAATATGCCTACATTTGTACGTGTGTTTTTCATAGTATTAGATTAAGATAAAGGTTTAAACGAATACCGATGTTGTGAAACATCGGTATTTTTAGTTTATATGGAAGTTGCTGCGGTGTGAATAACCTCTCCAAGCGTGGGATGTGCATGGATAGTTTGGGCTATAGAGTCAATAGTGAGGTTGGAGCTCATCGCAAGCGCCGGCTCTCCGATTAGGTCGGCGGCGTGTGGCCCGCAAATGTGGGCGCCAAGCAATTCTCTGGTGTCTATGTTTACAATGAGCTTCACGAGGCCGTCGGGTTCTCCCATTGACACCGCTTTCCCGTTAGAACGGAATAATGCCTTTACGCTTTTGTAGTTTAGCCCTTTTTCTTTGCACATATCCTCGGTCAATCCGGCCATGGCGCATTCAGGTGTGGTGAATGCGGCAGCAGGAACAACGCTGATATTCATAGGACTTCCCATGACTGCGCTACCTTGCGCGGAGGCTACGTGCGCGAGCATCAAATGAGCGTTGACATCGCCTATCGCATATATTCCCGGAATGTTAGTGCTATAGTTTTCATCGACTTTTATTGCGTTTCGCTCCACAAGTATACCTATATCTTCGGCTCCTGGCGGCAATACAGGTCGACGTCCTACGGCCATTAGAACTTCATCGGCGGTAATGCTCTCGGTTTTACCCTTACATTCATAGATTACCTCTTTCCCGGGACGTATTTCTGTGACTTTCGCTGATGTTATTATATCAATCCCTTTACGTGATAATGAGGTCTTTAGCCGTTTTGAAATCTCTTTGTCGAAGTTTGGCAATATCTCTTTGCAGAATTCCAACACGCTCACTTTAACTCCGAATGCTTGGAGTATGCACGCAAATTCCATTCCTATTACGCCTCCGCCGACTATGCAAATGCTGTGAGGTAAACGGCTGAGTTCAAGCAGTTGGGCGCTATCTATGGCAAGATCGGCTCCGGGTATTTGTAAGTATGCCGGAGCAGAGCCTGTGGCAATCACTATTTTGGGCGCTGAGTACGTTTCTCCATTTACCTCCACTTTGTCACTGTCGGTAAATTTGGCCTCACCGGTGACGAATGTAACTTTCGATGTCAATGCCGACAAGTTCCCGCGCAGCTCTGCGACAACATCGTTCTTCCGGTTCCATGCGGCGGAATATGCTTCGATATTCCCGGCAGCGTGTTCTGCAGAGTGACACAATGCCTTCGTGGGAATACATCCTCTGTTGAGACAAGTGCCTCCAGGCAAATCTTTTTCGATGACGACCGTGTTAAGTCCTTGGGCTACGGCTTTCCCGGCGACCTCCATGCCGCCGGGACCGTATCCTATAATTATGATATTGCAATTATGCATTTTCGATAAGTTCTTGGTAAGTGACGATCGGGTTTAATGCCGCTTTGGTGTCATCAGGATGCCTTACCGGAGTGTTGTGCGGAGCGCTCTTCACTATTTCAGGATTCTCCTTTGCTGTCACTGCGATTTCTCTCATCACCTCGATGAATCGGTCTATAGTTTCCTTGCTCTCGGTTTCTGTTGGCTCGATCATCAATGATTCGTGGAAGAGAAGAGGGAAGTAGATTGTTGGAGCATGGAAGCCGTAATCAAGCAAGCGCTTAGCCACATTGAGCGTAGTCACTCCGGTGCTTTTGTCGGCAAGGCCGTCGAATACGAATTCATGCTTACACACTGTGTCGATGGGGAGGAGATACAGGTCGCGCAGGCGCTCCTTTATATAATTGGCATTGAGTGTTGCAAGCTTTCCGGCAGCGGCGAGCCCTGATTTTCCAAGGGAAAGAATATAAGCCAATGCTCGTAAAATTACGGTAAAATTGCCCATTGTTCCGGAAATGCGTCCCATCGAATCTTTGTCGCAGATCTCGCTGTAGCTTCCGTCGGCGTTTTTCACAACACGAGGGTTGGGAAGAAGATGCTCCATTCCGGCGCGTACGCCTACCGGGCCTGCGCCGGGGCCTCCGCCTCCGTGAGGAGTGGAGAATGTCTTATGGAGATTTATATGCATCACGTCAAACCCCATATCACCGGGACGGGCCACCCCTAACATTGGATTCAGGTTTGCGCCGTCATAGTACATTAAGGCTCCGGTTTCGTGCGCGAGACGCGCTATTTCGGGTATATTTTTTTCGAATATGCCTAATGTGTTAGGATTAGTCATCATCACAGCGGCCACGGTGTCGTTGAGTAACGGTTTCAAGTCGTCAACATCGACCGTGCCGTCGGGACGGCTTTTTACCTCGATGATGTTAAAGCCGGCTACTGCTGCGCTTGCGGGATTGGTTCCATGCGCTGAGTCGGGGACAATCACATTAACACGCGCTGTGTCTCCTCGTTGTAGATGATAAGCCTTTATAATCATCAACCCTGTCAATTCGCCATGCGCTCCTGCGTATGGGTTTAGGGTGAATTCTGACATTCCTCCTATCTCTGATAAATAGGATTGGAGAGTGTAGTATGCTTCAAGCGCTCCCTGTACAGTCTCGGCCGGTTGAAATGGATGAAGTGGAGCCACAGAACTGTCGGCGGCTATCTCTTCATTTATCTTCGGGTTGTACTTCATTGTGCATGAACCCAAGGGGTAGAATCCTGTGTCGACGCCGAAATTATTCGTGCTCATATTTGTATAGTGGCGTGCCACAGTCAACTCGTCGGCTTCCGGAAGCAGTGGGGCTGAGGTACGAAGCAGTGTGGTCGGAATCTCCACATCGATATCTTTGCACTCACACTTCGGCAGTTTATACCCGATGCGGTGTGGGTGGGAATGTTCAAAAATTAGTTTTCCGTAATATTCTCTGTTCATGATCGCGCTCTTTTATAAAGTTGAGACAATTTCGACTAATTTGTCCATTTCTGCTCGTGTTCTCATTTCGGTGACGGCGACAAGAAGAGCGTGGTCGTCAAGCGCCACGCCGGGTAAAATTCCTTCAGCTATTGCGCGGGACATCAGTGCCGATGTGTCAAAAGTGGTGGTAATCGCAAATTCGTTGAGGAATGGGTGATTACCATATTTGAGTGTGGCCTTTCCGGTCTTTGTGAGCTTGTCTGCAAGGTATCTTGCTCCCCGGCATGACATATCGTTCACCTCCTTTAACCCTTGAGGCCCCATCAATGATAGATATACCGACACAAATAGAGACATAAGACCTTGATTGGAGCAGATGTTGCTGGTAGCTTTTTCACGGCGTATGTGTTGTTCGCGTGCTTGAAGCGTGAGTACGAATGACCGTTGTCCGGCTTCGTCAACAGTTGCTCCGGCTATTCGGCCGGGCAGTTTTCGTATGAGCGCCTTTTTACAACAAAGGAATCCAAGGTACGGACCGCCAAAATTTAACGGCATTCCTAACGACTGAGCGTCGCCGGCGGCAATATCGGCTCCCCATTCTCCGGGCGTTTTGATGATGCCGAGCGCTGATGCGATGCAGTTCATCGCAAGTAGCGATTTATTGGCGTGAACCATGTCGGCGATTCCGGTATAATCCTCAAGGATCCCATATTTATTGGGGGATGCGAGAACCACTCCGGCGACATCTGCTCCGAGCATGGCCTTCAGGCCGTCGATCGATGTTATGCCGTCCTTCTCAGGGATTATGTCGAGCGATATGCCATGATATTTTGCGTACGTTTCAACAACTTCGAGCACTTGCGGTAGAAGCGTGGCCGACACCAATACGCGATTGCGTTTGCGTGACGCCGCAACGGTCATCATCATCGCTTCGGCTGTGGCTGTCGCTCCGTCATACATGGACGCATTCGACACATCCATACCGGTAAGCGATGCCATCATGCTTTGATATTCAAAGATATATTGGAGTGTCCCTTGTGAGATTTCCGGCTGATAGGGGGTATAAGCGGTGAGGAATTCTGACCGTGATAGAATCGAAGGTACAACCGCTGGAGTGTAATGGTCGTAGTATCCGGCTCCGGCGAAGCACGCAAGATCTTTGTTGCTTTTTGCGAGAGATTTAAAGAAGTCCCTGACTTCCTTTTCACTCATTTCTTCCGGAACATTATATTCACGGCCGAGTAGGAGTTGTTGCGGCACATCGGAGTACAGCTCATCAATGTTGCTTACTCCGCAAGTGTCGAGCATCTCCTCTATATCATCCGTCGTGTGAGGGAAATAGCGGTGAGTCATTTTATAAGTGGTTATCAGTGACACAATTTCTTGTAGCTTGCTTCATCGAGCAAGGATTCAAGTTCCGAGGGATCGCTAAGTTTAACTTTTACGATCCATGTTCCCATTGCGTCTTTATTGATGGCTTCGGGATTGTCAACGAGGATTTCATTGGCTTCAATCACTTCGCCGGATACGGGTGATATTAAGTCGCTCGCGGCTTTTACGCTTTCAACCGCGCCAAATTCTTCGCCGGCTACAAGTTCATCACCCTCCTCAGGGAGGTCAACATACACTACGTTGCCGAGTTCTTTTTGCGCATAGTCGGTTATGCCGATAAGGCCGGTGTCGCCGTCAACAGTGATATATTCGTGCGTCGGGGAATAATAAGTCTTGCTCATAATCAATTATTTTTTATAGTTTTTATTATAGAATTTCTTTTTTATCACAACTGCGGGGAATGTTTTTTTGCGGATACGCACTTTCAGTGGAGTGCCGATTGCGGAATAGTCGGCGTCGACCATTGCAAGCGCTATGCTCTTGTCGACCGAAATAGCATGATAGCCGGTAGTGACATGGCCTACTACTTCATCGCTGTCGTTTAATATGTCATATCCGTGGCGAGGAATTGCTTTATCAAGTAGCTCGATACCAACGATTTTTCGGGTTATTCCTTTTTCGAGACGAGTGAGTGTGGCTTCTCGGCCTATGAATCCCGGTTTATCAAGTTTAACGAACCTTTTCAGCCCTGCTTCAAGAGGCGACACATCATCCGACAGCTCGTTGCCATAAAGCGGCAGAGCCACTTCAAAACGCAAAGTGTCGCGGCATCCGAGACCGCATGGTTCAACTTTACCCGATGCTATAAGTTTATCCCAGAAATTTTCAATGAGGCGGTGGGATGCATATATCTCAAAACCGTCTTCTCCGGTATAGCCGGTTCGGCTCACGATTATCTCTTCGCCATCGAATGTAAGTTTTTTGAAATGGTAGAACTCAAGATCCGCGCATTCGATGTTGAGGATGTCGGTCATGGCTTTTTCTGCCTCAGGCCCCTGCACGGCAAGTTCTCCAAGTTTGTCGCTCAGATTTTCGATTGTGACATTGTAATTTTTTGAATTGCTTTCTATCCACGCCACATCTTTGTCGATGTTGGAGGCGTTTATTACCAACAGATAATCCTCCGCGCTGTTTTTATACACCAGTAAATCGTCGACCACACCGCCACATTCGTTGAGCATCATACCGTAGAAGCATTGTCCCGGTGTTCCGGGCGTAACATCGTTTGTGAAGATGTGATTCACGAATTTTTCAGCGTCGGGGCCTGTCACTGACACTTCCCCCATGTGGGAAACGTCAAATACGCCGCAGTGATTTCTGACCGCATTGTGTTCATCGACGATCCCTTTATACTGTATTGGCATTACGAATCCGCCAAACGGGCTCATCAGCGCGCCGAGAGCCACGTGACGGTCATACAGGCAGGTTTTTTTATCGTCACTCATGATCATTATAAATTAGGTTAATTAAATTTTCGCGGGTTAGTCCGGAGATTACCTCTTCCGGATGGATTCTGTCAACAGCTTCTTTTATTCCCTTCATAGAGTATTCCGCTCCTTTTAGAGGGTTAAGCAGTAGGGAGTCAAGATCTCCAAGTTGGAAAAAGTCGCCGGTTATGTTTATCGCTTCAATATGGCCATGGTTGACGGCAAGTTCGGTGTTAAATTCGCCAACTCTTTCGATGCGGTTGGATATGTGTCGGTTGAAATGCGGATTTTTGCCGTATATCCATTCCGAAGTGTAGTAATCTTTCGACAAAGTGTCGATAGCTTCAACATCAGTCTTCGACAAGATGATTTCATCATCGCACATATAGTTGCGGACGTGTTTTTTGAACTCCTCAATAGAGATGTCGGAGTGTTGGCGTATTGTAGTGATACGGCTGCGTACCGATTCAATCCCTTTCGATTCCAACTTTGCGTTGGAGGGGAAGATCGCTTTTACCATTGCTTCAATATCGGTGGAATATAGCATCGTGCCGTGTACGATACTTCGTCCAGGAATGTGATAGAAGGCGTTGCCCGACACTTTTCGGTCTCCGATTAATATGTCGTTACGACCTGTGGCATGGGCGTTAATGCCGATTGCTTTAAGCATTGACGCTACTTTGGTTGTGTAATTTGCGAAAACTGTGTTCACTGCATCTTCCGGCACAATGTATGAGAACATTATGTTGTCAAGATCGGCATATACGCAGCCGCCACCGCTCTTCCGGCGGTATACTTGAATATTGTGTTCACGGCAATATGAGAGATTGACTTCATTTTCCAGAACTTGATTACGACCGAATATTACAGTCGGAGAAACTTGCCACATGAAAAATGAATCGAAGCTATATTTTGAAGCAACATACTCTTCCATAGCCAGATAAAACGGAAGTTCTCGGCTTCTGCTGTCAGGAAGAGCTATATATTTCATTGCGTAACTCGGTTTTGGTTTATTATCCGTTCAAAGTTATAAAATTGTTTTATCAAATCCAATTTTGCTCCCAAATTTCTACGAAATACATAGGGCTAACCCCGTTAGATAACCTATTCATATATCAAAGTGCCAAAGCAGTCAAACTGCGAGCCTCTTTCCATTCCCCAATTTTCCGCAAAATATTATAGACCGGCGAACAGGAGTTGTAATTCCGTACCGGTCTATAATATCTTGAAAAATACGAGAGACGTTCTTGAACGCCGAGTTTATTCTTGTTTGCTTCCGAGCTCAATTATATTGCCGGTTACCGGGTCGAATATTGCGTAAGCCGGTTCTTTTTTATCACTGAACATTTTGTGGTCAAGTCCATACACCACTCCATATTGGGCGGCGTCAAATGATCCGTCCCAGAAATTACGTCCGCGATAGTCTATTTTCAATGTCGCAGAACCCGGGATACAATAGGCTATGCCATCCTTTGGCATAGTTTTAGGTTCTCCCTTTTCATTGGTGGGGAGTTTCCCTTGTTGGGTTATGTCAACCGAAAGGTAGATGGGGTCGCCTGAAAGGTCGTCGGCGTCTACAATTCCATCGATGGCTGAGATGCGGGCGAGCACATAGCGATGAACTTCATCGCCGGGTGTGTATGTGAATGTGCGAACATCGGTCGAGTGCTGTTCTGTGCCTATGAACATCGCTGTCAATGCGGCTTCTTGGGCTGTTAGCTCATCCATTACAATCTGCATGGCTTTTCCGTCAGGCGGCATTTGATCGGCTTGGCCAGTTATGAGATCGTTGCGGCTTTGTCGAAGTTCATATATTTTGGCGGCCGCAAGTTCGGCTCGCTTTGCAGTCGATATGCTTCGCAACATCTCTTCGCTTACTACCTGGCGGGCTGCTTTGGTTTCAAGCGGAGTCGGTTCGGCTGCAACCGGTTTAGGAAGCTCCGGCAATCCCGGAAGCTCTACATTTTCAGTATTAATGGCGAGAGGCAAATCGTTCTCGTCAATGAGTAGAAACGGCGTGTATCCTGCACGGAAAGTCATTAGATATTGCTCTTCAGGATTTATTACGCCGCGGGCGTTGACGGTAACGTTTTTTAGTTTCCACGATACCGAGTTGGTAGTGACAGGATTGTCCTCATTCAAATATTTATGGGCGTACTCATAAAATTGGCCTGGATGTTTTTCTGTCTTTTCAACCTCTACGGTAATGTCAAGGACTGTGGTTGGCAACGAATATATGAAACCATAATCGTTGGTCTTCGTGGCGCTCAATTTTTTCGTGGCTTGTGCCTGTGCCGAAGCGGAGGCGGCGATAAGGCAAGCTAAGGATATGATGGTCGTTTTCATAATCACGTGATTTGCTGGGTTAGAAAATGGGGCTATTTCATTATTTCATTTATGGCTGCGCCGGTGTTTAATGCTATGTCGGAAGCCAACACGCCATACTCGCCATGCCTTTCTGCTGCGAGACGCCCGGCATAGCCGTGGATATAAGCTCCGGCGACGGCGGCAATGTCAGATGGATATCCTTGCGCCGCAAGCGAGGTGATGATTCCTGTAAGCACATCTCCACTGCCGGGAGTCGCGAGCGCCGGCGTGCCGCAAGCCGAAAACAAGAGCCTGCCGTCAGGGCGTGCGACTGTGGTGTAGTGCCCTTTCAACAGAATAACGATGTTGTAATATTCAGCTTTTTCAATGGCGGTTTGTATTCTTGCTTCATGCGACGTGTGCTCGCCAAAAAGCCGGTCAAACTCGCCTGCGTGTGGTGTAAGTATCGTCATCGGCGGCAGGGAGTTGAGTATTGCCGGGCGCATGGCGATGCAGTTGAGGCCGTCAGCGTCGATGACAAGCGGCTTTTTGGCGGTGTGTATAAATGTTTCCACTGCCCTTATGGTTAGGTCGTGAGTGCCTATTCCCGGCCCTATACCCACTACGTCATAGTCATGTTTAAGTGAAATCTCGGTCACGCCGCCGTCATTGTGGTCAACTTGCACCATAGCTTCCGGAACTGCGGTTTGGAGTGCTGTGAATCCGCATCTCGGTACATGAAGGGTGAGACGTCCGATGCCGGCTCTCAATGCTCCCCTCGCAGCGAGTTGCGCCGCTCCGAGCATTCCGTAGCTTCCGGCCACGATAAGAGCCGATCCGTAATCATTTTTTGATGAAAATTCGCCGCGGCGTTGTAAAACTCGACGTGCGTCATGCTTCTCAAGCAGAAAATATTGTGACTGGGTGTTTTTGATTTCCTGCTGATTTAGCTCGATGTCGAGCACTTTCCACTCTCCAAGATACTCGGCGTTGTCGCTTATGAAAAATGCCAGCCGCGGAAATTGCATGGCGAGGGTGAGGTCGGCATGGATGATGTTGCGGCTCAAATTTTCGGCATTCCACTCCCCAAACATTCCTGATGGCACGTCGATCGATACAATTGTGGCTTGGGAATTATTGATGTAATCCACGAGAGCGCGGAAGCCGCCGGTAAGCGGTTCGCGCAGTCCGGACCCAAACAAGCCGTCGATAACAATTGAATCGGGAGAAATGAACGGTGGATTGAAATCACCGGTTATTTCGGTGAAATTCACGTTCCCAAGCTCGAGAAGGCGTCGGCGGGCGTAGGCGCATCCGTCGCTCAATTTGCCGAAAATATTGAATAGCAGCACCTCTACATGGTAGCCCTGCTCGATCAGCATCCTTGACGCGCAGAGTGCGTCGGCTCCATTGTTACCTTGTCCGGCAAACACCCATATCGGTTTATTGGCGCGCCATCTCGACATTATTTCGCAAGCTATTGCTGTGGCCGCCCGCTCAATAAGATCGTTTGTGGACACATTATCGTGTTCCACCGTATATTGCTCTATGCTTCTTATTTGTTGATTTGTAAATATTTTCATCGTTGATAAAAATTGCCCAAAGGCAAAAGCTTACGCAAATTTACAAAAATATATGGCGTGTGAAGAATATTTTCACTAATTTTGCGTAAACTTAAAGGACAATGGGAAAAGTCACATACAACGGCTTGACTTTCGAGCCTTATATCACCAATAATACGATTCTTGAGCGCGTAGGTGAAATCGCCGGTGAGATAAACCGTGATTATGCGGGAAAACGCCCGCTGATTTTATGCGTTCTTACAGGGGCGTTCCCTTTTGCCGCCGATCTTTTTCAGGAGTTGAACATTGATGCTGAGATCTCTTTCATTAGATTGAAGAGCTATGAAGGCACAGCCACTACCGGAAAGGTGAAAGAGGTGATGGGATTGACTGAGGATTTGGCGGGTCGCCATGTAATCATCGTTGAGGATATTATTGATACGGGAAAAACAATAAAGAAATTAGTGGAGGATTTGGGCGACAAGGGAGCGGCTTCAATTCGTGTGGCAACCCTTTTGTTCAAGCCGGGGTCGGTGCAATATGATGTGAAGCCTGATTATGTGGGCTTTGAGATCCCGTCGAAGTTCATAATAGGTTACGGACTCGACTTGGACGGCCTTGCGCGAAATCTTAAAGATATCTATTCTATTTGCGAAAATAATCTATAAAAACAACTTGAACAGTCATGTTTAATATCGTGATTTTCGGCGCGCCAGGAAGCGGAAAAGGCACTCAGAGCGAGCGTCTTATAAATGAGTACGGGCTTTACCACATTTCAACCGGCGAGATGCTTCGCGACCACATAGCCCGCGGCACTGAACTTGGAAAGATCGCTGATTCATTTATTTCTCAAGGTCAGTTAATTCCTGACGACCTTATGGTAAACATTCTTGAGCATGAGATCGACAGTAATCCTGACACGGAAAAAGGCGTTATTTTTGACGGTTTTCCACGCACAATTCCACAGGCTAAGGCTCTTTCTAAAATGCTTGAGGGACGTAATTCCAAACTCCATGCCGTAGTGGGGCTTGAAGTGGACGACAAAGAACTGATGGATCGTCTCGTGAAGCGCGGAAAGGATTCCGGACGCAGTGATGATAATCCTGAAACAATCAACCGCCGTCTTGAAGTCTACCATAACCAGACGTCTCCGTTGCGCGATTTCTATAAAAAGGAAGGCACATATCATGCAATCCCAGGAACCGGCAATGTGGATGATATATTCAAGACCATCAAAAATTCGCTCGACAAAGTGTTTGAACTCGAAACTGTGGATTCAACTGCGGGTTGAGAGACCGGCTTTAAGTCCATTGTTGATGTCAGAATCATTTAATCAAGCAATATCACAAGTCTACCGTCATCTCTCTGAAAAAGAGGTGACGGAGGCTGTTATGCTTGGCGAGGAGATATTGTCAGACTCATTGGCGGAATGGCGGGCTGACAGCAGCGATGCTGTTGCGTGCCGATATATCGCCGCCACTTGCGCTTACTCGATGGCGCTCCTACCGATGCAACGTCAGCAAGAGGCATACGCCGCTTGTATGACGGCGCTCGCTTACACGGCGCGCAATAATGTTGATCCGGCGGGATTGCTTGCGTTAACAGTTATTGTGTGGGGCATAATTGAGAATACGCTTGCCAATACACAGCCAACTGACGATGGTGTGGCTCGTGATTATATGGCACGACTGACATCGGCTATCGGATCGCTAATGTATAAATTCTATTACGAAACCGGTCGATTGAATCCTGATGACCCGGCGTTGAACGACGCATACTCATCGTTGTCGGTCATAATGCGGCTTGTCAATGTGAATCGAGAGGTTGTCGACCGTGTTCCGGTTATTTCCACAATCCTACGCCTTTCCGAATCTCTCGGCCTCATTCAGTAGCTCTTATGAAGAAGTGCGTTGGGAGAGAATAAGTCTCTTAAGCTCTTCGATGGATTCTTCGGTCGTGGCCCAGTCGGTGACAAATCTTACGGGAGTCGCTTCGGGCAACATTGGCCCCCACAGCTCAAACCCTACGTTATGGTTCATAAGGTAATTTATCGTTTTGTTCGGCAGAATGATAAATTGCTGATTTGTGGGCGAATCTATGAATAGGTCATACCCGGCTTCGGTGAAGATGCGGCGAAGCGACATTGCGGTTGATATCCCGTTCCGGCCTATCCTGCTGTAAAGGCCATTGCTGAATAACGTAGCGAATTGTATCCCGGCCAGCCTGCCTTTTGCCAACAGTGCCCCGTGTTGCTTTACGATGGTGGTGAAATGAGGAAGCAATGATTTGTCGGCAGTCACCACGGCTTCTCCAAACAGTGTTCCGCATTTTGTGCCGCCTATGTAGAACACATCGGCTAACCGGGCTATGTCGGGTAGCGTGACATCGGTATTTTCAGCTTCGAGACCATAAGCAAGCCTTGCTCCGTCGAGGTAGAGCTTTATGTTGCTTTGACGGCACGCCGAACTTAGCGCCTCAAGCTCTGCCAATGAATATAGGGTGCCCAATTCGGTGGGATGGGAGATGTAGACCATCCCCGGTGCGACCATGTGGGGATATGTTTCATCAGCGTAGAAGCTGTCGATGTAGGCTGCGACGTCATCTGCTCGTAATTTTCCTTGTTGCGAGGACAATACTATGATTTTATGCCCTCCGGCCTCGATAGCTCCGGCTTCGTGGACGTTGATATGTGCCGATTCTGCGGCGATTACTCCTTGGAAGCTTCGTAGGAGCGCTCCGATGACGACGGCATTAGTCTGTGTTCCTCCTACGAGCAGTTCTACCATGCATTTGTCGGGGTTAAGTTTACAAGCGTCGGCTATACGGGCTTTGGTCTCTGTCGTGTAAGGATCGCTTCCATATCCCGTTGTGGCCTCCAGGTTGGTGCGTTGCAGGCGCTCCAGAATCTCCGGATGGCATCCGCGCATATAATCTGAATTGAAGTTCATCATTTTATTTGAGCATTTCGATCAGTTGCGGCGCAGCGTTTTTGGTGTCAACCTTTGATATTATGTGGGTTATTTTGTGGTCAGCGTCGGTTACGAATGTGGTTCTGACGGTGCCCATATATTCACGGCCGGCCATCTTCTTTTTCTGCCACACGCCAAACGCTTGGTTGACTTCGGTGGTTGGATCGCTTAATAGCAGGAATGGCAGAGAGTGCTTGGCTGCGAATTTTTCGTGGCTCTCTGACGTGTCTTTGCTGATGCCGATCACTTTATAACCGAGCGCGAGCAATTCGCTGTTGTAGTCTCTTATGGAGCAAGCTTCAGCCGTGCAGCCGGGGGTGTTGTCCTTGGGATAGAAGTAGATGATAAGTGGAGTGCCGCTGAAATCCGAGCTTTTTACTTCGTTGCCTGATGCGTCGAGTCCGAGTGTTTCGGGGATTTTATCG
>CAZELD010000004.1:0-36411 GCA_964512855.1 uncultured Muribaculum sp.
TCTTTTTAGTTCTTTCTTATAGTGTGGTTTAATCTTTTGTGGTTATTTTTGTGATGAAAAAAACTCTGAGATGTTAACTCCGATTCATTGCATAGTTCTTCACACTGTGAGGTATAATGACCGCAATAATATTGTGGCGGTCTATTCGTTGGAGAATGGGCGTATGTCGCTGCTTGTGTCGGCGGGAAATTCAAAGGAGGCGCGGCGGCGGCGCGCCATGATGATGCCCATGAGTTTGTTGGAGTGTGTTGCGGATATTCGTCCGGGGCGTGATATCGTCACTATTGATGATGTTCGGCCGTCAAAGGTTTTTCCGGAACTCCACTCCAACCCGTATAAAATGGCGGTGGCTATGTTTATGGCCGAGTTTCTTGGCGTTGTGCTTCGGGAATATCAGCCTGATCCGCATCTGTTCCGGTATGTGTGTGGCGCAATCCAAGAGCTTGACAAAGCGGATAAACGCAGTGTGGCTAATTTTTTGATGGTTTTCTTATGTCGTCTCACTCATTTTCTTGGTATTGAGCCTGATACTGGCACTTATGAACAAGGGTTGTTGTTTGATATGGCTGAAGGGGTTTTCCGGCATAGCGCTCCTCTTCATGGTCATTATCTTGATCGGGAAGAAGCTGCAGGGTTATATTTGTTGTCTAAGATGTCGTGGGCGACGATGTCGAGATTCCGGTTCACTCGGCAGGCAAGACGGCGGGCGCTCGCCGTTGCGCTGGAATACTATTCATTACACTTCGCGTCTCTTGCAAATCTTAATTCGCCTGATGTGCTTTCTCAACTTTTCGATTGACAGTGAAAAAGCGCGAAGAGCCGTTACCTTTGCTTTTCGCGCTTGATATTTCACACTGAGGAAGTCGATTGCGGCGATTTCATCCGCTTATGTCATTGGTGGAATTTCAATTCCGATCGTTGTTCCCTCATCCGTTGAAATTATAACATTTGTAGGCTTTCCAATGTTTAGAGGTCGTGCGACAATAAATGTTAACGCCGAAAAAAGAAAAGCCGACAGTGAGTGCTGTCGGCTTGTGCGCACGAAGGGACTCGAACCCCCACGTCGTTAGACACTAGATCCTAAGTCTAGCGCGGCTACCAATTACGCCACGTGCGCAAGATTTAGTGGTGCGAAGTTACAAACTTTGATTTAAACGAGCAAAAAATAAGTGGTGAAATTTACGACAAATTTCACCACCAATATAAGCAGGTCATGTAACTTATTCTACAGTAACGGATTTGGCAAGGTTGCGCGGCATATCCACATCACATCCTTTCATGACTGCGATATGGTAAGCAAGCAACTGAAGCGGTATCGACACAATGATAGGGGATATACATTCAGGCACTTTCGGTATTTCCAATGTGTGATCGACGATACCGGGAATTGTGGTGTCGCCCTCGGTCACGATTGCTATCACTGAACCGCCGCGAGCTTTTACTTGCTGTATGTTTGAAATGATTTTCTCATGGAGTTCATCGGTGGGAGCAATGAAAACGGTAGGCATCTCTTGGTCTATTAACGCAATCGGGCCATGCTTCATTTCTGCGGCGGGATAACCTTCGGCGTGAATATAGCTGATCTCTTTCAACTTCAATGCTCCTTCAAGAGCGCTCGGATAATTGTACCCTCTCCCTAAATATAAGAAGTTGTGGGCGTAGGTGAATTTCGATGACAGTTGTTCGATCTGCGGATTAAGCTTCAATGTCTTTTTGATGAGTTCCGGCAGTTTTAGAATTGAATTGGCTACTTCCGACACTTTTTGGGCTGAGATGGTACCTCGGAGCTTGCCTATGGCAAGCGCGAGCATGGCAAGTACCGTAACCTGTCCCGTAAATGCCTTGGTCGATGCCACACCTATTTCCGGCCCTACATGAATGTATGTTCCCGAATCGCTTTCCCGTGCTATGGAGGAGCTGATTACGTTGCACACGCCATAGACAAACGCACCTTTCTCTTTTGCGAGTTTTATTGCGGCGAGGGTGTCGGCGGTTTCTCCTGATTGTGATATCGCCATAACGATGTCGCGCGGGGTTATGACCGGATTGCTGTAACGGAATTCGCTGGCATATTCTACTTGCGCAGGGATACGGGCGATGGATTCCAACATTCTGGCTCCAATCAATCCGGCGTGCCACGAAGTGCCGCAAGCTACGATTATTATGCGGTCGGCGTTTATAAATCTATCGGGATTGTCAATGACCCCCGCCAACTTAACTTCAGTGGCATTGTTAACGATGCGGCCTCTGATGCAGTCCATTATCGAACTGGGTTGCTCGAAGATTTCTTTGAGCATGAAATGCGGATATCCGCCTTTCTCCAATTGCGACACTGACAGGCACAATGTCTGAATATCTATTGTTGAGTCTTGATTGTCATTGGTGATTATACGCAGAGGTTCGTTGCGAGTGATTATCGCAATCTCATCGTCTCTAAGATACACCACTTTGTTGGTGTAGTCAATTATAGGTGTGGCGTCAGATGCGATGAATGTCTCACCGTCACAGATTCCGATGACGAGCGGCGAACTTTTGCGGGCTGCAATTATCATGTCGGGATCATCCGAATCGATAACTGCTATCGCATATGCTCCGATTACCTGATTGAGCGCTTCACGCACGGCGTCGATTAATGAACACTGATTGGTGGAACGGATATATTCGATTAGCTGAACCACAACTTCGGTGTCGGTCTGGCTGCGGAATTCACATCCGTGTTCTTCAAGCGCTTGTTTCAGGACGCTGTAGTTTTCGATAGTGCCATTGTGGACTATCGCGATTTTACCGCTTGGGCTGAATTGCGGATGGGCGTTTATGTCATTAGGTTCTCCATGGGTGGCCCAACGAGTGTGGGCGATACCTGCCGTCCCTGTTATGTCTTTTGAGACGCAAAATGCTTCAAGGTCATTTACTTTGCCCTTGGTTTTGTAAACGTGCAATTTGTCATTGTCGCTGATCAGCGCTACTCCCGCGCTGTCATATCCTCTATACTCTAATCGATGTAATCCCTTTATAAGGATTGGATAAGCTTGTTGTGAGCCAATGTATCCAACTATTCCACACATAAGATAAAAAGTTTAAAATGTTTTAGAATGGAGTTATTGCTTTGCCTCCCAATAGGGAATGTCGACAAGCTTTATGTTGAATTTCAAGTTGCTATAGGGGTCGATGGAGCCTGACGATGAGGCTCCGTATGCCGACTGGTAAGGTACGATTATCTCTACTGAATCGCCAACGTGCATATATTGCAGTGCTGTTGTCCAACCGGCAATTACGCCGTTGACTGCAGTTCGGAAAATCGAGTCTCCGTAAGTGGTGTTTGTGTAGCTTGAATCAAAAGCCTCGTCGTTGTAAAGACGTCCGATGTATTTCACATCGACAATGGATGTGTAATAAGGAACTGAATTGTTCTTCGTCTCTTCCCTGTCATTGAACCAATGGATGAGTATATAGTTGCCTTTGTCATAGTCAGGAACGAGTTTTTCGTAGAACAATTCACCATCAACAATCAAATTTTCCTGCTCGTTAAGCCATGCGTTGTTGATTTCGCGCCAATCGGCGTATTTTTCCCATGTCTCCTCTTCATCAGAGCATGAAGCGATAAAAACGCTGAGAATAACGGTAAATATAAAAAATGGTAATTTTTTCATTTAAACTACTAAATTAAAATTGTACCACCGGAGCGGTTTCTGCGCCGGAGACAGCTTTAAATTGAGGTTTGGGTGTAAATCCGAACCAACCGGCATATATCATTGTGGGAAATTTTTTGATTGAGGTATTATAATCTTTCACTGCCTCGGTATAACGGCCGCGAGCTGTGGCGATGCGGTTTTCAGTGCCTTCGAGCTGCACTTGGAGGTCTTTGAAGTTTTCATTCGCTTTTAGGTCGGGATATGCTTCGCTGACGGCTAAAAGCGATTTTAATGCGCCGGTCAGCTCATTTTGAGCGTTTTGAAATTTTTCCAAAGTCTCTTCGTTGAGGTTGTCGGCGTCAATTGTAACTGAAGTAGCTTTTGATCGCGCTTCGGTCACTTTAGTGAATGTTTCTTCCTCATGGGCGGCATATCCTTTTACTGTTGATACGAGGTTGGGTATGAGGTCAGAGCGGCGTTGATACTGGTTTTCCACTTCGGCCCAGCTCTGATCCACACTCTGCTGCTTTTCTACGAGCGAGTTGTAGTTGCATGATGTCAATGAGGATAATCCCATGACAACTGCTGCTGCGATTAAAAAATTACGTAGTTTCATAAATAGTAAAATATGTGTTTTATCCAAGTTTTCGTAGGAGTGAGTTGATGCTGACAGTGTCGTGGATAAGCTTGTGCAGATCGGCAATCGCCACGCGTTTCTGCTCCATGGAATCACGCTCACGGAGAGTCACGGTGTTGTCTTCCAACGTCTGATGGTCAACGGTTACGCAGAATGGGGTTCCGATTGCGTCTTGACGGCGATATCGTTTCCCTATTGAATCCTTCTCCTCATAGTGGGTAGGGAAGTCAAATTTGAGATCGTTGACGATTTCTCTCGCTTTTTCCGGAAGACCGTCTTTGCGAACCAAAGGCATAACGGCGCATTTTACAGGAGCCAATGCAGCCGGCAAATGTAGCACTACACGGGTGTCGCCTCCTTCAAGCTCTTGCTCCTCATAGCTTGAGCATAGTACAGAGAGGAACATACGGTCAACGCCGATTGACGTTTCGATTACATAGGGAGTGTAGCTTTCGTTGAGTTCCGGATCAAAATATTGAATTTTTTTACCGGAGAATTTCTCATGTTGTGATAGGTCGAAATTAGTGCGGGAATGAATTCCTTCCACTTCTTTGAAGCCAAACGGCATCTCAAATTCGATATCGGTTGCGGCGTTGGCGTAATGAGCCAATTTTTCGTGATCGTGATAGCGATATTTTTTGTCGCCGAGACCGAGCGCTTTGTGCCATTTCAATCGGGTTTCTTTCCATTTGTTGAACCATTCAAGCTCTTGGCCCGGACGAACGAAGAATTGCATCTCCATCTGTTCAAATTCACGCATACGGAATATGAATTGACGCGCCACAATCTCGTTACGGAATGCTTTGCCGATTTGCGCGATGCCAAAAGGAATACGCATACGGCCTGTCTTTTGAACATTCAGGTAATTAACGAAGATTCCTTGCGCGGTTTCAGGGCGTAAGTAAACGGTCATAGCGCCATCGGCGGTTGATCCCATTTCTGTGCGGAACATGAGGTTGAATTGTCTCACTTCAGTCCAGTTTTTAGTTCCGGAAATCGGATCCACGATCTCCTCGTCGATTATTATCTGACGCAATTCGTCGAGGTTATTGTCGTTCATTGCTTTAGCAAAATGCTCATGGAGGGCGTCACGCTTAGCTTTGTGTTCGGAAACTCGCGGATTGGTTTCCCGGAAAAGAGCCTCATCAAATGATTCGCCAAAGCGTTTGCGGGCTTTCTCAACCTCTTTTTCGATTTTATCATCGATTTTTGCTATCGCTTCTTCAATCAAGACATCAGCGCGGTAACGCTTTTTTGAATCCTTGTTGTCAATTAGGGGGTCATTGAATGCGTCTACGTGGCCCGATGCTTTCCAGATGGTGGGGTGCATGAAAATTGCGGAATCGATGCCAACAATATTTTCATGTAACAGTGTCATGGCGTCCCACCAGTAACGCTTTATATTATTTTTGAGCTCGACTCCGTTCTGTCCGTAATCATAAACAGCCGATAAACCGTCATAAATTTCGCTTGACGGAAACACGAAGCCATACTCTTTGGCATGAGATACTATTTTCTTGAATTGATCTTCTTGTTGTGCCATAGTGGTGTCAATCTATCTTAAATGGATTATTTCGAATCACAAAGATACATAAAAAAGATTATTTGAACAAAATTTCAGCCCTTTCACCATCGCGGAGTGTAAATTCTATGAATTTCGAGGGATTAAGTTTGGTTCCGTTAAGTATTGCCGATTCCGCTCCGGCAGGGGTGAGCAGGCGAATTTTATTAGAGGGCCCTCCGGTCAAAATGACTTTATCCACTCGTCCGTCCTGCCATGTCATTTCTTCTATTGTTATGCCGCCGCGTGTTTTGAATCCCCGAAGCTCTCCGGAGTTAAGCGCGTCGGGAAGCGCGGGCAAGAGGTTGATGAACCCTTCATGGCTTTGTACAAGCATTTCTCCAACTCCAGCCGCGCCTCCCCAATTACCGTCCATTTGGAATGGCGGGTGGGAGCAGAATAGATTGGGGAATGTGCCGGGCCCGTGGTGAGGATTTTCGGCGGTATATGCCGGGTTTAACAGTGACTTGAACAAAGAGTATGCTCTATTGCCGTCGCCAAGACGCGCCCAAAAGTTTATTTTCCATGCTCTGCTCCATCCTGTCCCGCCGTCGCCGCGCCGATTGAGGGTCTTCCTGGCCGCATCCGCTAAGTCAGGCGTTAAGGTTGGTGAAATCTCATTTCCCGGATGCAAGGCGTATAGGTGGCTCACGTGGCGATGATGAGGATCAACTTCAGCATATTCCTCAAGCCATTCCATAATACGTCCGTCTTTGCTGATTTGTATAGGCGGAAGACGTTTTATGTCGGCCGACAAACTGTCGGCGAACTTGCGGTCGATCTCCAAAATTTTCGCAGCTTCAACGGTATTTGAGAAAAGCTCTCTTATGATTTGTGAATCCATAGCCGGCCCCATGCATATACTTGTTTCCACGGAGTCTTTCCCGAAAAAGAATGTGTTTTCGGGCGAAGATGAGGGGGCGGTGACAAGATACCCATGTTTTGGCTCTTCTATCATGGTGGAATGGAAAAATTTAGCCGCGCCTTTCAAAATTGGGTATATTTCTGAAAGATACTGGTTGTCAAGGCTGTATAGATAATGCTCCCATAGATGCGCGCATAGCCATGCCCCTCCTGTGTTTGTCGCTCCCCATGACGGGTGTTCGCCCGGAGCTGTGAATTGCCAGGGATTCGTCATCATGTGCATTACCCAGCCTTGAGCGTCGTCGCCATAAAACACTTTCGCTGTGTGTTCGCCGCTTTCTATGGAGCGTTTTATCAGATCGATGAGCGGTCGGTGAAGTTCATGGAGATTCCCGGGCTCAACGGGCCAATGGTTCATCTGCACGTTTATATTTGTGTGATAGTCTCCATTCCAGGGTGTTGACACATCATTAGCCCAAAGTCCTTGTAAATTAGGCGGCAATGCTCCCGGAAGTGTGCTGCATATAAGCAAGTATCGCCCGTAGTTGTAATATAGCGCGGCAAGAGCCGGATCGTCGTTGGTTCGGAACTCTTCGATGCGCTTGTTGGTGGGTAAATGCGATGTTTCGCTCTCGGCAAATTTGACGGAAGCGCGGTCAAACAGTGATTTATGTTCCTGTTGCCCCTCCATTCTTAGTTCTGCTATTCGTCCGGAGGAGATTGCGTCGTTCACGTCAGTCTCAGCCTTTGTGATGTATGTCGCTCCATAAAGATAGCTTGTCGCGGCTCCGATTACAATCCACGCTTCATCGGCGTCGGCTACTGTGAGCGTGGAGTCGGTTGAGGCGGTAGTCGCATTGGCGCCAAATGCCGAAACGCCTGCCACTGCTGCGTATTTCACCCCCTCAACCCAGTCGATTCCGCTTTCGAGCGAACCGCTTATCATAATGCGATCCTTCCCGACTTCGGCTGTTGTCGCTCTTTCAGGGCGCGATAGTGATGCCGTGAATGATATAGCTTCGGGAGTGGAGGCGGTTATGTGGTATAACATCACATCCTTTCCGCGCGGCACACTACATTCTTGGCGATACACCGTGTTGCCCACGGTGTATTCAGTGTATGCGGTGGCGTCTCTGAGGTCAAGATATCGCAGGTAGTCGGTGATCTCCGGGTGTTTAATGGAATACTTGAAGTCAATATTAAGATCGGCGAGCATTTGATATGCCCCGTATGTTTTGCCTGAGGTGGGAATATTGGGGACGAATGTCGTGTACATTAACTGTTGGGCTGAATCGTTTTTCCCTTCGATAAGCAGCCGTCTTATTTCAGGCAAGCTCGTAGAGGCTTCAGGATTGTCGTAGTTCGCTGTTGTCCCGCTCCACATACTAATTTCGTTGAGCACGATCTTTTCATGTGAAGGATTACCGTAAGGCATCATTCCCATCCTTCCGTTTCCGGTAGGGAGTGTCTCTTCCCACAGTAAGGCCGGTGATTCGTACCATAGATTATAGTCAGCCGACATATTGTTGTTGTCGGAGGCTTTAATAGGCAATGCGATAAACAATGATAAAGTTAGGGCGGTGATATGTTTCATGTCGTTCGTTTGGAATTTTGGTTTATGGTGGGCTTGGATAGTTCGATTACTTCAAGATCTTTCATTACGCCGTTGTCAATAGTTAGTTTCACAAGGGTGCGTTGCTGTTGCCATCCTTGGGTTCCTGCGGCTCCGGGATTTATGTGCAAAGTGTCGAGATCTCGGTCAAACATAACTTTCAGAATATGGCTGTGTCCGGCTACGAACAGCTTTATCCCATTGTCTCGGATTAAAGATTTTATGCCGGGACTATATTTGCCGGGGTATCCTCCTATGTGAGTTAAAAGAGTTTTAACTCCCTCCACCTCAAAAATTTCTACCTCCCGGCATTTTCTACTTACGATGCCATGATCGATGTTGCCTGACACTGCTCTTACGACCGGAGCCAATTCCTCCAATCGCTGCAAGATGGATATGTCGCCTATGTCGCCGGCGTGCCATATTTCATCGCATCCTGAAAAATGACGGGCGTATCTTTCGTCCCAACAGCTATGGGTGTCTGACAATATTCCTATTCGTTTCATAGAGCGATTATTCTTGCGTATTGGATTAATGCCGTGTTTGTCTCTCCGTTCATGTTGTTGAGTGTTTGGCGCAACGACAGATGATTTGTGCCGGGACGAAGCTTTATGTGGATCATGTTGCTGAATTGCGGTGAACTCCATTTGCCGTCACCTTGTTGGGGCATTACTATGGCTCCGGCTTCAGCTCCGTCTATATACAACATTCTCAACGCGCATTTGTCGCCTGCGTTCTCCGGCCCGCTTCCGTTGCAATAGCTTACGTCGAAAAGGTAGTCTCCGCCGTTCTCCACGGTCACGTTGAAATATAGCACGGTATTGTATTGTGTGGTTGTCTCAACAAATCTTCTTGCAAGCTTGTGGTTGGAGATTAACGCAGTTCCGGTTTTGCTTATTTTGGATGCCGGGATTATCTTAATACTTCCTTCGGGAATATATTCGTGAGGCTTGCTCGAGTATCCCGCTGTCCCGTTTTTGTTTATAGGCACAACGTCCATTAAACAATATTGCTGCGGAACTGTAAACTCAATGGAGTCGGTTTTGACGGTTTCTATAAGACTGCTGTTCAAGAAAGTATGATATACCATACTGTCGGTATGGTTGATTATGTCGCCGTTATATGGGGTTGTCCATCGTATTTCCGGTACAGCCGGCATCCATTCATATTGTCGATTTTCAATTTTTGAATCTTTTGCGGGTCTATTATCCATTGTTATCTCAACGGTCACATTGCCATGAAGTGTGTCCGGAAGAAAATGGTCTTTTTGCGGAATTGAGTTTATGCTGAAATTTTTAATTCGTTCTCCGGTGCCGTAAATTTTTACCGAGAGGTTGGCTTGGCGGTATTTTAATCCTGACAGCGATTTCTCTCCGGGTAGTGAGCTGGGAACTATCGGGTTGAACGTAATTCCGTCAGGAGTATACTCCATGCCCATTATTACACGAAGCACTAATGACGCCATACCGGCGTTATTCCACTTTCCCGGAGCTTCTTCCGGTATATACCGGCCGTTTTGGGTGGAAACAACGAAGGCTCTGTCTTTCCCTGCGGCATAGAAAGCCGCAGAGCGCAATGCCGCCCCAATCCCTTTTTCAACTGCTTTCATATTCCTGGCTTTTGCTGAGGCGATGTTCCAAAACGCCTGCGTTAATGCGCTTGTGCCGCCACTATTGCCATTGGCGTCTTGTTGGCTTTTATAGAGTGGAAATAGTGGAGATATGCCGAAGTCGGTGTAGGGTGTGCGGCTTATGATGGATTTTGCCATCTCAGGGTTGGCGATATCGAATATTACGGCGAGCGCTTGCGCGAAATTATCGTTGACGGTGGAGAGTATTGGATAGACGCCCCCATAAAGATATTGTCCGTACACACCGGCATTAGGTCTCCATAGTCTTGTGTTGACGGAGTTGGATATTTCCCGATCGATGCCTACCCACATAGGCTCAAATTCATTATCCGAAAGCTCGGATAAAATCATGTCACGGACTTTGAATGCATAGGCTGACATCACGTTGGCGCCAAGGCTCATAGACTCGTAAATATCTACGGCGTCCATCCATAGGGGATATTGCTCGTCTATTTTATCCGGAAGCGTAAAGGCTCCTCGCATCAATTTATGGCGGTCGTCCCATGACGTTCTCATGTCAATATTGAGCGTATTGTCGATTGTTTTCAACGCTTCGGAAAGAATGGATTTGTCGCCGGTCACTTTGTATATTTCCCACATCGCCATCGCCCAGGAAATCCTGTTGGTGGTTACAGGCCATGATCCTCCCATGCCGGCTGATTGCATTATTATCATTCCGTCAGTTGTCGCTTTTACTTGAGTTTTGAGCGCCGCCAAAACTTCGTCAGGGGTTAACGCTGCTAATGAGAGATATGCGGGATAAACTATATTTCCACGTGGGATGGAGTCGCAAATCTCTCTTATCGCTAATGAAAATAAAGCATCGATTATAGGTTGATCAGAATAATATACTGGTAATTGCGGAGACTGTTGTTTCTCTTCATTGCGCATAGCCACTGAAATACTAACCTCCCCTTGTTCTACACGGTCGGTGTAAACAGAGAATTCATCTGATGAATAAATAGCTCCGATAGGCGTGGATTCGTCTCTGCCGCATGACATCAAGAAGAATAGAACCGTTATAAGACACGAAAAGACCGATTTCATCACTGCTGGTAGCTGTTAACAAATTACGAATATAGCACTTTTCAGATTAAAAACAGGAAAAATTCTCAGATAAATTGTTAATTTGGCCGAAAGAAGCACATATTGAAAAACTGTTAGATGTCATTTCTTATCTTTAACACACAATTAAGACACCTCAATTACGAAAAACATAGCTTATCTTGGAATATGCTTATAATGACATTGAATATTAGATGTTAATAAAGTTTGCGGTGCGCTTATGGGTTGCTAATTAGTTGGATGGATAGAAATGATTCGTGGATTTTTAAGTGTAGTTAGTCATATTTGATTCGATTTGTTTTCGCTAGATAAGCCGATTTTTAATCGATTTTAATGAACTGAAATACTGCAAATCGACCAATTTTTATAGCTGGATAACTGCTGAACTGTTTACTATCTGGAAATCCCTTTTTTAGTTTCTTCCATTTGTTGTTTGACGATTCTTGTTGGCTAACCTTATCATTTAGCAGACAGAAATAGGCCGCTATATGACCATTGTCTTCAAGGACATAAGTATTGGCAATACGCTTTTCAATGAAATTAAGTGCATTGTCCCGTAAGAACTCAGTTAAATCGCTGTCTCCACAATCAAACTGGGAGATGTCGTGTGATGGAGTTAGTTTTACAAGCTCCATAACTAAATGCGAATCGATATTTGGATTTTTGCGTTCTTTATCCTTTCATCCAACTTGCGGGTATTTTCCGCACGTTGTTCAGTTGTAAGGCTGTCAACCTCTTTTTTCAGGCGTTCGAAGCGGATTGCATCCTCACCTGTCAGTATCGGGGTTTCTGCTATTGGTCTTGCCATAATTTTATCTCCTATGCTAATTAGTTTACAAAGTTACAACAATTTTTCGACATAATAAGATTTTAAGACTATGAATTTTCAGCGGTTTACGTAACCGGCATTTGTGATGTAGAATGTGAAGCATATAGCTCAATTGTGCCTATATTCATATACTGACTATATGTGTGTTCCTGCATTTTCATTAGATCCGGTATAATCTGAATACAGAATAAGCACGCCACTATCAGCATAGACAAAATAATCAGGATCATTTTTATAATGAATGGCTATTTCAATATTGCGGAGGATGCTCCCGATTGTTCGCCAACTTCGTTGCCGCGTTGTACTTTCTTGCCATAACCGAAGGTATAAGTTGCTGACAAATTTATACGATAATGTGATGATGTGTCGATGATAGTCTGTCGTGCGTTATAATACGGAGAAACGGTTGTATTGGTCGCTCCTTCCCATCCTTTGTTGAAAATGTTTATCGCCATAACACGCAGATTCCAATTCGCATTGGTCCATCCAACGGTCACACTATGGAAGTTGCGGCTTTTATTTATACGTGGAGAAGATGTGAACATACTTTTCTCTGGACTTTCATAGGCGGCTTGGAAATATAGGTTGTTGACATAATAGCTCGCCTGAGCAGTCATGCGGAACTGATTTATTCCCTCATTGTAGATACCTGTGGATTTGTAGAACGACTGACGGGGATTGGCATATAACTGGATTTTCCCATCAAGGAGCTTCCAGTTAACAGCCATGCCAATATCCCCGTTCAGATAATTACCATTATTGATATAAGAACGTAGCAGTGCTTTGCCATTATCGTATGGAGAATATATAAGCAACTGGCGGTTGTATAGACCAAAGTATTGTCCGTATGCGCTCATGTTAAGAGCATTTGACGGCATCCATGTATATGCGAGGTTAACGATTATGTGTCGGCAGTTATCCAGTAATGGGTTGCCGGTAATATACATAAGTTCGTTTTCTTGAAGAATATCAGTTGCCTTTTGGGATATGCCGGGACTGTTTGTGGCATATTGGAAATAGGCTGAAAAACTACTTTTCTGTTTCGGAATATATCGCGCATATATATGAGTGAACGGATATGGATCGCTATTCTTTTGTTCGTTTATATTGCTGTTTTCCAGACAGATTCCGGCATCGAAACTCACGGATATTTTTTGCTTCTGGAAGTTATATCCGGCTATCGCTGCGGCAAAGGCGTTATGGAATTTATCGGTATATCCATTATCTCCGGTATAATCAAGGTGGTTAATGTTGTCTCCGCCATTGGCACCCAACATTACAGAATGTTTCTGCCCGAAACTTTTATGAATATACAGATTCATCCGGTAGTTGTAGGCATTTTCTTTGGCATGGCGATAAACCGAGGGCTGATTTGATGCGGAATAATCGGTATAATCATTGCCGTGAGTATAGTTGAATGATGGGGTGAAGTCGATCGAGAATCCTTTTGGAAGTGCGAAGAAATATGTGCCTGAATAAGTAACGGAATTTGACCGATTTGGATTCTTCTTTTCGAAAGAATAATTGCTGACAGTGTTAGGAGAATACTCTAATTTGCCCGAATATTCGTCAGTCGGTAAGCTAAAGTTTGTAAAGGAAATGAGATTACGTATCTGAATCTTGTCACTGTTATAGGTGGCACGGAAAGTGACAGGATATTGGCTCTGCTTATAATGTGATGATTCAAAAATTTCCTTGCGGGTTAGAGAATACTCTGTTCCGTTATCACCGGTAAGACGGTAAATTCCATCGGTTGTGCTGCCAATATGGTGGTTATTCCAGTTGTTTGCTCCGGCATAAAAGTCGTATGTTATCTTTTTATAGGTGAACTTTGTGAATATGTTGACACGGCTTGATAGACCAATAAGTAGACTCTCATTTGCCGTCACCTTTGTGTAACCACCGTATGCGTATTCCTGCACGATAATATTTATCACCCGTTCTGCTCCACGGAAACGAGGGTCGGTAGGAAATTCAAGATATTCAACCCTGCGCACATCAGCCGTACGCAGGCCAGCCATTTCCTCCTTTGATGCTTCCAAAAAATTAATGTAGATAACCACATCGTTGCCTACGTTGTCCGTTACAGTGTCGTCAATCGGATTTATCCTAATCTGAGGAATTGCCATCTGCCGCAGAAGATCCACCGCATTCTGAGCGGCATTTTTTTGTCGTTGTGTCGGAATATAAATGGAGCGGTCAGCAGATAGTTGAGCGTTATCTGCTTCGACAGTGACAGTATTAAGATTTACAGTGCGCTCTGACATTCTAATTGTGCCGATGTTAAAAGTGTTGCATTGCTGATATGTGGTTTTATAACCAATACAAGTGAGTTTGGCTATAACCTTTTGGCGGTCGCATGGGATTGAGAATCTGCCATTTTCATCTGTTATGCCGTATGTAACTACAGTAGAGTCCTTTGGCGCGAGAAGCAATACGGTTGCTGCGACAACCGGATAGTTGTTCGTGCCGATGGCGCGACCGGCATAGATGAATTTCCCATGTTGTAATGCTTCAACGTAGAAGGTGTTTTGGAACTTTACAACGGTGACAGGATTAAGTCCGATTGTCTGACGGAGTGCTTCCAAGGCGTTATCGGCATTTACCGTCGCATTGGTTTTGTAGTTCTCAAGTTCATTGTAGATGAAGTTGATTTCAAGATTCGGATGGTTCTCCATAATTCGTTGAATCGCTTTGGGGAGCGGTGTGGAGTTGAATCGATAGGAGAAAATCTCGGCATGAACCATGACAAAGGCTGACATGGCGTATATAAGCAAGATGATTCTTGCCCTTATTATTTTATCCATGTGTCAGTCTATTTTGATGGTTTTGTCCTTAACGATGATGTGTATCTGCTCGAAATTGTTGAGGCTCTCAACAACGTCATCAAGTGTCTGAGCCTGATTCCAATGGAAGTAAAGACGCAATGATTTTGGAGCGTCTGTTGAAAATTCCACCTTATAGCCGTAATATTCGGCAATATGTTTTATAATGGTCTCCAACGGCTCGTTGTCGAAAACTATCGTTTCGGGGGCTGTTGCGGGAGTTCCCTCGGGGGCAATGATTACGTTGTTAGTATCAACATTTTCTTGTACTACTGTGGTAACCTCAGTTGATGGCGTTTCTTTATTTTGAGTGAGAACATAATTTATGCTTACTCCAACCACGGCAGCTACAGCAGCGATCGAAACAATGCTTATGGCGATGCTTGCGGCGATGTTACGGGTAGCCAGATTGAGTATGCGGAATGGTTTGTGCTGTTGCTCGGTAGGGTTAGCGTGTTCAAAAGCTTTCCATTCAGCGTCAACATCAGGAGTGGGAATTGTTGCGAGGCTTGCCTTGGTCTTATTTAGCAAGTCATAAACCTCTGCTACTGCTTGGTCGGCAAGCATGGCTTCCATCTCCCGGTCGGAATAACGGTCGGGATTCTCAATGGCATCAAGAAGGTTGTCGATTTTATCCATTTTGAGATAGTTTTTGGCGTAAGACATCTATTGCATGACGCAAATGCTTATATACGGCAATCTCACTTATCCCCAATGATGTGGCAATATACTTGTAGCTCATTCCATCTGTGAAGCGCATCTCCATCACACGGCGGCAAGCGTTTGTAAGGTCATTGGCGACGGTTGAATGAATCATAGCTATTGTCTCATCATCCGGCCATTCTTCCTCAGCTATTTCTTTCTCATCAAGAGCATAAAGTTCTTTCATGCGTTCCTTTACGGATAGGCTTTTGATGTGATTGAGACAGCGGTTTCGCACAGCCTTAAGCAGATACTTGTCTGACACATCGGTCAGTCCGGCGTTGAGAATCGCTTCAAAGACATCGTGCACAATGTCCCTCGCTGTATCCTCATCACGCAGTATCAGCATCGCAAGGCGGTGCATCGCCATATAGTGGGTCTTGAAAAGCTGTTCTATGCCATTTTTTATCGTCATACACCAATAAGACATCTCAATTGCGAAAAACCTAACCTCAAAATCGAAAAATTTTCAAAAAAAATTTCATCCACAAATCTGTTTCCCAAAAAATGCAGAAAATGCAAAAAAAAAATCGTGCAAGCGATAGCATAATTAAGCTTGCTTGAATTATGCTGAACGTAGTCATAGGTCATTCAAAATGCAAACCTGATATCAAGGAATGCCCCAGTGTTTCCTTATTCTCATATACAAAGTTAACGGAAATTCCTCATACCCACAAATATAAAGCTCAGAGCATGATTATCAGTTCAATGCCAATTTCTGTTTTTGATGTAGACTTTATTGTTCGCCGGGCGTAAAAATCACATTTTTTATGTACCTTTGTGTTTTTAAAAAGACTATTTAAAGCGGAATGCTTCGTGAACCCAAGTGTTGGGGCAAGCGTTAATTCTGTGCTAATATTCACAGTTATGGCTGAATCCAATTTTATTGACTACGTAAAAATATTATGTCGCTCCGGTAAAGGGGGTGCCGGTTCACGGCACTTCTATCGTGCAAAATATATACCTAAAGGTGGCCCTGACGGCGGCGATGGCGGTCGTGGCGGACACATAATACTGAAAGGGAATAAGAATATGTGGACGTTGCTGCCATTGAAATATCAACGCCATATGTTTGCCGGAGATGGCCAAAGCGGATCAGGAAACCGCAGCTTCGGAAAGGACGGAGAGGACAAAATCATCGAAGTGCCTTGCGGAACGGTGGTGTTTGATTCTGAAACCGGTGAATTTTTGTGTGAGGTCACTAATGACGGTGAAGAAGTAAAACTTCTTCGCGGTGGACGCGGCGGTCTCGGCAACTGGCACTTCAAAAGCGCTACTAACCGCACTCCTCGTTATGCCCAACCCGGAGAGCCGGCGATAGAGAAGTCAGTTATATTGGAATTGAAATTGCTCGCTGACGTGGGATTGGTCGGTTTCCCTAATGCCGGAAAATCCACGCTGCTATCCTCTATTTCAGCGGCGCGTCCGAAAATAGCCGATTACCCGTTTACCACGATGGAACCGCAACTGGGGATAGTCAGCTACCGCGACAATCGCTCTTTTGTCATGGCTGATATTCCCGGCATAATAGAGGGCGCGAGCGAAGGTAAAGGGCTTGGCCTTAGATTTCTGCGGCATATTGAACGTAATGCCGTACTCTTATTCATGGTGCCTGCCGATGCTGTAGATATCAAAAGGGAATATGAAATATTGCTTAATGAGTTGACAAAGTTTAATCCGGAGCTTGTAGACAAGCAGCGTATACTTGCTATTAGCAAGAGCGATATGCTTGATGACGAACTTATGGCGGAAATAGATAAAGAACTTCCGGAGGGGATTCCCCATGTGTTCATATCTGCTGTTTCGGGATTCGGGATAACTGAGTTGAAAGATTTGTTATGGAAGGCTATTAATGATGAGGCAAATCGTGTAGAGCCAATGACTATAACGCATCGCCGTCTTGATGGACATCATCGAGTGCGTGAGGAGGATGAATTCATATTTGAAAATCCTGCAATGCCCGAGCCAACAGAAGAGGAGCTGGCAGAAGAAGATCTTTGGGATGAAGACTGGGAAGACGGGGATTGGGAATATCTTGGAGATGACGCCAACTTGGATTGAAACTGTCGATCTTGACCCTTCGGTCAGAGCTTATATAACAGGCCGAGGCGACGCGGGAATGTCGCCATACAGCGGATTCAATCCGTGTCATTATACAGGTGATGACGCTTCCCATGTGGCGGAATCCCGTGCCAAACTTGCGGAGTATATAGGCATCCCGGAAAATCGTATAGTGTTACCTCGTCAAACTCATTCGACCGTGTGTAGAATTATTGACGCATTTCCTCTATCCCCTCAAGAGATAGAGGGTGTCGATGCGCTTGTCACGCGATTGCGAGGGGTGGCGATAGGCGTTTCTACCGCAGATTGCGTGCCTGTGCTTCTCGTAGAACCTCAGGCTAAGATAATAGGAGCAATTCATGCCGGATGGCGTGGCGCGATTGGCGGCGTGGTAGAGAACTGTGTAAGTCGCATGATTGAGCTTGGAGCAAACCCCGCAGTGATGAAAGCGGCGATAGGACCCTGTATCTGTGCCGATTGCTTTGAGGTGGGAGATGAGGTGGCTTCCCGTTTTCCTGAATTATGCGTGATAAAAGGTCAGCTCAAGCCTCACGTGGATCTGCCGCTATACGTGAAACTCATGTTGATGAAAAGCGGGGTTCGGGACGATTGCATCTCGATGCCGAAACATTGCACTCGTTGCCATTCGGAACGCTATTTTTCAGCGCGAGCATTAGGCATAGCCTCCGGACGCAATTTCTCTTGCGCGCTTATTCCTTGATGGAATGAGCTGTTATACAGACATGACTTTATGTGAAAATACTTTTCGCTGAACTATGAAATAGGCCGTCATGACAGCGGCTCCTGTAAACAACCAAGAGATAGGGTAGATGTATAACAGATGGGCGAAATCAAATGCTCGAGATGCCGCAATGTAGACCCATCCAAGTCGGAGCACACAAGTGCCGAATATGGTGATAAGCGTTGGTGTCATAGAATATCCAAGCCCTCGCATACAAGCTCCACTCACTTCGTATGTCGCCGCAATCCATTGGAAGAGAAGAACGCATTGAAACCTGATTATGGCATATCGCAATACTTCGGGATCGGAGGTGAATATGCTGAGAAAGAATCCCTTTTGCCATACGATCAACGCATTCATAGCGCCTGTGCCTATCATAGCTGCAGTTAGACATAGCCAGAACACACGTTTGCAACGATCGTATTGCCCGGCTCCGTAATTCTGACTTAGGAATGCGACTGCCGATTGGCAGAATGCGCTAACTATATAATAACAGTATACTTCGTATGAAAGAGCCGCTGCCGATCCGGCGACAGCAAATGATCTAAATTTGTTTATAGAACTCTGGATGAATATATTAGCAAATGAAAATACCATGCCTTGTATTCCTGCAGGGACACCTATCTGTAGTATTTTCTTTAATTCGTTCTTGTTTATGGCTGTGTCTTTAAGATTTAGGCGATAAGGCTCCGGCTCGCGCGTTAGCCAATAAATCATGAGAAACGCATTTACGGCGTTGGATATTACAGTCGCTAATGCCACTCCATCAACATCCATACCGAAGTATTTAACGAATACGAGATCCAAAACGATGTTAAGAGCGCTGGCGACGGCAAGGCTGTAGAACGGGCGTTTTGTGTCACCCATACTTCGCATTATTGCTGATGCGAAGTTGTAGATCATCATAAACGGCATTCCTAAAAAATAAACTTTCAAGTAAACTGTAGCGAGGTCTATAACATCATCCGGAACGCTCATTAATTCGAGAATGGGCTTGGCAAACAACTCTCCCACCAATAACAATATTATTCCGCTTGCCGCTGCCACGAATGAAACTGTTGATATGGCGCGCTTGATGCCCGAAGCGTTGTTTTGGCCGATATAATTTGCAATTACAATGTTAGCTCCGATAGATATGCCCAAAAACAAGCTTACCATTATGCTGATAAGAGACCCGTTGCTGCCAACGGCGGCCATAGCTTGACTTGATGCGAAGCGTCCCACGATTCCTACATCGACAGCATTAAATGATTGTTGAAGTATGCCGCTCGCTAAAAGAGGGATAGCGAAAATTATGATTTTCCGGAATAATGGGCCGTGAAGCATATCCATTCCCGGCGATTTTTTATTCTTGCCGCGCATCGCTGTTATTGTCCCTTGAACCCTATTGTTGTAACTTTACCTTTGTGAGCGCAAAGTTCGGAATTTTATTCTAAAAATATATTCATGTCATGTGAAAAACGAATTTCTATCGATATTGGTTTAGTCAATGCGTGTTGTGGATTTGGCGCAAAATAAGTATTTTTGCGCCATGTTTGCGAAGAAGGACGATGACATAATGAAGATAGATGTAGACGCGGTGTTGAAAACACGTGTCGCACGATATTATCGTTTCATTCCAAACGGTCTTGTGCGTTGGCTTGAACGCACAATATGTCAGGATGGGCTAAATGAGTTGCTTGAACATAACCGAGGGAAACACGGCGCGGCATTTTGCCATGCCGTTTTGAAAGATCTTGGAGTTTCCTATGATGTAAGCAGCGCGGGGTTTCTTCCTAAGGATAAAAGAGTGATTATCGTGTCAAATCATCCGCTTGGCGCGTTGGACGGAATCGTGATGATCGACTGGATAGCCAAGTTTTATGGCAAGGATGTGAAATTTGTAGTCAATGACCTGTTGATGAATGTTAAGCCGCTGAGAGAGGTCTTTCTACCGGTCAACAAGTATGGGCGTCAAAAGAAAAAGGATTCCACTGCGATAGACGAATATATGGCGGGAGACGATCCAATCATTATATTTCCGGCGGGACTTGTTTCGCGCAAACAGCCTGGTGGAATACGAGATCTTAGATGGCAAAAAATGTTCATAAATAAAGCGGTGGAATACAAACGCGATATAATTCCGGTGTTTTTTGACGCTAAGAATTCATCCTTTTTTTATAACTTTGCGAAAATGCGTACGCTTGCCGGCTTGAAATTTAATATTGAAATGATTTATTTGCCCCGGGAGATATTTAGATGTCAAGGAGCTAAGTTTCATATAAAAGTCGGGTCTCCATTGAGTTACACTATATTTCATGGTGGCTCCAAGGCTCTTGAAGAAGCGCGGCGAGTGAAGCAGATTGTATATAATTTAAACAGAAACTGAACAGCAAGAGTCCAAGTATGGAACAGCCAATCATAGAACCGGTATCAACCGATATATTGAAGAGCGAATTGACTCGGGACAAGCTCTTGAGGAAAACAAACAAGGGCGGAAATATGATATATATCATAGACGCGCACACGTCACCGAATGTGATGCGCGAGATAGGACGCCTTCGTGAAATCGCCTTCCGCGCAGCCGGTGGTGGCACCGGAAAAGCCTGTGACATAGATGATTTCGACTTGATGGAGCCTCCGTGCCGGCAGTTGATAGTATGGGACCCGGATACGGATATGATAGTGGGAGGATACCGGTTTATAATAGGGGAGGATGTCGTTATAGAGCCGGGAGGATCCCCCAGAATAGCGACCGGGCATATGTTCAAGTTCTCACAGAAATTTTTATCGGAATATTTGCCGGAAACTCTTGAGTTAGGACGTTCGTTTGTCAGGCTTGAGTATCAATCGACCAAAGCTGGGGCCAAAGCGATTTACGCGCTTGACAATCTTTGGGACGGTTTGGGGGCGTTGACGGTGGTTTATCCGAATGTTAAATATCTGTTCGGTAAAGTGACGATGTATCCGAGTTATATCTGCGAGTGCCGCAACATGATATTGTATTTTTTGAACAAGCATTTCCCGGATCATGATAATTTGGTAACACCCATCGTTCCTCTTCCAACGGACATGGATGAGGCTGAGATGGCGCGTATCTTTGTCGGCGATTCATTCAAAGAGGATTATAAAATATTGAATAAGGCAATTCGCGATCATGGGATAAATATACCGCCTTTGGTTAATGCTTATATGAGTTTGTCGCCATCGATGAAGATGTTTGGCACAGCTATAAACCATGAATTTGGGGATGTCGAGGAAACCGGAATTTTCTTTGCGATCTCCGATATTTTTGAGGAGAAGAAAGATCGCCACATAGGCACATATCACGCTGTAACTTTGGACTCATGATTAGGTCTCTTTTCATTTGTGTCCTGACGGTTTTATCGTGTATACAATCGCTGCGCGCAGAGTTACCGGTTGAAGTGGGAGGGTCGATTACGGCTAATGTCGGATCGGGAGAATTTGCGCCTTATTATTTGATGTCGAATAATTTCGGCGTATTCACACAACCATATTCCGCTCTTGCGCGAGTGTCGGCTGTCAAGAAAACTGATTTTGGGGAGCGTTTCAGCTTTGGATTTGGAGCCGATATTATAGGCGGCTATTTCTCTTCGAGAGGTTATGAACGATTCTCAACTGAGGCTGATATCATGGTGATGATTCAACGCCGTCCGTCGGCAGTCAGGCTGCAACAACTTTATGGAGAGATTAAATACCGGGCGTTATTTCTGACAGTCGGAGCAAGGGAGGTCGGGTCGGCGATGTTGAACGACCGGCTGTCAAGCGGAGATTTGACCTGGAGCGCCAACAGTCGTCCTATGCCCGGCGCGCGGATGGGATTTCACGGATTTGAAAATATTCCGTTCACAAATGGTTGGGTGCAGGTGAACGGCGAACTTTTTTATGGCCGTCCAGCAGATAATCATTGGCTTGAAGATCACTATAATTATGGAAATTACTATGTGACTACCGGACGATGGGTTAACTATAAGCGCATATATTTTCGGACAAATCCGCAGCAACTATTTTATGTTACTGTTGGGATGCAAGCCGCCGCGCAGTTCGGGGGCACGCAGAGGGAATATGTAGATGGCAAGATGATCGAAAAAACAAAAGCGTCGCTCGGAATAAAAGATTTTATAGATATGCTTATCCCTCGCCAGGGAGATGATTTTTGGGTCGGGAATCATCTTGGGAGCTGGGATTTTAAATCTACGTTTCGCTTGGACGGCCATTCGGAAGTCATGGCTTATTTCCAATGGCCGTGGGAAGATGGTTCGGGTATAGGCAAAATGAACGGCTTTGACGGACTATGGGGAGTGGAGTATCATCGAAGTGAAAGAGGCCCCGTGACCGGAGCTGTGGTTGAATATATTGACTTCACCAATCAATCGGGTCCGCTTCATTGGGATCCGGATGATTTTCCCGGGACGACTATCGTTGACTGGGCTACCGGCGCCGATGATTATTATAACCATTATTTTTATAATGGATATGCTTGTTATGGCCTATCGCAAGGTTCTCCGTTCATGACATCGCCAATTTATAATCGTGACGGATACATGAGATTTGTCGATACAAAAGCGCGGGGATTCCATGTGGCCGTAGAGGGAGCTGTTTCGTCGTTAGTCGACTATAGGGCGATGTTCTCTTATCGTCAGGTCTGGGGATCGGGCTATATCCCGCGTATAGATAAAGTTCATGACGCATCGGCTATGGTTGAGGCTCTGTGGCGTATCCCATCGGTTTCGGGATTATCGCTGAAGGGTTCGGCGGCCATTGACCGAGGTAATATATTCGGAAATAATTTTGGAGTTTCGTTGACTTTGGCATATAAAGGTGAATTTTTATTATGGAAACGATAAAACCTATTATACTGCTTCTTATGGCCGGGATATCGGCCGTGGTTGTCAGTTGTACCCATAATGATGGAGACATTGGCGCTTATTTCGGGACATGGAAACTGGAAGAGATTACAATCGACGGCGATGAAGACGCATCGTATGGCCGTAATATTTTCTGGCAGTTCCAATCGACGGTGTTCTGTATGCGCAGCGTCTATGACTCCCATGCGCAGGAGAATCGCTGGGCGACATGGTATCAGGATTCAGGATCGCTGTATCTCGATTTTACCCATACAGAAGATGACAAAGACGGGTCAAACAAGTATTCACCATTTCCTGTGACCGGGTTGGAAACAGGCTTGAACAGGCTGGAGATAATGCGGATGTCTAAAAAGAGGATGTCGTTGGAGTATGTGGGTAAAGACGGCGTAATCTATCGTTATGCGCTAAAAAAATGGGAATAGAGTCATAAGGGCTTAGATATTCAGATTTTTATTTATATTTGTAGTAAATAATAAATTCTAAATGGAGGATTCGTTAAAGCTATCGATCGAACAGAAATTGCAGCAACGTCTTTCCCCACTTCAGGTCAAGTTTGGCAAGTTGCTTGAAATGAGTGGCCCGGAAGTGGAGGATGAGGTGCAACGGGTTCTTGACGATAATCCCGCTCTTGAGGCTGTTGATGTTCCGTCGGCGCCATCAGGAGAAGATGATTTTAGCGAAACTGCCGATGAGATTCAAAAAGCGGATTATAGGGATGAGGATGATATTCCCTTTTATCAGTCAGTAAATAGCCGCGGAAGCAGTTATGACAATCCGATAGAGGTTATAACCGCCGATACCTCAGCCACGCTTTACGGTTTGCTTTCAGAGCAGCTTGCCGGATATAATCTTACCGATCGACAAGAACTTATAGCCCGCCACATAATAGGCAATTTGGATGATAACGGCTACCTGACCCGGAGCGCCGACTCGATGGTATATGACATAGAGGTTCAGACCGGAGAAAAAGTGAGTCCTGCGGAGGTAAAAACGGTTATTGATATAGTACGTTCGTTTGAGCCGGCCGGAATAGCCGCGGTAGATCTTCGCGACTGTCTCCTTTTGCAACTTCACAGGAAAAAGAAAAATGAAGCAGTAGTAAACGCTACTGAAATCATCACCCATTATTTTGACTATTTCTCCCGTAAGAGCTATGACCGCTTGCGTTCTGCACTTGGAATCAACGATGTCAAGTTGAAGGACGCAATAGACTTGATCACATCACTCAATCCCAAGCCAGCCGGATCGCTTGCCGGAGATGTAGCCGATGACCGTACTCGCCATATAGTGCCCGATTTCACAGTCGAGGTTGAGGAAGGAACAATCACGCTTACTCTTGTTAATAATATCCCAGAACTGCAGATAGAACGTAGTTTTACTGAAGCCGAGACGCCCGGCGATAACGCCGCCGAGCTTTTCATTAAGCAGAAACGCGACGAAGCCACTGAGTTTATCAAAGTTTTACGGATGCGTCAGGAGGCGCTTTACAATGTCATGAGGGCTATAGTTAACATTCAGCATGATTTTTTTGTGAATAGCGATGACGAGACATTGATACATCCTATGATATTGAAAGATATCGCAAAAATCACCGGATATGATTTGTCGGTTATATCGCGCGCCGCCGCCGGGAAATATGTAGCCACTTCATACGGAATATATCCGCTCAAACACTTTTTTAATGAGCGTCCAAAGGATGACGACGACGCGTCAACACATGAAATAGTAAGTGTCCTTAAAGAAATCATAGCATCGGAAGATAAGCGTAAGCCACTGAGTGATGGTGCTATTACGGCAAAAATAGCAGAACGGGGTTATGATATCGCCAGACGCACTGTGGCGAAATATCGGGAGAAACTTGGCATACCGGTGGCGAGATTGAGGAAGGAGATTTAGAGTTTGTTTAATAATAAATGTGAACAGATAGGTGGTGTATCATTTTAAACAATCTCTTAAACAATTGAAACACTATGCCGTTTTAATATTGATATGAATAGAGCAGCCAATATATTTTCATGGATTCTAAGTCCGATTTTAGTGCCTTCTTACGGCGTGATTTTATCCCTATGGGTTACGGTTCTCGCAGTGCTGCCTCACGGAGTAAGGTGGAATGTAGTGCTTATGACCGCGCTGATAACGGCATTTTTGCCGGCATTGGCGATATTTTTACTATATAAGGTTAAACTTATAAGCGATCCGGGCCTTAATAAACGCAAGGAGCGCTATGTTCCTTATGGCATCACCTGCGTGTGCTATATTTTAGCCGCATGGTACTTGGCACGTATTCATGCTCCATCCTGGATGTGGCTTTTTATGGTGAGCGGCGCTGTTGCGGCAGTGATATGCGTAACGGTCAACCTATGGTGGAAAATCAGCGCGCACATGGCGGCCTTTGGCGGTTTGGTGGCATTGATGTTTCGTATAATGGATGACGGGATTAACATAGTTCCGATGTGGCTCGTCATATCTATCGGTATTCTGCTTCTCGGTATTTTGGGATCTTCCCGGTTGCTGCTTGAACGTCACACGTTTTGGCAGGTATTCGCCGGAACGGCAGTGGGATTTGCAAGCGTATATTTGCTAACAGGATTATAAATTAATGATAAATGAAACCAATCGTCAGCATTATCATGGGCAGCACCTCCGATCTGCCCGTTATGGGCAAAGCAGCTCAATTTCTCGATGATTTCGAGATTCCGTTTGAGATAAATGCGTTGTCAGCGCACCGCACTCCTTCTCAAGTAGAGGAATTTGGCAAAGGAGCCGCCGGCCGCGGAATCAAGGTTATAATAGCCGCAGCAGGAATGGCCGCTGCTCTTCCCGGCGTAATCGCGGCCAACACAACTGTTCCTGTGATCGGAGTACCTATAGCATCGACTCTTCAGGGTGTTGACGCATTGTTGTCAATCGTGCAGATGCCTCCTGGCATACCGGTTGCTACAGTAGGAATAAACGGAGGGCTCAACGCCGCGATTTTAGCGGTTGAGATGCTTGCGTTAAGCGATGATAAGATCTCTGAAAAACTTGCGTTATATAAGGCTTCGCTTTCCGGAAAAATCGTGAAGGCTAATGCCGAACTTGCAGAAATAAAGTATAAGTTTAAAACTAATTGACAGAATATAATGTCAGTATTTGACTATGTTCGCCGCCCGTCGCGCGCGGTGAATATCGGCGGTGTGCCTTTGGGCGGAGAAAATCCGATTCGTCTACAGTCGATGACCAATACATCGACTCTCGATACCGAAGGGTCGGTGTCGCAAACCATGCGTATTGCCGCCGCCGGAGGGGATTATGTGCGTCTTACGGCGCAAGGTGTGCGAGAAGCTGAAAATATAGGAGTTATAAGGCAGGAACTTCGTAAACGGGGCATAACTACACCGCTTGTGGCAGATATTCATTTTAACCCCAAAGCGGCGTTTGCGGCCGCAGAGGTTACCGATAAGGTGCGTATTAATCCGGGAAACTTTGTTGATCCGGGACGTACATTCAGGAAACTTGAATATACTGATGAGGAGTATGCCGCGGAGTTGAAACGTATAGATGACGCGTTCACGCCATTTCTCGCATTATGTAAATCTAATGGTACCGCTATTCGCATAGGCGTCAATCACGGCTCTCTCAGCGACCGCATCATGAGCCGTTATGGCGACACTCCGGCGGGAATGGTTGAGAGCGCAATGGAGTTCTTGCGTGTTGCTGTTAAGCGCGGGTTCTTTGATATTGTCATATCGATTAAGGCGAGCAATGTGATTGTTATGGTGGAGACTGTGCGCCGACTTGTTGCGGCAATGGATGCGGAAGGGATGGATTTCCCGTTGCATCTCGGAGTTACGGAGGCGGGCGACGGTGAAGACGGGCGTGTGAAAAGCGCTGTCGGCATTGGCGCGTTGCTTGCGCAAGGTATAGGCGACACAATAAGGGTGTCACTCAGTGAAGCCCCTGAAAATGAGATACCTGTGGCAAAATCTTTGGTTGAGTATATTTCCAAAAGATCTTGCGCTCCCGTGATTGCCGGGGAGTGTTATCCGGGCTTTGATCCGGTTAAGCCGGATGCACGCAAATCGCTTAAAATCGGGGCTATAGGAGGAGGCCAACTTCCGGCAGTTATTGCTCCGGGAGAAGTGGAACTTTCTGATTATGTGGAGATTGATGCAATGACGGGTATTGATGACGTTAGAGCTATATTGAGGGATAATCCGGAGAGCGTGATTGTGGTGACGACCACTCATGAAAATCGGTCAGGCGCTATTATGTCGTTCATTCATGCGTTGACTGCGAATGGGATCGCTAATCCAGTTGTTCCGTGTATTGATTACGGCGATGCTTCGTTTGAAGAGATTTCGTTGACGGCCTCTGTGGATTTCGGCTCAATTCTTCTTAATGGATTTAGAGACGGAATGTGGATAAAGGGATCGTCGTTGACCGATGAGGAGCTAGTGCGTCTAAGCCTCGGCATCTTGCAGGCTGCACGTCTAAGAATCAGTAAAACGGAGTATATCGCGTGTCCCGGATGCGGGCGCACCTTGTTTGATTTGCAGTCTACGTTGAAATCAGTCAAGGCGGCTACATCACACCTTAAAGGCCTTAAAATAGGGGTGATGGGATGTATCGTTAATGGCCCCGGAGAGATGGCAGACGCTGACTACGGGTATGTTGGCGCGGCGGCAGGAAATATAAGCTTATATAAGGGTAAAATTTGCGTTGAAAAGAATATCCCACAGGAAGAAGCTATTCCACGCCTCGTTAATTTGATCAAGGAGTCGGGGGATTGGCGTGAGCCATAGCCCGTTTGCTGATAGCCCATATTGTGGCGGCGGTCGCCGCAGCGCTCACGATGCAGATGGAGATGCCTGAGAATGTGTCGCTTGTCCCAATGTGGTTCATGTCGTTGCCGATGACTCCTCGGTTTATGAGCCAGAAGTTCAGAACCACGAGAGAATTGTTAAGCGCATGGGCGAACATCGATAGGCGTAGTGAGCCGCTCCACACAACGAGGTAGCCGAAGTATGCTCCAATGAGCAGGCGCGGCACGAATCCGAAAAACTGCAGGTGAACGGCGCTGAAGATGAACGCAGCCGACCATATCGCCAGATGTTTGTTGCCAAACTTTGATTCCAGCAATCGTTGAAGCGCCCCTCTGAAAAACAGCTCTTCCGCTATGCCGGTTAGGACGCCGACAATCAATATTGAGAGAATAAGATCCCACAGGGATGTACCTCCGATGATGTTGGCTACCATACTCTGCGCGGCGTTCTCACTGTTGCGGAGGACAGTTTCAAGTCCAGCCAAATAGGGCGGTAGATGCACCGCTTCATTCCATGCCACAATCCTGTTCATTGCCGGTATTGACACTATGGCGGCGAGTGTCGTCAATGCCAGCGTTGTTGATGTCGGGTTGCGATTAATGCGTATATATCGCCACGGATGAGAACTTGCGATAATCATAGTCAGAATTACCGGTAAAATGAACGCAGCCGTATCCTGTACCAATATCATCCACCGAAGTTCAGCGGTCGAATCGGAGCCTATCATCCCCATAATCAGGGATGCGGCGATAGTGAGCAGTACCCACCAACAAACAAGCAAAAACAAACTTTTGCCGGGACTGATTCTAAGATTTTCGCCGATCATGGTTAATCAAATTTTTTGCGGTGGAATGTGAATCCTCGCCCAAGATATTTTTCCCGGACAGTAGGATTTTCGGCAAGTTCCTCGGATGTGCCTTGGAACAAAATCTTACCTTCAAACAAGAGGTACGCGCGGTCGGTGATTGACAGGGTTTCCGGGGCGTTGTGGTCGGTTATGAGGATTCCAATGTTTTTCTCTCTCAATCGGTAGACAACTTCCTGAATATCCTCTACAGCGATGGGGTCTACTCCGGCAAACGGTTCGTCGAGCATGATGAATTTAGGATTAATAGCTAAGCACCGTGCGATTTCCGTGCGTCGACGTTCACCTCCCGACAATCTGTCGCCAAGATTTTTTCTCACTTTATGGAGATTGAATTCAGAGATCAAGCTTTCCAGCTTTTCTTTTTGGTATTCCTTTGAGGTGTTGGTCATTTCGAGCACAGCTCGAATGTTGTCCTCTACGCTTAGTTTGCGGAATACAGAAGCTTCTTGCGCAAGGTATCCGATTCCGTTTTGCGCGCGTTTGTAGACCGGATATTTCGTAATATTTAAGTCGGTTAGGAATATTTCTCCTTCATTAGGAGTTATAAGCCCTACGGTCATGTAGAACGTGGTTGTTTTTCCAGCTCCATTCGGGCCGAGCAATCCTACGATTTCCCCTTGTTTTACGTTTATTGAAACGTGGTTTACAACGGTTCGTTTTCCATATTTTTTGACAAGATTTTCCGTACGGAGCACCATCCGAGAGTCTTCCAGGTCTTCATTTTCTCCAGTCGGCTCAAGAGAAGGCTCCGGAGTCAATATGTCGTCTTCGGTATATTCCATTTTAAAATTGTTTAGCCTTTCTAAGGCGCGCTTCAATATAGTCGGTCAATAGGTTAATTGCCACAATGTTGTTTCCTCCTTGGGGCACAATCAAGTCGGCGAATCGTTTAGACGGCTCAATGTATTGCTGATGCATAGGTTTCAAGACTTTTTCGTATCGATCTATTACCATTTGAGCCGTTCGTCCGCGCTCAATAATGTCGCGCGAAATGACCCGAATCAATCTGTCGTCGGCGTCAGCGTCGACAAACACTTTCACATCCATAATGTAGCGCAGTTCGGGCTGAGTCAGCACGAGGATTCCTTCAACAATCACGACATCCCTTGGCTCGACGAGAACGGTCTCTTCCTGACGAGTGCAGGTGAGGTAGCTATAAGTTGGCATTTCAATGCATCGGCCTTCTTTAAGCTGTTGGAGGTGTTTTTTCAGCAATGACCATTCGATAGCGTTAGGCTCGTCGAAATTTATATTGCATCGTTCCTCCATTGGAATATGGCTTGAGTCCTTATAGTATGAATCTTGCGGCAGGATCGCTACTTCACCTTGCGGCAAACTGTTTATAATCTTGTTTACCACAGTCGTTTTTCCTGATCCGGTGCCTCCGGCAATCCCTATAATCAGCATATAGCAGTCAATGTTTGTTTCGGATATAATTCACAAAGTAAGTAAAAAAAGATTTTACTACAAAGAAAAATACTTAACTTTGCGTCATAAAGAATGCTATATGATAATACGATCGTCATTGATAACTTTCGGGCAATATTGCCTGTTTATGAAGCGAGTGTTTTCTGTGCCCTTGAAATGGGGGGTGTTCGGGCGGAAATTTTTGCTTGAGGTGGGTAAATTAGGTATAGATTCCATCCCGCTGACGATTGTTATTTCAGTGTTTATCGGCGCGGTGATATGTATTCAGATGCAGTTGAATATGACCTCACCGATAATGCCGGCCTATTCTACCGGGCTTGCTACGCGCGACATATTGCTTCTTGAATTCAGTTCGGCGGTTCTTTGCTTGATTTTGTCGGGAAAAGTAGGGTCGAATATCGCATCGGAAATAGGCACAATGCGAGTAACCGAGCAGATAGACGCTCTTGAGATAATGGGCATAAATTCGGCGCAATTTTTGGTATTGCCAAAGATTCTCGCATTCATGTTTTTTATCCCTATCCTCGTAGTGTTCTCTATTGCGACAGGCCTTTTCGGGGGATGGTTTATAGCTGCTTTCACTGACATGATTCCAGTGTCGCGGTATATCTACGGTATCCAGACCATGTTTGTTGAATGGTATGTGTGGTACACAATAATCAAGGCGTTGGTGTTTTCGGTGATAATCACATCGGTGGCGTCATTCTTTGGGTATTATGTGAAGGGGGGCGCTCTTGACGTTGGAAAGGCTTCGACTGACGCTGTTGTGGCGAGTTCTATTTTGATCTTGATGTTTGACGTAATTCTAACAAAATTGTTGATGCAATGATCGAGGTAAAGAATATCGAAAAATCTTTTGACGGCGTAAAGGTTCTGAAGGGTGTCAGCACTGTGTTTGAGACCGGCAAGACTAACCTTATTATCGGTCAGAGCGGCTCGGGGAAGACTGTTTTGATGAAGTCGTTGGTGGGCCTTATACGTCCTGAGAGCGGCGAGATATTGTATGATGGCCGTAATCTGCTTGATATGAACCGGGAGCAGGTGCAGTCGCTCCGCACTGAAATTGGGATGTTGTTTCAAGGGTCGGCGTTGTTTGACTCCGAGACGGTGCTTGGTAATGTGGAATTTCCATTGATGATGTACACTAATATGAGTGTAGCAGAGCGCCGCGAACGCGCTCAGTTCTGTCTTGAACGAGTGGGGCTTAAAGGCGCTGATGAGAAATATCCCAGCGAGATATCGGGCGGAATGCAGAAGCGTGTGGCTATCGCACGAGCGATAGCTCTTAATCCAAAATATCTGTTTTGTGACGAGCCCAACTCGGGCCTTGACCCCAAAACTTCGATTTTGATAGATGAGCTTTTGAGCGATATAACTCATGAATATAATATGACAACCGTTATTAACACTCATGACATGAACTCGGTGCTCGGCATAGGGGAGAATATCGTGTTTATCAATAAGGGCTATCGTGAATGGGTTGGGAATAAGGAGCTTATTTATGAGACTACGAATGAGGTGTTGTCTAATTTTGTGTTTGCGACCGATTTGTTTCAGAAGGTGAAGCAGTATGTTTTGCAGAATGCGCATCGGTAATTGTTAAATTGCGGAAATTTGTTCGTGAAGTTGGATTTATTTCGTATTTTTGCGGTGTAATCGGAATTTTAGTCCGGGTGGAGAAATTTGGCTGCTTGCAACCACTGAAAAAAATGCTAAAACCGCATAGGTTTTCCTGTATTTTCGCTCCGGCCGTTCTATAAATCGGTTCGGAGATTTTTATTAAAAATTAAAACAGAGCCTTATGAAAAATTATCTTTTTACTTCCGAGTCAGTTTCGGAGGGTCATCCCGATAAGGTGGCCGATCAGATATCTGACGCAGTGCTTGATGAGTTTCTTGCATACGATCCGTCGTCGAAGGTGGCTTGTGAAACTCTTGTCACCACCGGTCAGGTGGTAATCGCCGGCGAAGTTAAGAGTAACGCATACGTGGATTTGATGGAGGTTACACGCCGAGTGATTAACCGAATAGGATATAACCGGAGTGAGCTTATGTTTGACGGAAACGCCTGCGGGGTGTTTTCCGCGCTTCATGAACAGAGCGCGGATATAAACCGCGGCGTTGAGCGCGAGACCGCGGAGGAGCAGGGCGCGGGAGATCAGGGTATGATGTTCGGCTATGCTTGTGATGAAACGCCGAATTATATGCCTCTTCCTCTTGATTTGAGCCATCTGTTGCTGAGAGAGCTTTCGGCTATTCGTCGAGAGGGGAAGGCGATGAAATATCTTCGTCCCGACGCAAAGAGCCAGGTTACGATTGAATATACTCCTGAAGGAGAGCCGGTGAGGATTCATACGATTGTTATTTCTACCCAGCATGATGATTTCGTTTCGGCAGATGAAGCGGGTTCAGCGGAAGGGGCTGACCGCAGGATGCTTGCCCGTATAAAGGAGGATGTGGAATCGATACTTTTGCCGCGGGTTAAGGCTCAGCTTTCGGATAAAGTCCGCGCGATGTTTGATGATGAACTTGTGCTCCATGTCAATCCCACGGGAAAATTTGTTATAGGAGGTCCACATGGCGATACCGGGCTGACTGGCAGAAAGATTATAGTTGACACTTATGGCGGACGAGGCGCGCACGGAGGTGGAGCATTTTCAGGAAAGGATCCATCGAAAGTGGATCGTTCGGGGGCATACGCTGCTCGTCATATTGCGAAAAATCTTGTTGCGGCCGGAGTGGCTCGTGAGGCTCTTGTGCAGGTGGCATACGCAATAGGTGTTGCGGAGCCGGTGAGCCTTTATGTGAATACTCGGGGAACTGCGAAGGTGGATATGGATGACGGCGAGATCTCGGATCGCATAAAGAAGTTGTTTGATATGCGTCCTTATGCGATAGAGAAACGGCTTAAGCTGAGGGCTCCTATTTATCAGGAGACTGCGGCCTACGGTCATGTGGGACGAGAGCCTAAGGTTGTGACAAAGGTGTTTACGTCTAAGTATGAGGGGCGTAAGGAGATGGATGTTGAGCTTTTCACATGGGAAAAGCTTGACATGGTTGATGAGATAAGACGAGAATTTTTTCGGAATTAATCTCTCTGAGGATGGCGTGTCAAATATGCATTGGCCTTTTTGCCTACATTTGACGCGCAATCTTTTGGGCTAAATTTCTGATAGTTCAAGCCAACGCATTTCCTTTTCGTCAAGGAGGTTTTTCACCACTTCATAGCGGGCTGACTTTGCGATTATGTCATCGACATTTCCGCTATTGAACGCTGTTTCAAGCTCCTTTTTCTCGGCTGTCAGGCTGTCGATTTCTTGTGAGAGGGATTCAAATTCGCGTTGCTCTTTATAGGTCATTTTCCGGACTCTGTTGACCGGCTTTTCCGCCGTGGCGTTTTCTTTGGCTTTGGAGTTTGCGGGTATGGCGGTTTGTTTTGCCCATTCTCGGTATTCGGAGTAGTTTCCGGGGAAGTCCTTGATTTTTCCGTCTCCTTCAAATACGAACAGGTGGTCTACAATGCTGTCGAGGAAGAATCGGTCGTGGCTAATGACGATGAGGCACCCATTAAAATTGCGCAAGTAATCTTCCAGGATTCCGAGCGTAATTATGTCGAGGTCGTTTGTCGGCTCGTCGAGGATGAGGAAGTTGGGCGATTTCATCAATACTGTAGCCAGGTGTAATCTGGCTTTTTCGCCTCCGCTGAGTGTGTGGATGTATTTCTGTTGGTCGGCGGGAGAGAATAGGAAGTGAGACAGAAATTGCATAGGGGTGTAGCGGATGTTGTCGTTGACAACAATGTCGTCGGCAAGTTCTGTCACCGCGTCAATCACTTTTTTATTTTCATCGAAAGCGATGCCATCCTGGCTGTAATATCCGAATTTTACGGTTCCTCCTACATTCCATTCTCCGGAATCGGAAGGGATGATACCCTGCAGCATTTTTATGAATGTGGATTTTCCAACTCCATTGTGGCCTATTATGCCGAGTTTTTCGTATCGTGCGAATGTATATGTAAAATCATCGAGTATCACTTTGTCGCCGAAACGCTTGCAAACGTCGATGGCTTCAAAGATTTTAGAACCGATGTAGGATGATTTTACGTTTAAATTCAGATTGGATTCACGTAGATCGACCTGCGATCTTTTTTTCAAGTCATAGAATGCGTCGATGCGGTATTTCGCTTTTCCGGCCCGTGCTTGAGGCTGGCGCCGCATCCATTCCTGCTCTTTGCGCAGAGTGTTTTTTACTTTTGCAAGCTCGGAGGAGAGCGCGTCGATGCGTTCTTGTCGGCACCGCAAATAGTAATCGTAGTTTCCGTTGTAGGAGAATATTTGTTGACGGTCTATTTCGATTATTTTGTTGGTCACTCGATCAAGGAAATATCGATCGTGAGTAACCATCAGCAATGTGACGCGCGATTTTTTGAGATAGATTTCAATCCATTCAATCGACTCGATGTCGAGGTGGTTGGTTGGCTCGTCAAGTATGATTAGTTCCGGATTGTTGAGAATCACTTTTGCGAGTGCGACCCGTTTGCGTTGTCCTCCCGACAGATTGGTTATTGCGTCATTAGGATCAGTGATTCCAAGCTGGGACAGTTGTCTTACTGCTCTGTCGGGGTAATCGATGTCGTGTTCGTTGGTTGCGGTGTGTCCTTCCAGCATATAGTCCATTATAGTGACGGCATCGCTGAAATCCGGATTTTGGTCAAGTATGCCTATCCGAAGGCCGTTGCGGAATATGATGTTGCCAAAATCGGGGGATTCTTTCCCGGCAATAATGTTTAGTAGTGTTGATTTGCCTGTGCCGTTTTTAGCTATTATGCCTATTTTGTCGCCTTCATATACGCCGAAAGTTACGTCGGAGAATAATATTCTGTCGCCGTAGCTTTTTGTTAGATTGTCAACTTGCAGAAAACTGGTAGCCATAGTGCAAAGTTAATACTTTTTCTCGCAATATATAACTAATAAGACGCAGTCAGTGGCTCGGCAATACTAAAATTGGCATAGGCAAAGCGCGTGACACGCAATCGTGCTGCCGCTTTGCCTATGCCGTAACTGACTATTAAGTTATCGTTTGGTCGCTTTTATGGATAGGGTATAGGCGTCCCCATCGATATTCACTTTATCGTGCCAGAATGTCACCTTGCCGCTTGGCGCTATAGTGATACGCGCAGAGGGGATTCCTTTGAGTGTGAGTAAGAAAGAGTTGTCTTTCTGTCGGGTTATAATATAATCCATAGGGGATTCAAAAAAGGTGTCTCCGCTTTCTACAACTTGGACTTTAACCAAGTCTTTATCTTCTCGCATTATAACAATCCTAATATCATTGTATGTTTCTATGGCGGCTTTGCCTTTGAGCAGTTCACCGGTTCCGGAATATTCGCCGGCGATACTTGCCCCAAAATCATTTAATCGCCTTTTAGCTTTGGTGGGAGTAGTTGTTGTTTTGGGCTCTGCTACAGTATTCCCTGAAGTCGTTTTTTTGCGTAAGACCTTTTCTGTCGGCTCTACGGAGCTTGGCCTTGCGGGGTCGATGACTGACGTTGTGGAAGAAAAAGGAATATCTTGTATTGCGGTTTGATTTTTCAAATAGATGAAATCAAGATCGGAGCATATTCCATCAGTTGGCTCATTTTGCATACAGTGTATTCCTAATGCGGTAAGAGCGACTCCTGCTCCCAATGCCGCAGCTCCAAGTCCGGTGTCTTCTGATATGCTTAAGATTCCGCCGGCTATGGCCGAAGGCCCAAAGATAATGCCCCATACGCCACCAATAGTATTAAGAGTATTAAGACGTTTATAATCCAAACCAAAAGGCGCTCTTATCTTTGATTGAGGCATTTCCGCTATCAAATAGCCATAATATTCTTTCTTCAGCGATAATTTTATTTTAACTTTCCCTGATTGAGGTACTTCGCCTTTAGGGGTTTCAATATTTTCCGGGGAGTAAATCTTTGTTCCCGGAAGAGCCTGTACGGTAAAGGTTTCAGTTGTTTTGCATGAATATAGCATTAAACAGCAGGCAAGTATTATGTATGTGTAGTGATTCAGTTTATTCATTGGAGGTCGAGTTTATTTGTAATCAATCAAAGCGCCATGGGCGTATGAATCGTATATGAGGAATTTGTCGCGGTCGTTCGATGTGATGTTATCTTCAATGTTAAATGTAAATGCCGGTTCTGACAGAGCGTCAGATTTTTGAATATAAGTCTCTCTGAAAGCGTTATTTACTTGTTTTTTCTTAACCGGTATCTCGATTAGAGATCCTGAATAGAAAT
>CAZELD010000004.1:36511-55177 GCA_964512855.1 uncultured Muribaculum sp.
TTATTTACTTGTTTTTTCTTAACCGGTATCTCGATTAGAGATCCTGAATAGAAATGTAATTGCAATCTTGATAAACACGCCCTCTATAGACTGACGGAGTGTCGCCAACTCCCGCAATTTTAAATTCCTTGGACATTGCTCCATGACTTTTGGGGCCAAGAGTTACTTGTGGTAGATCTTTGAAGTAAGTAGTGGAGGTCAATGCGTTTCCGGATGTCGACGAAGAGTTAAGTCCTAAGCCGCCGAGTAAAGACCCGGCAATGCCGCCTATTCCAAATGCGTTAGCTAATGTTCCCATCCCAAATGAGACTCCATTTGTTTGGGATGAGAACCGGGTTTCGCTTGTTGACTTGACATTGGGGTCGTAATATGATGTTGACGCCCCATCGGAATTGATGAAAAATGATCGGGTTTGATCGATTGTCATGATTTCATCAGTGAGATTTTTTTTACCACTGCGACAATAGTCCCCTTTGGCGTGAAAAAGTAGGAAATTGCGATCTTTGCGCCATCAGGAATCTCTTTTGGTTGAGCATACTCGGTTCTGAATGACTGGTAGGTAACTTCCTTAACATTCAATGGGCTTTTGGTGGGGGTGCAACTTGATAGTCCGGTAATTGCCACTACCCACGCCAGCATCTTTAAGTAAGATGTTTTCATGAAAAATATGGTTGAAGCAGCCGCCCCCGAAGCTTCGGATAAAGTTAAAAGAAAAAGCGCGGGACGATTTCAGTTTATCCATTTACTGGCATCGCCAAACGCCAAACAAAGTAATAAACAGTCCACTCCCACGCCTTACCGGATATCGATATCCCTTGCCGGGAGTGGATATACGACAAGCTTGAGCGTTTTTTTTGACTGCTATACCCACTTCGTTTTAGAAATTGGCGATTTCGTAGATGAGGTAAAGCAAAAACGCTTTTTTTAATATGTCAAGGAAACAGACGCAGTTGTTCCTGCGCAAGTTTCCAGATGCAATTTTAGCTAAAATTGCATCTGGAATGGCAAGAATAAGGCGCGTCAAAAAGCGTCTAAACAGAACTACTGCGAAAACACCAAGATGCAGAACACAACATAGTGATTAGCTACACACAATTTATAAACACGTGGAAATAATCGACAGTCAATATGTGTGCCACTTAACCGGGTTAGATGAAATAAATGTGTCTCCTATCACTTACAATGCAATGCTTAATGATTTGGAAAACAGCAACGAATTTATCCGCCAAGAGAACAAACTTGGACATCGGGTAACCATCGGGGCCATCGATGAAGAATATCTAAATTCATTATTGGACGATCGCCCATTACAAGAAAAGATGAGAGAACAGGCTGTAAAAGCGATTCAAAATAAATCACAGCTTTTACAAAATGAATAAAATTTGAATTGAGGTTATTTTATAGATTGTACCCTGATTTCGATGAACTATTTTGGTAGGGATGTATAAAACAGAAATACGTGAGTTAGGTTATTTTGAACTCACGTATTTTGATATGTCCCGACTGTGGTTATTAGTGGGGGTTGCGGGTTGTTATTTGCGGTCTTGCGCTTTTTCGAGTTGATGGCTTACCGCTTCAATTGCAAGGTCGACGGCTTCTTCAAAGGAGTCTGCGACTTTACCTGCGAATATATCATCTTTCTGGGGGACAGCGATTTTAATTGTGGCTTCTTTGTTCATAGCTGTTTCCGGCTTTATGACGGTAAGCGTCACTGTTACAGAAGATATATTTTCGTTTCGACGTGCGAGTCGGTTAACTTTTTTGACGATAAAATCCTGAAGTTTTTCTGTTGCGTCAAAGTGGATGGCTTTAATGTTAATGTCCATGGTCTCCTCCTTTTTTTGCGGCACGCGGATGTGCCAGTTCGTAATTTTGTTTTAACTCTCTATATGTTATATGGGTGTACACCTGAGTCGTTGCGAGCGATTGGTGTCCTAATAACTGTTGTACTGAATAAAGGTCGGCGCCGTTGTTGAGCATATCGGTAGCGAACGAGTGTCTCAATACGTGCGGGCTTTGGCGTGCCGCGACGGTGCGTCCTGCAAGCGCATTGTGAACCACTTTGTAGATTATTTTTCGGTAAAGCGGTTCTCCTGACTGTCTGACGAAGAATTCATCGGCTGCTGGTGGCGGAACTGTAACGTCTCTAAGGTTTCTGTATAGAGTTATCATATCAGAAAGTTCATCTCCAAAAGGAATAATCCTTTCTTTATTACGCTTTCCGAGCACTTTTAGTTCACCTTTTTTTATGTCGACATCAGCGTCGAGAAGCCCCATAAGCTCAGAGGCTCTCATTCCCGTGGTGTATAGCATCAAAATGATCAATCGATTGCGTGTCTCGATGAAATCGCTGCAATCAAATTCGTCATTCAATACTGCTTGAGTTTCTTCTTGTCGAACGAAAACGGGTAGGGGCTTGTCGGTTTTTGCCAATTCAAGCTCTGCAGCCGGATTGGCGCGCGCGCCGTGCCTGACCATGAGGAATCGGAAGAATGAGCGTAAGGCCTGAATTTTGCGCCGTATGGTGCGCGGGGAGGCACCCTCCTTTGCGAGAGAAGCCACCCATAATCTGAGGTCTCCGGGCTGCACATCGAATGGGTGCAGCGTCTCCGGTTTTCCTCCGGTTGCGAAATCAATCCATTGGGTAAGGTCGCGCTTATATGCAGAAACGGTGTGAGTTGAAAGATTCAACTCGCACCGTATATATGTCAAAAAAGAGTTTAGCATAATTATATTTGTAAACTACTGTTACGAATATAACTCTTTTTTTCTAAAAATCAAATAAAAAGGAGGTTATTTTTTATATTAGTCCTCGACTAAGCGAAGTTTTTGCACATAAACAGCCTTCATCATTTTCTTGCGGTTAGTGATGCTTGGCTTTTCAAATGCCTGACGGTTACGTAGTTCCTTTACGATTCCGGTCTTTTCAAACTTTCTTTTGAATTTCTTGAGAGCTTTTTCGATGTTTTCGCCTTCTTTTACTTGTACGATGATCATTTTTTTATTTTTGTTTTTGTTTTTGTTTGTTTTTAAGTCTTAATTTAGCGGGACAAAATTACATATAGTTTTCCATTTGGCAAAATTATTTTTTGATAAAGTCACGCTAATTAGAGGGTTATTTTGATTCTTTTTCGATTTCTTTCTCTGCGATTCCTGCCAATTCGGGGTCAATCATAATTCGTCCGCAGTACTCACATACGATTACTTTCTTGCGCATTTTGATTTCCATCTGCTTTTGAGGTGGGATGCGGTTGAAGCATCCGCCGCAAGCGTCGCGTTGGATATATACGATGCCAAGGCCGTTGCGGGCGTTGTCGCGTATGCGTTTGAACGCTTTGAGAGTTCGCTCGTCTATCCTCGGTTCGATACTCTTAGCCTGTATACGCAAACGCTCTTCGTCTTGACGGGTTTCGGAAACGATTTCGTCGAGTTCGGATTTCTTGTCGGCAAGACTGTGCTCATTGTCGGCAAGGCGGTTTTCAGTGGTTACGATATCGTTGTTTCGGCTCTCAATGGCTCTGGCGTATTCATTCAGGCGTTTTTCGCTTAGTTGGATTTCAAGTGTTTGGAATTCGATTTCTTTAGAAAGGAGATCGTATTCCTTATTGTTTCTCACTTCGTCAAGTTGTTGTTTGTAACGAGCGATTTTGTTCTGGGAGTCATTGATTTTTTCTTTTTCGGAAGCAATTCGCTTATGAAATTCATCAATTTCCTGACGGTAGTTCTGTATGCGAGTGTGTAGGCCCTCGATGTTGTCTTCCAAGTCTTTAACTTCAAGGGGTAGTTCGCCGCGGATAGTTTTAATGCGGTCGATTTCAGAAAGGATGGTTTGCAATTCGTAGAGCGATTTTAATCGTTGCTCCACTGATAGAACTTCGTTCTTGGTCTTGTCTGTAGCCATATTACTTACAAGTAATTTATCGGATTTTTTTCTTTTTCGGAGTAATAAAGTGCAAAGTTAGGAAAAATTTCGCTAACTATGTGATAAAAAATCTCTTTTGTGCATTTTTCGCTTTCGTAATGCCCAATATCAATTATGAATATCTTGGATGCGAAGTCGACGAAATCATGATAGCGAGTGTCGGAAGTGACGTAGGCTTGCGCTCCTGCGGCGATAGCGTCTCTGATAAAGGAACTTCCTGATCCGCCGCATAGAGCAATGCGTGTAAAAATCCCGTTGGGAGGAGTAGTGCACCGCACTATGGGTGAGCCGCAAGCTTTTTTCACGGCTTCGATGAGTTGAGGCGCTGTGAGGCCATCGCTATATTCGCCAATCGAGCCGGTTCCGGCAAAATCGGTAGCGGGTATGGCGATTAATGGAGTTACGTTCTTAAGACCGAGCATTTTGGCGAGGGCGCGGTTTACTCCATTGGGCGCGTTGTCGAGATTGGTGTGCGCCGAGTAGACGGCGATATCGTTTTTTATTGCGGAAATTGCCGTTTCTTGCTGTAATGTGGCTCCTGTAAGCTGTTTTATTCCTTTGAAGAAAAGAGGGTGATGTGAGATAACAAGATTGCATCCCTTTTCTTTAGCTTCTTCAATAATATCGGAGGTCGCATCCACACACAGCAATGCTCCGGAGCATTGCGCGTCGGCGTCGCCAATCTGGAGTCCGGCATTGTCATACTCCTCCTGCAAAGCAAGAGGAGCGACACTTTCCAATGCGGCAATTATGTTGCGTATTTTCATTTTTCGGTCAAGTCGATTTTAAGGGAGAGTTCATCGAGTTGCTTGTCGTCAAGCTGTGACGGCGCGTCGAGCATGACATCGCGTCCTGAATTGTTTTTGGGGAATGCGATGCAGTCGCGTATACTGTCGAGCCCGGCAAATAGTGACACCCATCTGTCAAGGCCGTATGCGAGTCCTCCATGAGGAGGCGCGCCAAACTTGAATGCGTTCATCAGGAATCCGAATCGCTCTTGAGCGCGTTCAGGGGTAAAGCCTAAAATTTCAAACATCTTGGCTTGAAGGTTGCTGTCATGGATACGGATTGAACCGCCCCCCACTTCAACGCCGTTTACAACCATGTCGTATGCGTCGGCGCGAACCGCTTCAGGATTGGTGTCGAGCAGAGGGATATCCTCCTCTTTCGGATGTGTGAATGGATGGTGCATGGCCATCAATCGCTGTTCCTCCTCGCTCCATTCAAACATGGGGAAGTCTACCACCCAAAGGCATGCGAACTTATTTTTGTCGCGGAGTCCGAGCTGTCGTCCCATTTCCAAACGCAACTCGCATAATTGCTTGCGGGTTTTCATCACGTCGTCTCCTGACAGAATGAGGATCAAATCGCCGGGATTGGCATTGAAGGCCTGCTTCATCTGCCGGAGAGTTTCCTGAGAATAGAATTTGTCTACGCTTGATTTCACATTCCCATCAGCTTCGACGCGAGCGTATACCATCCCTTTGGCTCCGATTTGCGGGCGTTTTACGTATTCGGTCAACTGGTCAAGTTGCTTGCGGGTGTATGAAGCCGCTCCCGGAGCGCATATACCTCCAATGTAGGCTGCATTGTCGAACACGCTGAACCCATGTCCTTTCATGATGTCCATCAATTCGACAAATTTCATGTCGAAACGAAGGTCGGGCTTGTCGCTGCCATAGTATTTCATGGCGTCGGCCCAAGGCATTCTGATAAAGGGCTCGCTAATTTCAACTCCACGAAGCTCCTTGAACAGATGTTTAGCCATTCCTTCAAATAGATTGATGATGTCATCTTGCTCCACGAAGCTCATTTCACAGTCAATCTGCGTGAACTCGGGCTGGCGGTCGGCTCGGAGATCTTCATCGCGGAAGCATTTCACGATTTGGAAGTAACGATCCATTCCCGACACCATAAGCAATTGTTTTAGAGTCTGCGGTGATTGCGGCAGCGCATAAAATTGTCCCGGATTCATTCGAGATGGCACAACAAAGTCGCGCGCTCCTTCCGGCGTGGATCCTACCAACATCGGGGTTTCTATTTCGAGGAATCCTTTAGAATCGAGATAGCGTCGCACCTCCATCGTCATTTTATGACGTAGTTCGAGGTTTTTTCTCACGCAGTTTCGACGCAGGTCGAGATAACGGTATTTCATTCGCAGGTCGTCGCCACCGTCAGTGTCGTCCTCTATTGTGAATGGTGGCACTTCAGAGGGATTCAACACATCTAATTTTTCTGCGATTATTTCGATGTCTCCGGTGGGTATATTGGGGTTCTTGTTAGAACGCTCGGCAACAGTTCCGGAGATATGGATTACGTATTCACGTCCAAGATGATTGGCTGCTTCACAGAGAGAAGCGTCGGTTTCATTGTTGAAAACGACTTGTGTGATGCCATAGCGGTCACGCACATCCACAAATGTCATTCCTCCCATCTTGCGGGTCCTTTGAACCCATCCGGCAAGAGTCACTTTGGTTGCGGCATCGCTGATGCGGAGTTCCCCGCAAGTTTTGGTCCTATACATATATTATGCTTTATGATCGTTGTTTTTCCGTGATATTGCTGTTAAGCTTTGTTTGCGCGCTTGCGTTCGATTTCGTCAAGGATTATTTTACGTAGGCGCAAGTGGTGAGGCGTGACTTCTACATATTCGTCCTCTTTTATGTATTCGAGCGCTTCTTCAAGGCTGAATACTACCGGAGGAATTATACGAGCTTTATCATCAGCGCCTGACGCGCGCATATTGGTTAACTTCTTCGATTTTGTCACATTGACAACTATGTCATTGTCTTTAGCGTTTTCTCCTACTACTTGCCCCGCGTAAACTTCTTCTTGTGGGAAAATGAAGAAACGTCCGCGATCCTGCAACTTGTCGATAGCATACGCGTATGCTGTTCCGGCTTCCATGGCGATGAGCGAACCGTTGGTGCGTCGTTCTATCTCGCCTTTCCACGGTTGGTATTCCAAGAATCGGTGAGCCATGATGGCTTCTCCGGCCGAGCCTGTAAGCACATTGTTGCGGAGGCCTATGATGCCGCGGGAGGGTATATGGAACTCGATATGAAGACGGTCGTTCTGTGTGCTCATTGACACCATCTCGCCTTTTCGGCGTGTAACCATATCGATTATTTTGCTGGAATATTCTTCGGGTACGTTTATCGTGAGCAATTCGATAGGTTCGCATTTTACTCCGTCAATCTCTTTGATTATAACCTGAGGCTGGCCCACTTGCAGTTCATAACCCTCTCGGCGCATAGTTTCAATAAGCACAGAGAGGTGCAGCACGCCGCGGCCATACACAGTCCACACATCCTCATGGTCGGCTTTGCTGACACGTAAAGCGAGATTTTTGTCGAGTTCTTTCGTCAAACGATCCGAAATGTGTCGTGAGGTGACAAATTTACCATCTCGGCCAAAGAATGGCGAATCATTAATGGTGAATGTCATTGACATTGTAGGCTCATCGATTGCGATTCTCGGCAGCGGCTCCGGATTGTTGATATCGGCCACGGTATCGCCAATTTCAAATCCTTCGATGCCCACGAGAGCGCAAATATCTCCGGAGCTAACTTCTGACACCTTTTTTCGACCCATACCTTCAAAGGTGTGAAGCTCTTTGATGCGTTGGCGGGAAATTGAACCGTCTTTTTTGCAAAGCGCTATTTCCATGCCTTCACGTAGAGTTCCGCGATGAATGCGTCCCACAGCTATACGTCCAACATAATTGGAGTAGTCGAGCGACGTGATCAGCATCTGAGCGTCTCCTTCAATAGTTTCAGGCGCGGGGATATATTTTATTATCGCATCGAGAACTGCATTGATATTGTCGGACGGGTTTATCCAGTCGGTTGACATCCACCCTTGTTTGGCTGACCCATAGACAGTCGGGAAATCGAGTTGGTCTTCGGTGGCGTCGAGATTGAACATTAGGTCAAATACCATTTCCTGCACTTCGTCGGGACGGCAATTAGGCTTGTCGACTTTGTTCACAACTACCACCGGTTTTAGCCCCATCTGAATGGCTTTTTGAAGGACGAATCGTGTTTGTGGCATCGGGCCTTCAAAAGCGTCCACCAACAATAGGCATCCGTCGGCCATGTTTAACACTCGCTCCACTTCACCGCCGAAGTCGGCGTGTCCCGGGGTGTCAATTATGTTTATTTTGCATCCGTTGTAGTTTATAGATACATTTTTTGAGAGAATAGTTATGCCGCGTTCTCGCTCAAGGTCATTGTTGTCAAGAATCAATTCTCCGGTGTTCTGGTTCTCACGGAACAGATTTCCGGCGAGCAACATTTTGTCGACGAGTGTTGTTTTACCATGGTCGACATGAGCGATAATAGCTATATTTCTAATGTTCTGCATAACTTATTTTCAATTTCGACTGCAAAATTACTATGTTATTAAACATAAACCAAATTTTTTTATTGTTACGGCTTCGTTTACACTTGATTTCAGTGTGAAGCGGAATTAGGAGTGAATTTGGCGTATGTCGTAGGGCGTCTCCTGATATACGAAATAGTTTAGCCAGTTGCTAAATAGCAGATTGGCATGACTGCGCCAACGCACAACCGGTTCCATGTCGGGATTGTCATTACGATAATAGTGGGCCGGGATGTCGGGATTCATTCCCTTGGCAATATCCCTGCGGTATTCAAAATCAAGGGTGCCGGGAGAATATTCGGAATGTCCGGTGATGAAAAATTCTCTTCCGTTTCGCGCCATTACCATGTATATGCCGCTCTCGTCGCTCTCAGACAGAATTTTTAACCCCGGCACATTCTGAATATCTTTTGCCGAAACGGAGCAGAAACGGCTGTGAGGTACAAAAAATTCATCGTCAAATCCACGGAAAATGGGATTCTTCCTATCATTTATATGATGTGGAAATACTCCTGATATTTTTCGGTCAAGCACTATCTTGTTGATGCCGTAATGATGGTAAAGCCCTGCGAAGGCCGCCCAACATATATATAATGTAGAGGTCACATGGACGCGCACCCAGTCGAATATCTCTTGAAGTTCTGCCCAATAATCGACTTCCTCGAATTTCACTTTCTCAACAGGAGCGCCCGTGATTATGAATCCGTCATAATTTTGATTGCGGATATCGTCGAATGTTTTATAAAATTCTTCAATATGTTCGCGAGGGGTGTTGCGTGACTCGTGGGATGTCGTGTCGATAAGATCAAGCTCTATCTGCAACGGTGTGTTCGAGATCAGCCTGAGCAAATCGGTTTCCGTCATTATTTTCAATGGCATAAGGTTGAGAATCCCAATGCGCAACGGGCGTATATCTTGCGATGAGGCTCTTTGCTCGTCAATGATGAAAATGTTTTCTTCACGCAGTGTCTCGACTGCCGGCAATGAAAGGGGGACTCTTACGGGCATTGCTTATTGTTTATTGATGTTGAGTATTTTGTTGAGCAAAGCGAGCCCTTCGGGGCGCCCTGCGTTCACTCTGTCGGGGAAATGCGCGTCGCTGCTGACAATAATTGGAACTCCGGCGGTAAGCAGTTTGGGCAAAAAACATTCTTTTGGAAAAATTTGCGACGCTGAATGCCAGGCTTTGGTGTTGAGCTCGGCGATAAGTTTACGCTCTATCACCAAGTCGATCGCTTCGTTCACCCGTTTCAAGTACCAAGCTTCTTCCTCGATTCCAGGCGAGAAGCATGAGGCATTGTATCCTATTTTGTCGAGATGCCCCACGATGTCAAATCCTCCTGCTTCGATCATGGCGCAAAGATTGTCATAGTAGGAGTTGACCACCCGGCTGATATCGTTGCCGAAGTATGTCTCCATCTTTTTTATGAATGCCTCCGGGCTTCCGTCCACGTCTATAAAATTCTCACCTCCTGGAATGAAATGCACGGATCCTATTCGATAGTCGAGCGGAAGGCTTTTGAAATATTCATTAGACGGTCCCCATTCCGCGCATAGATAGTCAATCTCCATCCCGGCATATAGCTTTATGCGGTCGCCATAAATGTTTCCAAGGCGGGATACCTCTTGTAGGTAGCTGTCCACGTCCTCACTCCTCATGTTGCATGGAGACGCTATGGGTATTGGGGAGTGTGGGGAGAATCCCCAATGCAAGAACCCGTCGGCAATGGCGGCTTGCGTCATTGTTTCCATTGGAACCCTCCCGTCACAGAATTGAGTGTGGCTGTGGAAGTTGTATCTGTCGGTTTCTGAGATTATGTTTAAAATGTCGATCATTCCTTATCGTCGATAACGGCCACATTTGGAGCAAATACGACTTTTTTCATAAACCAACCTGCGGCTAATGCGGTTACAATCAGCCCAGTTGCCACTGAAATGGTATAGTCTACACCAAAGCCTTCAGACGCAAACAGAATATAAGTCGTACATACGCAGGTCATGAACATGGCGGGCAGCATAGTGATCCAATAGGTTAGGCGGCGGTTGGCGAGATATACAGTGCAAGCCCACAGGGTGAATACAGCTAAGGTCTGGTTGCACCATGCGAAATAACGCCACAAAACCTCAAAGTCGAGTTGCATGATGACGAATGTCAATATGAATATGGGTACTGACACGGCCAAACGGCGTACGACTGTTCGTTGTTCAAGGTTCATGAAATCAGCGGCTATAAGACGTGCGCTTCTCAACGCAGTGTCACCGCTGGTGATGGGGGCGGCGATAACTCCGAGTATGGCGAGAGCGCCGCCAAATGTGCCGAGCCATTCCAGGGAAATGTCATGCACGAGGCCGCCAGTGCCGCCATGTTCGGCGAGATATGAACCGAGATTGCTGTAGCCTCCGGTAAATGCTATTGCTGCGGCTGCCCATATCAGTGCCACGATTCCTTCAGTGACCATAGCTCCGTAGAACACAGGACGCGCGAGCTTCTCATTTTTCAAACATCGCGCCATCATGGGTGATTGTGTGGCGTGGAATCCGGAAATTGCACCACAAGCGATCGACACGAACATCATAGGGAAAAGCGGCATCTTGTCGGCTGTTTCGCTACGGTTGTATAATCCTTGTGTGATTCCGTCAGGGATAGTAACATCAGAAAATATCAATACTCCCATAATCCCGGCCGCCATAAACAGTAAGGCAAAGCCGAATATCGGATATAGGTTGCCTATAAGCTTGTCGATGGGCAATAGTGTGGCCATAATGTAGTATATGAAGATTATGGCGATCCAGAATGTCGCATCCATCCAGTCGGGTGTCATCCCGGCAATCAGTCCTGCCGGAGTTAACACGAACACGGCTCCCACGAGTATCATAAGCATCAGGGAGAAACCTCTCATAAGCTGTTTTACCCCATTGCCAAGCTGAGATCCTACTATTTCCGGGAGCGAAGCTCCGTTCATACGGATTGAGATCTCCCCTGACAAGAAATCATGTACTGCTCCGGCGAAAATGGTGCCGAGCACAATCCATAAGAACGCTGCGGGGCCGTACATGATGCCCATTATGGCGCCGAAAATAGGACCAAGTCCTGCGATGTTCAGAAATTGAATGAGAAAAACTTTCCATGTAGGAAGCGGAATATAGTCAATTCCGTCCTGCTTGGTGTAACAAGGCATTTTCCGTTTAGGATCGCTTCCTATTATGCGTTCAACGATCAGTCCGTAAAAGAAATAACCTAAGACAAGAATAGCTAAGGCGATTAAGAATGTAGTCATCTAATAAAAGGATAATGATAAAGTAAATTAATTTTCTTGAGAAATCACGGCATTGGCTTTTTTCTTCAGCGTGTCGCGGTCGTTGTCGAGTTTTTGTTCCATATTTTTAATCGCATTGATAGAGGATCTGTCCCCATTGCGATATTTCATCCTCATTCGTTGAAGCGCTTCTTCGTTGGCTTTGAACTCTTCTACGGCTTCGAGATATTCCTCCATGAGCGCTTTGGCTCTTTGGCTCCTGAAGTCGTTCATGCTGTTATACACACGTCCTCCCGGCAAAGCAAATGAGAATTCTTTTTTATTAGAGCTTTGACTTTGCTCTATTTTGTCGATTTTTTTAAGGAGTTCTGAATAATCCTTCCCAGATTCCCACGTTGATTTATAATCTGTGATGCGCGCTTTTTCCAGCAGATTGTCATCGTCGGCATCATAGTTTTTCCTGAGGTCGGATGGGATGAATTTGTATATAGTTATTGAATCTTCCATTTGGTTACGGTCAGTTGCCCACCATCCTACGCCGGTGATTTCGTCAATTGCGAGGAGATAGTCGTCGTATGGCGAATTGTAGGGCATCCCTATGTTTTGAGGCTGTAAGAAGCGATTGTCCTCTTTTCGAGAAATGAAAATGTCGTATCCGCCTATCGATCCGTCCCCGTTGTTGGCATAATAGAGTGTTACGCCGTCGGGCATCAGAAACGGAAAATTATTGTCGCCTGAAATATTGATTGATTCATCGAGTATATGCGCTTTTTCCCATGAGCCATCAAATAATTTTGAAGTCTCCATTATTTGATATTCGTCATCTTCTGATGGCGCAGCCCACAGCATAATTGTTTGAGTTTCAGGCATGAATACTGTTGTCGGAGCAGCATAATCGCACTCTTCCGGAAGAATATCAACCGAATTTATCGAGCCGCTTGCCGGCGACAGTTTGTAGGCCTGAAAAAAATCCTCCCGGCTTACGGCGACGCTGTCAATTATGACGATTTTTTCCACTCGGTCAAGCATATTTCCAGCAAGACGAACACGGCGGCGCAGGTCTGCTACTTCATCCGGCATGGATTTTTTAGCCTTTTTCAAAGCAGTTTCATATGCGTCAATATATTCGTCAGCTCCATCAAAATCATATTTTTGGAATGCAATTTCTGCGAGGTATCTTGGCGCTTCAATGACGCCTCTTGATTGTGCGAATTTCAATTTTGGGATCGCTTCGTCAACTCGTCCGGCTTGCATGAGACACACCCCAACCCACTGATTGAGCGATGCGTCTTTAGGCTTCTTCTTTATCTCCTCAAGAAATGTAGGCAAAGCGCCTTCAAAATCGCCTGCTCGATACATCTCCCGGGCTTCATTCAAAGTTATGGCCGATGCTTTTTGTGCCACAATAAACATGGCGGCAAGCAACGCCGTCATGATAAAAATATTTTTGGATGACATAAAGTTCTTATTTAGAGTTCAAATATACGCATTTTCCATGAGATAGCAAAATCGGCGGAAATTAGTGGCGGTAAATTTGACAAGTCGCGTTAATTTGGTTATCTTTGTTCTTAAATACATTATCCATTAAAGACAAAGGAAATGAGGAAAATGTTCATGTCAATGGGATTGGCGATTCGGGTTCCGTTATGCCTGAATGCTATCAAGCCGTTGGAAGCCGGAGTTAATGAATATATCGCAATAATGGAGGCTTCCGGAAATAGAATGTATTCTTTTGATGTGAGCGATTTGTCTGATACGGCTCGGACTGTGTTCATTGAGGTGAGGGAATACTCAGGTGATACCTTGGCCGCTCCTACAATTAAGTTTCCGTTAAAAACGGTTGATTACCGTGATCGGGATGATATGATCATGGCGGGGTTTGACGATGCTGATTTTGAAAATGTTAATAAGGGTATATTCTGGACATTGAAACGTATAAACATTGGGTTCCGGTGTGTTCCTAATGATAGCGTGGCAACAATAGTCATTGATGTGCCTGATAATATGAGAGCGCCTATCACCCGAAATCTTCGTCAGATAAAAGATGGAAAAGGGGATTCGCGATATTTCTATGCCCCGTTTGCCTGCACGGATTTTAGCGCGGTTAAATCAGGCGAATTTACTCCTTTAGCTGTGCTTGCGTCAGGATGGTTTGATGCAAAGATCAATAATTTACGAGCTTGCGGCAACGGTAATACGGTTACCGAAAACTCCCCTCATTATTTTGTCGTCGGTCTAAAGGTGAAAAATGATAATATCCGAACGGCAATGTGAAAAAAATTAATATAAACATCCTACTTTTTCATTGTAAAAGCGTTATATAGACAATAGGAATCCAAATATTAACATTTTTAATAAAAAACAACATGAAACCATTACACGTAGTATTGTCTGTACTTGGCGGCGCTATCGCCGGCGCTGCGGTAGGATTGCTTTTAGCTCCTGAAAAAGGCGAAGATACTCGCGCAAATATTGCCCGTCTTGTAAAAGAAAAATTTCCTCAATTGAAAAATAGCAAGATAGAGGAAATAGTAGACGAGATCACAGAATCTATTGAAGATTAACCATAAATAAATTAAAAGCTATGAACGATAGTTTAGGTTTAATTTCCGCTTTTTTAGGCGGCGCTCTTGTAGGAGCCGCAGCGGCAATCCTTTTCGCGCCGGAAAAGGGTTCGGATTTGCGCGAACGTATATGCCGTATTCTTAAAAAGAATGGTGTCGTTTGCTCTGAACAGGATGTTGACGCTCTTGTGGCTCGCCTTACCAAAGAGCTTGATGAAGAATAATAGATAAAATATGATATTGTGTCGGATATAAATGCGATAAAAGGACATACGATTGTAAGAAATGATTGATTGTTAAAGGAGTTTATGCTCGTATGTCCTTTTCGTGTTTCTTTGAATTTGACATAATTTCTATATGATTTTGCATATATGGGTATACAGAACGAAGATATACGGTCGTCAATTTCTAATATGAAGACGTGGGGGAGGCTTTATGTTGAAAATTTGAAGCTGCTCTCCATTGAAAAAGGCACGGTGCTTTTTGGGCACGCCGCTCTTGCCGGAGTGCTTGCGGTGCTTTCTATAATTGCGTTTTTCTTTATTTCGCTCGCTCTTGTGTTTTTGTTAGCGCAGGTGCTTCCGCTCATGTGGAGCTTCTTGATAATGGGCGGTGTTTACGTCATAGCCGGAATTCTCGCTATTGTGTTCCGTAATGTGTTGTTCATGAATCCTATATGCCGATTTATGACAAGGCTCTTCCTTGCTCCTCCACCTGAATATTTAACTCGTACAGACGAAGAAAAACAGCCACAGTCATGAAAGAGAAAAATCCTGTTGTACTGCCTGATGACGGCCTTGAAAAATGGAAAGGATATTCGTTGTCTGATTTGCGCTATCAGCGTGCCATCAACCATGTCAGAATGGAAATGGAACGTGAGCGTATTGCCAACAATATGAAGCATCTGCAGAATATGAAGAATAAGCTCCCATTTGCCGGAACCGGTTTTTTGCAGAAAGTGTTTACCGGGTTCTCTGTGTTTGATTACGCCCTTCTTGCTATTACTGCCGGAAAGCAGATAAGGAAAGTTTACCGCTTCTTTAGAAAATAGTCCTTTCCTATGTCGCTAATGCATGGGCTAATAGTGCTGTTCATAGCTTTTCTGCAAGGTAAGTTGCGGTATACCCTTTTCCTGCTGCGACAATATCTTCGGGCGTTCCTTCGGCCACGAGATAACCTCCGGCATCACCCCCTTCAGGCCCTATATCTATGACATGATCAGCGCATTTTATGACATCCATATTGTGTTCGATTATTATAACGGTATGTCCTAAGTCAATCAATCGGTTGAAAGAATCCATAAGGGTGTTAATGTCATTGAAATGCAACCCCGTGGTAGGCTCATCGAAGATAAACATTGTAGGCTCCGGCTTTTCCATCGCCAAAAAATAAGCAAGCTTTACGCGTTGATTCTCTCCCCCGGACAATGTCGAGGAAGATTGTCCCAATTTTATGTATCCGAGTCCAACTTCTTTCAGCGGGCGCAGACGTCGAACTATTTTCCTCTCTTGCGCGCCGCTGCTCTCTTCAAAGAACTCAATTGCTTGATTGACGGTCATGTTAAGCACGTCGTTGATGTTCATGTCTTGATATTTTATGTCAAGCACCTCCCGTTTGTAGCGTTCACCATGGCAAACTTCACACGGAATTACTATATCGGCCATGAATTGCATCTCTATGGTTATTGTCCCTTCTCCTTTACATTCTTCACATCGGCCACCTTCGGAGTTGAATGAGAAGTAGCCGGTGGAGAATCCCATCTGTTTGGCCGCTTGCTGATCGGCGAAGAGCTTGCGAATTTCATCAAAAGCCTTTAAGTATGTGGCAGGGTTGCTTCTTGTGGATTTTCCAATGGGATTTTGATCAACAAATTCGATGGCTGAAATGCGTTTTAAGTCGCCCGACAATGATTTATGTATCCCAGGGGCATCTCCTGCTTCACCGAGGTTACGCAGCATGGCTTTATATAGAATTTCCCTTACGAGGGTGGATTTGCCCGATCCGCTAACTCCTGTCACGACTGTCATCACTCCAAGCGGGAACTTAACATCGATATTTTTCAAGTTATGTTCTCTTGCTCCTTTTACTTCGATGAAATCGCGCCATTTGCGGCGTCGTTTCGGAAGAGGTATCTCCAATTCATGCGTAAGGTATTTTACTGTGTATGAGTCGGTGGCTTTACGCAAGTTGGCGACATCTCCTTGATATATTATTTGGCCGCCGTGGCGTCCGGCATCCGGTCCCACATCGATAAGATAGTCGCACGCGTTCATTATTTCCTCATCATGTTCCACTACAACAACAGTGTTTCCAAGCCCTTGCAACTTGCGAAGCACATCAATGAGCTTGTGTGTGTCGCGCGAATGTAGTCCTATACTTGGCTCATCGAGTATGTAGAGCGACCCGACAAGGCTGCTCCCGAGCGATGTGGCGAGATTTATGCGCTGGCTTTCTCCTCCGGAGAGGGTTGACGATAGGCGGTCGAGGGTAAGATAGCCAAGGCCGACATCGCAGAGAAAACCTATTCGGTTATTGATTTCGGCCAACAGTCTTGATGCTATTTTTTGTTCCGTGGCGCCTAAACTGAGGTTTTCAAACCAATGTTTTAGGTCGCTGACTGACATTCTTACAAGGTCAGTAATTGTTTTTCCTGATATTTTTACGTATGACGCATCCGGTTGAAGGCGGCTTCCATGGCAATCAGGGCAGATGGTTTTTCCGCGATAACGCGCAAGCATCACTCGGTATTGAATCTTGTATTGGTTGGATTCTACCATTTTGAAGAACCCATCGATGCCTTTAAAAGTCCCTTTTCCGTGCCACAGAATGTTGAGCTCTTTTTCTGACAGGTCGCAATAAGGCCGATGTATCGGAAAGCCAAGAGAGGGCGCTAATCGGATTAATTCACGTTTCCATTCGCTCATTTTGTCGCCTCTCCAGCACACGATCGCATCGTCGTATATTGAGCGGGTTTTATCGGGAACAATAAGATCCGGATCCAATCCTATCACTTTTCCAAATCCTTCACATCGTTTGCAAGCTCCATAAGGATTGTTGAAGTTGAACATGAGGTCGCTCGGCTCGCGGAATGTCATTCCGTCAGCTTCAAAACGCTTTGAAAAGTCGTGGCGATGAAGCTCTCTGTTCTCATCCCAAACCAGTACGCTCAGGTGATCATGCCCTTCAAAAAATGCAGTTTCCGCCGAATCAGCAAGTCGGCTCATCTCATCTCCATCCGGTTGTAGTGACAATCGGTCGATGAGGAGGTCATATTTCGAAGCATCGGAGTCTTTTATATTTCCGTTGTTGAGTAGATCTTCAATTTCTATGAATTCACCGTCTCTAACCAAACGGGAATACCCCTCTTTGAGATAAATGTCCAATTGCTGCTCGAATTTACGTCCTGACGGCAATGTGATTGGACTAACGATAGCTATTCTTGTTCCTGCCGGATATAGCGACGTAAGCGCGATAATATCCTCGATTGTGTGCTTTTTCACCTCTTCTCCGGATATAGGGGAATATGTTTTACCGATTCGCCCGAAAAGCAAGCGTAGATAATCGTATATCTCTGTTGATGTCCCTACGGTTGAACGGGGATTGCGGGTGCTTACTTTCTGCTCTATGGCGATAGCCGGTGGAAGTCCCTTGATGAAGTCTACTTCTGGTTTCGCCATCTTTCCCAAGAACTGTCGCGCATAGGCTGAAAGGCTCTCAACGTAACGACGTTGTCCTTCGGCGTAAAGAGTGTCGAACGCCAGTGATGATTTGCCGGAGCCCGACACTCCGGTGATAACCACCAGCTTGTTGCGTGGAATTTCTATGCCTATGTTTTTGAGATTGTTTACGCGTGCGCCTTTTACAAGTATATTCCGTTCTGCCATACAGTCTTTATTTAACTTGCAAATTTACGAAATAATCGGGGTATGGTATAGTTAAAGAACCTGATTAAAAAGACTGCTTTGGGCTATGGTTGCTAACGATTGTTAAAAGCCTTTTATAACATAAACTTTTGAACTTTGCCGATGGTTATAATGTAAAATTAACTAAATACTGAACATCATGAAATGTAGCATTCAAACATTTATTCTCGGTGTGCTTGTAGGAGCATTTACAGGGATGTATGCAGAGAGATATTCCCGTACAACAATGAAAGGTCGTAAGATACGTCGTGATATCGATCGCACAGTTCGCAATATCTATGGAGAGGTAGAGCAGGAAATCGGGAAAATTAAAGAGAAAATCGGAAGCACTGTTGACAAGGCTGAAGAATTAGTAAAGGACTAACGGAGTTTAGACATATATAAATTTGTAGGCGGATGTTCCGGCAGCGCGGAATGTCCGCTTTTTTTGACTTCAGGAAGAAAGAGCCGATGTGGCATAACGTGAAAAAGACACAAGATAAAACAAGAGGCGGAAGATAGTTTTAGGCTAATGTATTTAATCCTATCTTCTGCCTCTTGTTTTATCTTCTGCGGCTGTATCTACTAATTAATTGTCAGAGTTGTCAAATATGTGCCTTAATCGGCTGAATATACGT
>CAZELD010000005.1:0-52206 GCA_964512855.1 uncultured Muribaculum sp.
TGAAAAGCCGCAAGTAGTATAGCGCTAATTTACAAACAGTTACCCCCCCTAAAAAGAACACAAAAAGATGTAAAATAACGGATTGAAAGTTTGTATTAGTCACATACAATTGCTGCCTTTGCATTCGTGATGCTCTCACGAATCAGCGCAATGATGCCGTTGGGTTCTGCACGCGCACTGACAAACCATTTTATAGAACCTACCTTTACTTTTATTATGCATTTACATTTCAGCCCATTCAGGGTTTTGATCTATTTCATGATAACGTATATCATCCCAGGGAATGGGATAATAATATTGTCGTTCGCGGAAGTAACGAACTACCGTGTTGCGACCGTTAACCACTGGCTTTGTAATACGCTTGCTTCCATCTTCACTATACACTATTTTTATACCATAAAGAGGATTGGTAGTTCCGGTCATACGCTTTTCGGCTTCATTATAACGAAGAGCGTCCCAGAAGGTAGTCTTTTCAAAAGCAAGCTCCACTCGGCGTTCGTTGGTAATGTCATTCCATGTGACGGAGGTCAACGCCGGTTCATGGACACGTTCACGAATCATATTGACCTTTGCGAGAGCGTCAGTCGTGCGGCCCTTCTTGAAATCAATCTCCGCATAATCAAGAAGCAACTCAGCGTAACGCCATAATATACAATTCTGCGAACTTGCATAAGTGTCGTCATTATCAATCGATTGGCGCTGATTCAAGAATTTGGCCATATAATAACCGGTACGGGTAACTCCCGATTCCTCCGATGAGCCGTAGATTGTAAGATCGGTTCCCGCCACTTCTTCACCATCGACAATCGTGTAGTGGAGATCCATAATGTTACCTCTCCACTCCGCGCCGTCATAAAGCACATTGGCATAGAAACGCACGTCACGGTTTTCAAATGGATTGGAACTGTCATAGCCCGAGCCGGCCTCGCTGATTCGCTTACCATTAGACATACGATACTCATCAACATGGTTTTGAGTAGGATTATAAGCCGCCACGGTTCCTCCGGCCGAAGGCGGAGCGGCTTCTCGATCAAGTTTATGACCGTTAGCCATGTTGTAGTCGCCGTCATCGGCGTGCTGAACCTCCCAAATCGACTCTACTGAATTCTTCGTCAAGAATATATTGCGGTAGGCATCAACTATCGACTGGCGGTCACCATCGGGAATCTGCACAAGGTCATACACATTTAGAGCCATCACTCGATCATAGTTGGCTGCGGCTGAATCGAGCATCTCCATAGAACGGTCATCAGGAAAACCAAGATACGACTTCTCCTGATTTTGAAAATGCTCGCCGGCCACCCAGAAAAATGTCTTGGCTTTAAGCATAAATGCGGCGCCACGCGTAGCGCGCCCCTCATTGTCGGATGAATTTACCGGGTCAAGAAGCCACGCAGCCTTTTCCGCCTCATCGGCAATGAACTGGACTATCTCTTCATAGGATGCGCGCGGGTATTTTGTGGCATTCTCAAGAGGGTTGAACACCTCTTTAATCAAAAGAGGGCCTCCATACATTCTCAGCAGCTTGTAATAATAATAGGCGCGAAGGAAATGAGCCTCGCCGAGAACTCGCTGGCGGATGCCCGGCACAAGGGAGCTTTCATTCTCAAGAAGAGTGTTGATTGAGGCGATCTCCGTGTATGCGCTGATCCACTCGGTGCGTCCGCGGGTTGTTATCATTGATTGCTGGCTCTTGAGGATATTGCCGTAGTCGGTCTGATACCAACTGCGCTTACCGACAGTCAACTGATCGCCATACCATGGCTCATATTCGGAGCCAAGCCCCGACATTATCGTTGTGACGAAAGTGTAAAATCCGTTATCCATACCGCGATACCACGGCAATATATACCCGTTGAGCAATATCTCGTTTTCCCATATAACCTCAGGCGACAGCTTGTCATTGGGCGCGTCACGGAATATATCGTCACACGATGACAGACCTATCGTAAGAGCCAGGGTTGGAATTATATATTTTAATAATTTCATTATTTCGTAGATTATGGTTAGTGTTAAAATCCGAAATTAACGGTAAGTCCGTAAGTACGAGCCAATGGATAACCGCGAAGCGATTCGGGATCCATATTACCGTCAAGAGAGGAGATAGTAAACAGATTCCCTCCCTGAAGCGCGATGTCGAGCGTAGAAATTCGAGCCTTGCGAAGAAGTTTCGACGGGAAACGATAGCCGATTGTGAGTGCTTTTAAGCGGACAAAATCACATTCTTTCAACCAAAAATCACTCTTCTTGCGGTTATTATCGGTCGATGACGCAAATTTTATGCGAGGATATTTGGCGTTTGGATTTTCCGGTGTCCAAGTATCAGTATAATGATATTCCTGAAAACGCTGCAACGTGCCGCTTTCAAGCGTGTAAAGCTCAGTTATCATCTGGTTGTAGCCGGTCACGCCTTGGAATTGGGCGTTGATATAGATTCCCTTCCACTCTGCGCCGATATTGGCGCCAAAATTCAAGTCGGGACGGGACGATGACTTCACATACTGCATATCATTGGTAGTGAGGATTCCGTCACCATCCAAATCGAGATATTTGATATCTCCAGGGGCTATAGTGGCATTACCCATGCCATCCTGGTCCACAGGCCATGCGGCAATCTCCTCATAACTCTGGAACAGGCCGGCCGACCTGTACATGGCGGAAACAGAGTAACTCTTGCCCTTTCTGCGCAAGTTAGGCAGAGAAGCCGACTCATCGCCCCAATCAAGCACCTTATCGGTGGTGCGCGACACATTAAGCGTCAGATGATACTTGAAGCTGCCGATGGTATTAAGATGCTTGAATGATAGATCCCAACCTTGATAGCGAACCTCTCCGATATTTACGGAAGGGACTGATCCTCCCACTCCCACGGATGGCGGGAAAAGATAAGCCGGAGCATCAACAACCATATTGGTGCGATAGCGGCGGAACACTTCTCCTGTCACTGAGAAACGGTTGTTCCAGAATCCCAAGTCAAGACCAAGGTTATAATCCTTCGATTTACCCCATTTAAGATCGGGATTAGGATAGGAACCGGTGTTATTGACGATACCCGGAGAATAATTGCCGCCGATTTGGTAGCCTGAGCCGGGAGCGAACATATATTGGCGCAAATAACTGAAATCCTCCGCTACGCCGTCATCACCGAGAATACCAAGTGATCCGCGGATTTTTGCAAATGACACCGCGTCGGGAGAAACCGATTTGAAGAATTTTTCATTTGACAGAACCCACGATGCGGAAACTGTCGGGAAGAAGCCCCATCTATTATCAGGATGAAAACGGGTGGAACCGTCGACACGAAAACTGAATTCCACAAAATAACGGGTATCAAATCCGTAAGTGGCGCGCCCCACAATCGACGCGCGCTCGCTGTAATACTCATTTCCCGACAATCTCACATTGGATGACGAACTGCCGAGCACCTCGGGAAACGCGCCGGGCATATTACTGTTGACGCCTTCGATATATTTGTTGCGGTAATCTTGATAATTAGCGACTGCAAGAGCCGACACATCATGTTTGCCGGCAAATGTATGGCTGTAACTGATACCTGCCTCAATCAACTTATTGTTGACATTCTGATGGTAATCAGACATTGTGATTTTAGCCGTCGGATACACTGTTTTGGTATCGACCGACGTTGTACCGGTAGCCTCATCATAAATATACAAAGGCACAGGCTTGCTGAACTTCGTGGTATTTTGATGATTGAGATCCATCGTGCCCTTTATATACACCTCAAGGCCATCTATATGTGGTATCTGATAACGCAAGATAGCGTTGAGCGTGTGCAAATCGGTATCAATCTTCTGATAACCGCCCAACCCATAGACATTGATGAGCGGATTGGAGCTGTCAAGGCTCGCAAGATTGCCGTCGGTAAACTGAAGCACCTGAAGCGGAGAGAAATTATATGCGGCATCGATCGTCGAATAGCTCGGCGTCTTGTTCGCAGAAACAGTTCCGGTCAAGTCAATCTGAGCCGTAAGCCCTTTAAAAATTTCGGCATCGAGTTTTACAGAGTAGTTGTAACGGTCACGACTCACATTGGCATAAAGCCCTTTAGCGTTAGTGTAACCACCCGAAATAAAATACTTTATCGTATTCACCCCGCCCGAAATTGACAGAGAATAACGCTGTGAATGTCCCCACTTGTCAAGATAATCAAGCATATTCTCATTCCCATAGACATTGGGATTACTTCCTATTTTTGACAAATCGTATGGCGTGTACACATCGCTGCCCGACGCTTCCACCGCACGGTTATAAAGCTCGGCAAACCGATAACTGTCAAGAAATTTCGGAAGATATGTAGCCTCCTGCAGATTATATTGTCCGCGGAAGTTTACTCGGGCGCGGCCCTCATTATTGCCGCGTTTAGTTTGCACGAGAATCACACCGTTGGCGGCGCGTGCTCCGTAAACGGCTGAAGCGGCCGCGTCTTTCAAAATCGATATGCTCTCGATGTCGTCGGGATTCAAATCGCTGAGACGCATCTCCCCGTCGGAAGTGGTAGTGCCAAGACGCGGCACACCGTCAATCACAAGAAGAGGATCCCCGGTATTACCACGTATACTCATAGCGGATTCCTTAGGCGAAGAAGGGTCACCCGATGTAGTCATAACACCAAGTCCGGCCACTTGCCCGGCAAGCGTTTGGTCGACATTCATTGCCGGAATACGCACAAGCTCGTCTCCTGAAATAACTTCTACCGATGATGTAAGCGAGCTTTTCTTTGCGGCTCCATATCCGATCACCACTATTTCATCGATATTATTGGCGCTCACTTTAAGCGTGGTTTTAATATTGTCCTGACCGGGCGCCACCTCAATCACCGATGTGGAGTAGCCGACGTACGATATTGAAAGCTTGGCCGGTTTATCTTTTATGACACGCAACGTGTATTGCCCATCCACATTAGTAGCGGTGGCATTTACCGTGCCATCCTCCTTTACGGTCGCGCCGATAAGAGGTTCACCGGTATCGTCGTAGACAGTTCCGTGCAACAAACGCGTGTCCGCTTGCGCGCGAGCCGCCAATGACGATATTGCAAGAATTATTGATAACAGAAAATATTTCATCATGGTTTATTTGTTGGTAAGAGTCTGATTTATCACGTGAATCTGATAATCATAGAAATCACGGGTAGAGGCATCGGGAGCAGTGGCGCGTTTGCTTTTATACAATGCGAGAACTCGTCGAAGCTGCGCGGTCATCATCGGCTGAAGCTCGATAGCGGGAAGGGCTGACTGATTCAGCAATATGCGTATAAAAGAATGGGTATGCTCTCCGTTTTCAGTGCAAATCATCGGAGCAAATCCGCATGGCAATTCAGAAATCGTGCTTTCTGCGAGAGAAGCAGCATACTCCTCAATAATATCCAAAGTTTTAGTTGCTTTTTTGGCATTCTTGGGCTGTAAGCCGGAATAATTGGTGTACACGCTGATGGCCATCGCTTGCAGATTACGTTCCGTGTCATTGAGTGCCTTCCCTTTCAGAGTTGCGTCAAACACCTCTTGGAACGCGTCGTTTATGTAGTCATCCAGTTTGTAACCGCTCGCAGGATTAGCTTTCCAACCGTCTTTTATCCTCTGAAGATTAGTCGCGAAATATAAGCAGGCCACTATATTGCGCTGCATTTTGGGTTTCCAATCGTAAGGCTCCTCCCATTTCGCAAGAAGATCGGCAGGCTCGAGCCAGTCACACGCGCGCGCCTGATTTAAAAGCCATGCCATAGCCTTTTTCTGTTTGTCTTTTGGAAGATAATTGCGGGCTGAGCCGTCGTTCATTCCTTGACGTATCTCCTTAAACTCCACGCCCCCGATATAGGGATAAACGTGGCCCACATGACGCAGGTATTGGCTCACCACAGCTTTATATGACTCAAGAAGCGGCTCGTAGGTCTCACCCTTGTCACCGGCCCAATCCTCAAAATTCTGCATGATTATCTTAAGATTGGAGATTGCCATATCGCCGGCCGTCAAATGATCATTACCGAGGTCTTCAGTTTGATCGGTAGGGTCTATCAGCCCCAGAAACTGCTGCGCTCCAAATTCATACATCTTATCGCCGCTCTTCTCTCTAATCCAACGGTCAAGCGTGGGCTTCTCATCCTCCATTGTTTTTGCGCCGGGGATAAGTCTGTAGCCCCAATTTATCGCATAGATATCATAAACCCCGACAGGCGGAGGAGTAAGACGCACGCCGCGTTCAAGATCGCCCGGCTGAGCTACAAAATTGTTGCGGGCATAATCCATGATGCTTGGGGTCGTGCCATGTTTCTGAGTGAACGCCGGATCACGCAAATTGTCAAGAGAGAAAGCGTGTGAAGCGCCCATATTATGCATAAGGCCGAGACAATGTCCTATTTCATGAGCGGCTACGTATGTGAGCGATTCGTACATCACTGAATCAGCAAACACTTGAGAGCGTACACGGGGGTCAACAGCCGCAGTCTGGGCAAAACGCCAGTTATGCACAAGTCGGAGAATGTTGTGATACCATATTACATCGGCGCCAAGAATCTCGCCGGTGCGGGGATCGGTGTACGAAGGCCCCATAGCGTTGGCTGTGGGAGTCACGCAATAGCGCACGCATGAATAGCGAATGTCATCGGGGTCGAAATCCGGGTCATCCTTAGGATAATCACGCGCCTCGACGGCATTTTTGAATCCGGCGGCCTCAAATGCGGTATTCCAATATTCAATGCCCTCTTTCACTGCGCCGCGCCATTTATCGGGGAACGCAGAATCAACATAGAACACGATTTTTTTCTTCGGCTCCACAAGTTTTCCGGCAAAATATGCTTCACGATCCTCTTCTTTAGGCTCAAGCCGATGGCGGTTGATGATCTCATATTCCTTAGTCCCATCAAGCTTTGAACTGTACAAGTTTTTGTAATCGGTGAAATATCCCACCCGCTTATCATGAAGGCGCGAAGGCATCGGATCGTCAGGAAGACGCACTATGGAACGCGACATAACCACAGTGTAAGGCTGAGTGGCTGTGGGCGTAGTATAAGCGAGACGGCTTTCGATCTCTATATTTTCAGGAAATGATTTTACCGACGTGATGGAGGAGCCGTCGGAATAAAATGTACCTTTAATTCCGTCTTTTCCGCCAAGCAACTTTAACAGCGGATTAGAATCCTTTATCGGTGAAATCGCTTTCTCATTTCCGGCGAAGAAAGCAGTCACATCTATGAACCGCTTTCCATCCTCTTTATGCGCTATCTTAAATCCTTTCAGAATGGGGCTGACGAAATTACGGTCGTACGAAGCCTTTATGGGGTCGTCGGCATCAACGACATTCGATGAGGGAAGCAAGTGCATATAAACGTTGTAGTCATCGTATGTAAAATTGATGAGCATCGGGCTTGAAGCCATCTGTCCGGCAACATAGTCATCCGTGCGCGACAAGCTGTTGACGCGGTTCACCAAAAGATAAGTGTGGGCAAACGCGCTGTCAGGAATCTCAAACATGAGCTTTCCTTTCTTGTCGACGTAAGCATTGAACATCCCCTTATAAGCTGTCGACTCATCCAAATTCTTATGAAAGTCGGCGCTATCTTTCGCAGCGCCTTTCAACTCCACCTTCGGCAGTGGCGCTGTCTTCTTTTTCTTTGCCGACAAATCGCTTGGAGCCACAAAGACTGACGCCAACAACATAGCGACCGGCAAGAAAGTGATAACATTACACTTCATTGATAATAATTAAGCAATTATACACAAAACACAATGTGATCCTGATTGGCAAAATAAGGACACTTGTTTACATTGTGCAAAGATATACAAAAAATATATATTTAACTTGCACTATGTAATATAAATATCCCGATTTTCTAAATTTTAAATATATTTATATGGAAAGCCGTAATATCGCATATCTGCGATTTTCACGCGAACCAATCATCAATGGAGCACAATATCCTTCACCACCTCAGCGCCGATCGCATCGTTGAGCGACTTTATTATCGACGCGCGCATGAACGACAGCTCTTGCTTCAACGCCGCCGATGAAATAAACACATGAAGCGTCCCGCAGTCAATATAGCGGCGAGTGGTGTAGCGGTTCACGCCGGGTCCCACGACATCACCCCACAGGTATGCGGCGCGTTGCTCATTAAATCGAGATTCTATTCCATCGCGCTGAAGGCTTTCGCGGATTATGTCGCCAAGCAATTTAGGATCAGTCTTCTTCATAATAATTCAATTGCTGTCAACGAACCGTTTTCCACAAGCCACATCCGGTAATCACCGTGCGTGCGTCGCATTATTTCGTCAAGATGAAGACGGTTGGTGTCAGTTACGAATATCTGCCCGAAATTATCATGCGTCACAATCTCCATTATCCGCTCCACTCTCGACGCGTCGAGCTTGTCGAAAATGTCGTCAAGCAGTAACAACGGCATCATGCCGCTCACGCCGCGCAAAAATTCATACTGAGCGAGACGCAAAGTGATGACATAAGTTTTGCATTGCCCCTGTGAAGCCACGCGCCTCATGGGCATTTCATCGATAAGCATCTCGATGTCATCACGGTGCGGTCCTACGGTAGTATGTCCGATAATCTCGTCACGATGGCGGGTCTGCTCAAATTGATCCATCAACGACATTCCAGGATTATCAGCGCCTTGACGGTAAGTTAGCGTCACAGTCTCTCCGTCGCCTGCGATGTCGGTATAATAGCGGTTGAATATTTCTGCAAGCTCACCGACATATCGCTCACGGGATGCTACAATATATGCCGACGCCCTATCCATCTGTATCTCCAAAGCCACATAAAGAGAAATGTCGCCGGAATGGTCACGGAGCAACCTGTTGCGCTGCTCAAGGCAGCGGTTATAGCGAATTAACTCATCCAAATAGACTGGATCGGCCTGCGAGATAATCATGTCAAGCCAACGGCGGCGCTCCTCGCCGGTTCCTCTGATAAGATCAATATCGTGGGGAGATGACAGCACCAACGGAAAGACTCCGATATGCTGTGACAGACGCTGATAAGGCTTACCGCCTCGTTTTAGGCTCTTGCGGTGGCCGCGCGTGATGCAAAACTGCAAATGCTCATCAATGCCTCGGCGATTATAAGCGGCGTCAATCATCGAAAACTCCTCGCCTCGTTTTATGAGCATCGTGTCGGTCATTCCGGAGAAGCTCTTGCAAAAACTCATGTAATAGATAGAATCGAGCAGATTGCTCTTTCCCATACCGTTATTGCCCAGAAAGCAGTTTACTTTGGGCGAGAAGTCGAGATCGGCCTCCGATATATTCTTAAAATTATTGATCCTTATATGCGTGATGTTCATAGCGCCGCAGCATTATTTTTACCGGCAAGCATTCCGCACGCAGCAGCGATATCCTCGCCGCGCGACGTTCTGATTGTCGCCGTTATCCCAAGTTCGTTAAGCCGATCACGGAATGCGGTCATCGCGCCGTCGTCCGACGTTTCAAGCGAAGTATCGGGAATAGAATGAAAGCGTATCAGATTCACACGGCAGTCAAGCCCTTTAAGCAAGCGTGCGAGCGATTGAGCCGAGCGTAGATTGTCGTTAACGCCGCGCCACATTATATATTCTATCGACAGACGGCGTTGCTTTGAAAAATCATAGTTTTTCAACAATTCAATGACGCTCTTCAATGGATAAGCTTTCTCCACCGGCATCAACGACTCACGCTGCGCGGCCAACGGCGAATGTGCGCTAATCGCAACATGAACCTTGGTCTTGTCAAGCAATTCCCTCAAAGCGTCAAGCTTGCCCACCGATGAAACGGTAATGCGTTTCGGGCTCCAGGCAAGCCCCCATGGCGCGGTAAGAATATCGATAGCTTTCAATACCGCAGGAAGATTGTCCATCGGCTCACCCATACCCATAAACACTATATTGGTAAGCGACCGACTCTCCGGAATAGCGAGAATTTGATTCAATATATCGTAAGAATCTAGATTCCCATGAAACCCTTGGCGGCCCGTCATACAGAACAGGCAACCCATACGGCAACCGGCTTGCGACGACACACACAGCGTGGCTCGGTCTCGATCAGGAATATACACAGCCTCAATGTCACGACCGCCACGACCGTCAAAAAGGCACTTGACCGTACCATCCTTAGATCGCGCCGATTCCTTAGGAGCGCAAAGCCCCACACGATAAGCGGCCTTCATCTGTTCACGCCCTTTCATCGACAAATTAGTCATCGCATCTATCGAATCCACGCGCTTCACATAAATCCAATCGGCTATCTGCTTCGCGGCAAAACGAGGCAAACGGCACTCACCGGCCACTACGGCGAGATCATCAAGCGTCATCCCTATCAAAGGTGTCTTTTCCTTTTCTTCCATATCACAAAAATACTCAGAAAAAACCAATTCTCAAAATGCCCTGACTCTCATAACGGCATTAAACACTAAAATCATAGGGCCACCACCCGTAAGGCGACCCTATGACTTTTCAATATGATAGATGTTTTATTATTTTTTAGCGGCGCGGCGCTTGTCAGTGAGATAAGCCACCGGAGCTGCCACAAAGATAGTCGCAAGCGTACCGGTAATAACACCGAAGAGCATTGCGAATGTGAAGCTGCGGATAGATTCTCCTCCGAGGATGAAGATGCAGAGCAACACGAGCAACGTAGACGCTGATGTCATGATTGTACGTCCCAACGTGCTGTTGATTGACTGATTAATCGTGTTATAGAAATTCATCTTGGGGTTAAGCTTGACGTTTTCACGAACACGGTCAAACACAACCACAGTATCGTTAATCTGATAACCGATCACGGTCAAGATAGCCGCAATGAACGACTGGTCAATCTCCATTGAGAACGGAAGCACGCCCCAGAACAGAGAGTAGAAACCGATGATAGTGAATGCGGTGAACGCCACAGCGGCCAATGCGCCGACTGAGAACGCCACATTGTGGAAACGGAGAAGAATGTAAAGGAACATAGCGATCAACGACAGGATGACTGCGATATAAGCATCCTTCTTCATGTCGGCGGCGATAGTAGGTCCTACCTTCTGTGAACTCTGGATACCGACATTTTCATTAGTAGTAGAGAAGTCCTCAAGTGACATTCCGCCAAGTTCAGAATTCAATCCTTCATAAAGGATTTTGGTGATTTCTGCATCAACGCCGTCAGTCTCCTCTTCAATCTTATAGTTGGTCGAAATACGCACCTTAGTGTCATTGTCGATGGTAATCACTGAAAGTGAAGAATTAGGGAACATAGGAGCTAACTTGCTCTGAAGATCCGAAGTCTTGACCGGATGATCGAATTGAACAATGTAGTTGCGGCCGCCTGAGAAGTCAATACCTTGATTCATTCCACGGGCAAACAACGACACAATCACAATGGCCACAAACAATCCGCACACTCCGAATGCCACCTTACGCTTGCCGAGGAAGTCAAACTTAGCGTTCTGGAACATATGTCCGGCGAGCTTGGTAGTGAAAGTCAAGTTGAGGAACGGTTTGGTCTTGCCGAAAGCGATGAACACAAGGCGTGTCAAGAACACGGCGGTAAAGAATGAACATACGATACCTATGATAAGCGTAGTGGCAAATCCTTTGATAGGTCCGGTTCCGTAAAGGAGCAGAATCACCGCTGTAATGATTGAGGTCAAGTTTGAGTCAAAGATCGCAGAGAACGCATTGCTGTAACCGTCAGCTATAGCCTGATGGATATTCTTTCCTGCGCGAAGTTCCTCTTTTGTACGCTCAAAGATAAGCACATTTGCGTCAACCGCCATACCGAGGGCGAGCACGATACCGGCGATACCCGAAAGAGTAAGCACGGCTTGGAACGAAGCAAGAATACCCATCGTGAAGAACAAGTTGCACACAAGGCCGATATTGGCGATTAGACCCGGAATGAACCCATAAACAGCCATCATGAAAATCATAAGGAGGATAAGGGCGATGACAAACGACAAGAAACCATCGTGGATCGCCTGCTTACCAAGCGACGGACCGATAACAGTGTCGCTTACAATATCAACCTTAGCGGCCATCTTACCTGACTTAAGCACGTTAGCCAAGTCTTTAGCGTCCTCAACCGAGAAATTACCGGTGATCTGAGAACGGCCGCCCTCGATCACACTATTGATGCGCGGATAAGAATATACGTGTTCGTCAAGCACGATAGCCACCGGCTTGCCGAGATTGTTCTGTGTCACACGAGCCCATGCCTTTGCCCCTTCGCTGTTCATATCCATCGACACATAATTGCCCTGCATATTGTCGAAGTCGCTCGTGGCCGAAACCACAACATCGCCGGCGAGAGCAGGCTTGCCATTGTTGGAACGAAGAGCGATCAACGTGTAAAGCTCAGCCTTACGGATAGCGTTAGTAGCGGTATCGGTGTACTGCGCCTCCTGAGGCTTAACCTCCCAACGCAACTTCAAGTTGGAGGGAAGAATACGGGCTGCGGTAGCGGTGCCGAGGATTGAATCAATCACTTCACGATGACGCTGGGTAGCCATACCGATAACGGGGCTGCCTGAATAGCCGCTTCCGTCAAAATAACCGAAGAACGTCTTGGCTACACCGGTCGAATCGCCGCGGAGAGCGTTTTCAAGAGCCATGAGCTGCGACTGGATTTCATCGAGAGTATAAACCTCGTAAAATTCCAAGTTGGCCGATGCTTTAAGAAGCTCGCGCACACGGTCATGTTCCTTTACGCCCGGAAGTTCAAGAAGGATTTGTCCATCCTTTTCAAGTTCCTGGATATTGGGCGACACCACGCCGAACTGGTCGATACGGTTACGAAGCACATTGGTCGAACTCGAAACACGGTCTTTAACCTCTTGCTTCACTTGAGCCTCAACCTGAGCGCGGCTTTCTCCACGTTTTGCGACATTCTTAAACACGACAGCCATGTCGGCGGCCGGGTCGATACGTTGATATTCTTTAAAGAAAGCGGCAACATAGTCGCTTGTCTTGGTTTTCTTAACGACAGAATCAGTTGCGGCGATAACACGGTTGAAAGTTTTATTCTCCTCGGCGTTAGCCATTGAGCGCAAAATGTCGGGAACCGACACCTGAAGAATCACATTCATACCTCCCTTTAGGTCAAGTCCGAGACCTACGCCCATCTTCTGCACCTGATTGAAGGTGTAGCCGAATACGGGATAAACTTTCTCTTTACCGATTGAATCGATGTAACTTTTGTAAGCTCTCTGATAAGTGTCAGTATTGGCATCGCCGTTAGCGGCAACCAATGCATAAGCCTCTGCTTCCTTCTCGTAACGGCTTGTAACCCAGCTAAACGAGAGGTAAAACAGACACACGAGCACCAAGAAGATTGCTATCACACCGGAGATTACACTTCCGGTAGTTCCTTTGCTTTGCATGTGTTGTTAATGATATGTATTAAGTTATTAAATTTTAATTGCACATTATTTCAGCGTGCAAATATAGTGTTTTTTTTCCTTTTAGCCGAAACTTGCTGCTACAATTTTAATACACAAGCGATATATTGTCAATCCCCAAACCTGTTTACTTCTCTATTTATAAATTAATGCCGTCGCAAAAGCGGCGATACCTTCCCCTCTGCCGGCAAATCCGAGTTTTTCGGTCGTGGTGGCCTTTACCGACACAGCATTGATATCAATCATCAAGTCGGAAGCTATGCGTTCCCTCATCACCGGTATATGCTCAAGCAACTTTGGAGCCTGCGCCATGATTGTAAGATCCACATTGCCCACCTTATAGCCCTGTTCTTCAAGTATCTCCCTTACCTTTCTTAGAAGCGCGCGCGAATCAGCCCCCTTGAAGCGAGGGTCAGTGTCAGGAAAATGATAGCCTATGTCGCGCAACGCCGCCGCGCCGAGAAGAGCGTCGCAAAGCGCATGAAGAGCCACGTCCGCGTCGCTATGTCCAAGCAGGCCAAGATGATACGGCACTTTAACGCCTCCGAGCCACAATTCCCGTTCCTCAACAAGACGGTGTACATCAAAACCGTTTCCTACTCTTATCGATGGAATTTCCATAATCTTAAAATCATTTTCTTTTAAACGTCCATTGTGCCCGCAGAGTTTTTCTAACGACGGCCAAAAATCTCTTTAATTCCATCCATGTCAAACGACAATGTAAATCGGAGCGTTTGGTCAAGCGGCGAAGTCTGTGACGCGGCGATCATATATGACGCGTCAAGGCGCAACACATTCAGAGAGAATCCGGCGCCAAGTCCGAAATATTTTCGGCCTCCCTTATATTCATTTTCGTAATAATATCCCGCACGGAGGAAAAACTGCTGATTATAGCTGTATTCAGCGCCGAGCGACCATGTAATCTCCCGAAGTTCCTCTTTAAATCCGCCGGGAGCGTCGCTGAACGATTTGAAAATCCCCGTGATAGGCGACATATTTTCCCATTCCTCCAATGCGTCAAGATACTCCTGCTGACCTTCGGTGGTGTCGGCGTAATCGCTTTGGCGAGGTTTCGTGGGAACTAACAACTTGTTCAAGTCCAACGAGACCGCAAGGTTATGGAAATCAGCGAGAGGAAACATAAAAGTGGTGCCTATTCGCAGATTTGTAGGCAAGAAAGCCGGGCTTTCCCCGTCGTTATAGCTCACTTTTGAACCGACATTTGAGATATCCCATCCCAACGACCACTGGCACTCATTGCGTCCAATAATGGGATAGGTAGTATAATAACCCGAAAGGTCGGCAGAGAACGCCGACGCGCCCGACATCTGGTCGCCCGAATCGGAAGGAGAAAAGCCGAGAGCCGAATAAATGTAACGCAGCGCTACGCCCATAGAATATTTCTCGGAAAGCTTGCGAGAGTAACCCACATCGACCGACATTTCGTATGGATTGATCGTCTGACCGCCAAAATCGGCGCTCGTGTTAACCTCTCCGAGCGAGAAATAACGCAGCGACGCGCTCACAGCCTGATTATCATCCTGCCCAAGCTTCCAATAACCGGAAAGATTGGCAAGAAATATGTCATTAACTATTTTACGCAACCACGGAGTGTAGCTCAGCGAAACGCCTCCTGCGCTATATGCGAACGCATACTTGGACGGATTCCAAAATTGGGAGTTCACATCCGGCTCGGTGGCGGCGCCGAGGTCGCCCATGGCCGCGCCGCGCGCGTCAGGAGCGATCGAGAGCGAAGTTACGCCGGTCTGCACCGGGTTGAATTCATTCTTACTTTGGGCGAAAAGGCTTGAGAAACTTGCCGCAATCAGCCCTAAGGCTATGTAATAATGCTTGATTGTCATCGTTGGAAAAAACAATAATTATATAATTATATTGTATATAACCACAAATTCTCCAATTTATTGCGCCGCCGCGCGCAGGAAATCTACGAATCCGCAAGGATCCATTCCCCAGGTATAGATTAATCAGGTAGAGATGAATCTTTCAGATTCAAAATCACATCCATTCTTTTCCGGGCATCTCGCTACGCTCGGTGCCCGGCTACCGAAAGACGAATCCGCACGGATTCGCCGATTATTCCAATTAGTCTAATAAGCCCAATTGGGCTTATTAACAATTAAGGCCGCATTTAGCGGCCTTAATTGTTAAAATTCAGCATTATTGGGGGTGCGTGGGAATGGAATCACGTCACGGATATTGGTCATGCCCGTCACAAAGAGCACAAGACGCTCAAATCCGAGGCCGAAACCGGCGTGAGGCACCGTTCCGAAGCGGCGGGTGTCAAGATACCACCACATATCCTTCATCGGGATTCCCAGTTCGTTTATGCGGGCTTCAAGCTTGCCATAATTCTCTTCGCGCTCGGAGCCTCCGATAATCTCCCCGATTTTCGGGAACAACACATCCATAGCGCGGACAGTTTTTCCGTCATCATTGAGCTTCATGTAGAACGCCTTGATCTCCTTAGGATAATCGGTCAAAATCACCGGCTTCTTAAAATGCTCCTCTACGAGGAAGCGCTCATGCTCACTCTGGAGATCAGCGCCCCAGTAAACGGGAAATTCAAATTTATGTCCAGATTCTTCGAGGATCTTAACGCCCTCGGTATAGGTGAGACGCACAAACTCATTATCCACGACAAATTTCAATCGATCCACAAGCTCGGCGTCATAATGCTCGGCAAGAAATGAGATATCGTCGGGACAATTGTCGAGAGCGTATCTTATACAATATTTTATGAACTCTTCGGCAAGATCCATATTATCGATGATGTCGAAGAACGCAACCTCAGGTTCAACCATCCAGAATTCCGACAAGTGGCGAGGTGTATTGGAGTTCTCGGCGCGGAATGTCGGGCCAAATGTATAGATAGCGCCAAGAGCCGTGGCTCCGAGCTCTCCTTCAAGCTGACCCGAAACGGTCAATGCCGTAGGCTTGCCAAAGAAATCCGCCGAAAAATCGACCTTTCCGTCCTCCAGCTTGGGTAGATTGTTCAAGTCAAGCGTAGTAACCTGAAACATAGCTCCGGCACCTTCACAGTCGCTCGCTGTGATAAGCGGAGTATTGAGATAATAGTACCCCTTCTCCTGAAAAAACTTGTGGATGGCGAAAGCCAACGCGCTGCGCACTCGCAAAACAGCTCCGAAAGTGTTGGTGCGAGGACGAAGATGAGCCTTTTCGCGAAGAAACTCAAGAGTGTGTCCCTTCTTTTGCAATGGGTAAATATTAGGATCGGCCGTACCGAAAATTTCAAGCTTATTAGCCTGAATCTCTATCGATTGACCCTTTCCCATCGACTCAACGAGTATACCATCGACTTTCAGCGACGAGCCGGTAGTGATAGCCTTGAGTTCGTCTTCTGAAAATTTTTCGAGGTCAAAGACAATTTGCGCATTTTTCACCGACGAACCGTCGTTCAATGCCACAAACTGCACGTGCTTGTTGCCGCGGCGCGTGCGCACCCAGCCCATCACACACACCTCCTGACCGAGAAGCGCGGGCGACGTGAACAAGTCTTTTATTTTAGTGCGTTTCATTACTTTTTCCTGTTTTATTTATTCAAAAGCCCCCATTTTCAACAAGTTCACCTCTTCCTGAGTGAGATAGCGCCATCTTCCGCGAGGCAAATTTTTCTTGGTGAGGCCGGCGAAATACACACGGTCAAGCTTAGTCACATGATATCCGAGGCTCTCAAAGATGCGGCGAACGATGCGGTTGCGTCCCGAATGGATCTCAATACCGGCCTGATTACGGTCGGTTTCGGTAGCATAGCTGATAGCGTCGGCATGGATGGGGCCATCCTCAAGCTCAATGCCGTCGGCGATCGCCTGCATATCATCCTCGGTTATATCTTTGTCAGTCCAAACGTGATATATCTTTTTCTTCACATACTTGGGATGCGTGAGCTTCGACGCAAGATCTCCATCATTGGTGAGGAGAAGCACGCCTGTGGTATTGCGGTCAAGACGACCCACCGGATAAATGCGTTCGTTGCAAGCGCCCTTCACAAGATCCATTACCGTGGTGCGGCCGTTGGGGTCATCGCTTGTAGTCACGCAATCCTTCGGCTTGTTGAGCAATATGTAGCATTTGCTCTCAAGTGTAACCACCTTCTCATCATATTCAACCACATCGCTGTGAGAAATCTTTGTGCCGAGTTCGGTTACAACCTCGCCGTTAACCTTCACAAGACCCTGGGTGATAAACTCATCAGCCTCACGGCGTGAGCATATTCCGGCGTTAGCCATGAACTTGTTAAGACGAATCTGTTCGTTCGGATCGGGTATCGGCATTTCATATTCTATGCGCTTTGGACGCGGCACGAAGCTCTTACCCGGACGTTGGAATCCTTGTTGGCGATTATTGCCCTGCTGACGGTTGTTGTAAGGACGGTTGCCGCCCTGCTGACGATTGTTGTTATATCCGCCCTGGCGGTTATTATTGTAGCCGCCTTGACGATTATTATTGTTATATCCGCCCTGGCGATTGTTGTTGTATCCGCCCTGCTGACGGTTGTTGTTATATCCTCCTTGACGGTTATTGCTGTAGCCGCCTTGGCGATTATTGTTGTAGCCGCCCTGCTGACGGTTGTTATTATATCCGCCCTGGCGATTATTGTTGTAACGGTTATATCCCCCCACCTGCTGACGGTTGTTGTAACCGCCCTGCTGGTTATATCCTGCAGACTGGGCGTTTTCTGTTGAAGCTGCGTCAGTCAAACCGGTTTCAGCTCCCTCTTGATTCTGCTGATACTGGCGCGGTTGATATCCTCCCTGCTGATTGTTGTATCGACTATATCCTCCCTGCTGGCGGTTATTGTTATATCCACCTTGTTGATTATTATAACCGCGACCGTTATTATAACCTCTCTGAACGTATGGGCGAGGTTGATAATGGCGATCATAGGATGAATATTCTCTACGCTGGGCGCCTGTTGACGCATCACCTTCCGGAGTTGCCGTACGCTCGGCGTTAGTCAATGAACTATCACTCGCGGATGATGCGGCGATACGATTCTCCCCTATGCGGGGACGTCTTGGTTTCTTTTCTTCGCTGGTGTCCATGATCATCTGAATTAAGTGCTGTTTTAGTTACTGCCTCGCGGCGTTAATAGACTTTTAATGTTAATGATGTAAGTAAGTTAAAAAAAAATTATTCTTAATAAACCCTTTTTCTATAGGAATACAAGTTTATGCCTCTTTCCAAATTATATACACATGGGAGCAATTACATCCCCAATTGCCTATAATTTTTCGCAAATTTAAATCTTTTTCCTTAATATAATGGCGCAATCCCGCTAAAACTTTTTTTGAAAAAATCTTAAAAATACGGTTTTAACATTTCCCTAAAGTCTCTCATCAGCGAAAAAGGCTAAATTTGCGCCGCATGGAACTCCGAAAAATCATCCACATCGACATGGACGCATTCTACGCCTCGGTAGAACAGCGCGACAATCCCGAATTGAGGGGAAAGCCCGTGGCGGTGGGGCACGCCGACGCGCGAGGGGTTGTTGCAGCGTCAAGCTACGAAGCCCGACGATATGGAGTGAAGTCGGCGATGTCGTCGCAGAAAGCGAAGAAACTGTGCCCGGAGCTGATATTCGTCAGCGGAAGGATGAGCCACTACAAGGAAGTGTCCGAGCAAATACACGAAATTTTCCATGAATATACCGACATAATCGAGCCAATATCTCTCGACGAGGCATTTCTCGACGTGACCGTCAACAAGCCCGGAATCGCGCTTGGCGTAGATATAGCGAGGGAAATTAAGTCCAAAATAAAAGAGAGGCTCAACCTAATCGCCTCGGCCGGGATATCATACAATAAGTTTCTCGCAAAAATAGCGTCAGACTATCGAAAGCCAAACGGATTGTGCACTATACATCCATCGCAAGCGCTCGACTTTATCTCCCGGATACCGATTGAATATTTCTGGGGTGTAGGGCCTAAAACCGCGCAAAAGATGCACGCGCTCGGAATACACACCGGAGCCGATCTCCGAAACTGGCCCCTCGATCTGCTGATAAGAGACTTCGGAAAAGCGGGGAAAATTTATTATGACTTCGCGCGAGGCATCGACAACCGTCCGGTGGAAACATATCGTATCAGAAAGTCAATAGGATGCGAATGCACCTACGACCATGACCTGTCGACACGTGAGGAGATCGACGAAGCGCTCGACGACCTCACGAACGAGCTTATAGGGCGATTGTCACGAAAACAATTTCTCGGTCCCACACTGACCCTTAAAGTGAAGTTCCGTGATTTCTCCCAGATAACACGCAGCGTTACCAAAGATTTCAACTTCACGACATTCGAGCCAATACGCCGGTTTGCCGATTCGCTTATAGCGGAGGTCGACTATGCCTCCCACCCCGTTAGATTGATGGGCCTCACAGTGTCAAACCCCCACGCCAACCATGACACACGCATAAAACGAGACACTTCCAATTGGCGGCAGCTCCTGCTCGACTTTGAGAACACGCCCTATTAGCCCGGTTAACACAATTTAACTAATAGGGGGGGGTAATTTATGAAATTTTCCCTACTTTTGCGGCATATTATATAATTTTTAACTTTAAAGAGATTTTTGAACCAAATCATTATATATTCACTAAATTTTAATTTTTATGAAAAAATTATTCATTGCCGCAATCGCAGCAGTATGCGCGCTGGGCGTATCAGCTCAAACTCTTTGGGACAGCGAAGCCGCTGAACAGAAATTCACACTTGGTGTGCGTGCAGGTCTTAACATCGCCGACATGAGCGGAGATGATGTGGACGTTAAATCTAAAGCCAATTTCCACGCAGGCGTTTCAGCCGACTGGAACATTGTCAACAGTTTCTCCGTAAACTCAGGTATCTTCTATACCGGCAAGGGCGCCAAGGATTTCTCGGCTAACTTCATCGAAATTCCCATCTATGCATCTTATCGTCTGAACTTCGCCGAAGCTTCTCAGCTTCAGGTAAACTTCGGTCCCTACTTCGACTTTGGAGTTGCCGGCGACGCTTTCAAAGATGAATTTGATGGCAAACGCTTCCAGATGGGTCTTGGCGTTGGCGCAGGCTACACCTTCAATAAATTCCTTCTTGGCGTTCAATATCAGTTCGGTTTGACCGATTGCCACGATGATTTGAAAGCTAAATACAACAACCTCGCCATCTCTGTAGGATATAATTTTTAAGTTATCAGATTAATATGCAGATAAGGGCCGCGCTTGAAAAAGCGCGGCTTTTTTTTACCCCATTATTCCAATTAGCCTAATTAGTCCCATTAGCCCAATTATTAAAGAATTTTGAAACTAAAACGGCCTCTTCAGTTACATTTCAGATTATTTTTTCTTAAATTTGCCGATATTATATCAACTGCAGAAAAATATGTCAAAAGTAACAAAAGAAATGGCCCTCGACTATCATCGCGAGGGAAAACCGGGCAAAATCGAAATCGTGCCCACCGTTCCATATTCTACACAACAGGATCTTGCGCTTGCATATTCTCCCGGAGTGGCATTCCCATGCCTTGAGATAGAGCAGAATCCGCAAGACGCATACGATTATACCAACAAAGGCAACCTTGTGGCCGTGATAAGCAACGGAACCGCAGTGCTCGGCCTCGGTGATATAGGCGCGCTCGCCGGAAAGCCCGTAATGGAGGGAAAGGCTCTGTTGTTCAAGATATTCGCCGGCCTCGACTGCTTCGATATTGAAGTGAACGAAAAAGACCCGAAGAAATTCATCGAAATAGTAAAAGCGCTCGCCCCGACTTTCGGAGGAATAAATCTCGAAGACATTAAAGCTCCGGAATGTTTTGAAATAGAGCAGCGGTTGAAAGAGGAGTGCGACATCCCGGTGATGCACGACGACCAGCACGGAACCGCCATTATATCAGGAGCTGGGCTGCTTAACGCTTTGGAAATACAAGGAAAAAAGATTGAAGACGCCCGCCTTGTCGTGAATGGAGCCGGAGCAGCCGCCGTTAGCTGCACCAAACTATATATAGCCCTCGGCATCAAACCCGAAAATGTGGTGATGTGCGACTCTAAGGGGGTAATAAACAAAAAACGCACTGACCTGAACCCGCAGAAAGAGCAATTTGCGACTTCGCGCGACATAACCACGCTGAAGGAAGCAATGGTCGACGCCGACGTATTCCTCGGGTTGTCGGTCAAGAATGTCGTGACCGCCGAAATGGTACAGTCAATGGCTCCCAACCCCATCGTGTTCGCCCTCGCCAACCCCGATCCGGAAATCGCCTACGAAACGGCGATAAAATCACGCCCCGACCTCATCTTCGCTACAGGGCGTTCCGACTACCCCAACCAAATAAACAATGTGCTCGGCTTCCCGTATATTTTCCGAGGCGCCCTCGACTGCGGAGCAACCGCCATAAACGAAGAGATGAAACTGTCGGCCGTAAAAGCGATTGCGGAACTCACCAAGGAACCGGTGCCGTCGGTGGTAAACGCCGCTTACGAAATGAGCGGTATTCACTTTGGAAAAGACTACATCCTGCCAAAACCGCTTGATCCGCGCCTCATCACTTGCGTGGCTCCGGCTGTGGCGCGCGGAGCAATGGAGTCAGGCGTGGCCACTCGCCCCATTACCGACTGGGAAGCCTACAACGAGAAGCTGCGCAAGCTTATGGGTTATGACGACCAGCTAATGCGCCGATTCAGCGAAACAGCGCGCCAGAATCCGAAACGCGTCGTATTCTCAGAAGCAAACACCGACAATATGCTGCGCGCCGCCGTCAACGCTTACCAGGATGGAATATGCATTCCGGTACTTTTAGGCAACGAGGAGATGATCGAAAAGCGCGCCAACCGATTGGGCATAAACATCGACGGCATCGAAATCATAAACTTGCGGCATGACCGTGAGGCCGAACGCCGCTCGAAATTCGCCACCAAGCTCGCCAAAAAGCTTGAACGCGAGGGAATGACCTACAACGCCGCCCTCGAACTGATGTTCGACCGCAATTATTTCGGCATGATGCTTGTGGAGAGCGGAGAAGCCGACGCGCTGCTCGCAGGAACACACTCAGGCAACCTGCGACCCACCGAAATCGCAAAAGAGGTTATCGGAATACGACCAAGCTACAATCACTTCGCGTCGATGCACATTCTTCAGACAAAGCGAGGCGTATATTTTATCGCCGACACCACTATCAACAGCCATCCCGATGAAGACACGCTGTTTGACATCGCGCGTCTTGCCCGCAACTCAGTGGAATACTTCGCCCACGATCCGGTAATGGCGCTCGTTTCCTACTCAAACTTCGGCGGAAGCAAGCTCCACGGTTCGCGCATAGTCCACAACGTGGTCGCCAAGCTGCAGGAAAAATACCCCGAACTGCCTGTCGATGGCGAAATGCAGATTGACTACGCCCTCAACAAGAAGATAAGAGACACCAACTATCCATTCAACCGCTTGAAAGGAAAAGAGGTCAACACTCTGATATTCCCCAATCTAAGCTCAGCAAACACCGCCTACAAGATGCTGTTGTCAATGGGAGTGGGACAAGTTATCGGCCCGATTCAGATGGGATTGAACAAGCCGGTACACTTTATCAACGTCGACAGCGCCGTGCGCGACATCGTGAATCTCGCCACAATAGCAGTGGTCGACGCCGCTGTTCAAGAGAAAGTCGGCAACGATTACGACAAATAACATTCTGAGCGCTTAAGCTCACCAAAGCCTGCTTTTTGCATCTACGACCCATTATATGCGTAACGTAGAACAAAAGCAGGCTTTTTCTCGTTGAAGTTAAGAGATTGCATAAAAGCAGCCTCAGAAATAAGAGCTCTAAAATAACTTACAACATTATGAGATTAGACGGACGGCGCCAAAGTTCTAATGTGGATGACCGGCGCGGACGACGCTTCGCGTCACCGCTAAAAGCGTCAAAAGTGATCCAGGTAACCATAGCCGTCGCAGCCGCTGTATTAGTGTTCAAGAATGCGAGCACGGCCACTCCGTCAAACATCAAGAGCAGCAAGCCATCCCACCTTAATTCTTCTACTTTTAAAAGTCATAATCCTTAGAAATATAATTATTCATACTGTAACTTCCCTAAAGACAAAATGCTATCCGACAAACCTATTATTTAGACTTTTGCTTGATTCAACTCTGCAAATGCAAACATTATGCAACTAAATCGCAAATATTTTAACACTTTTCCGACGAATAGCTCGATTCTATTGACAAAACTTTTCAATCGCCATGGTGTTTATCTTTTAGAAGTATGTGAAAAAGCGATTATGAAACCCATGGAGAAGGAGAGCGACAAAAAGCCGGCGGAAAGACGGTCCACAATGGATTCGATCGTGGGATGGAAAAAGAATCATTTCACCGAAAAATCATTCTTGTTCATTCTTGCGGTAATAGTCGGTTTGCTCTCCGGAGCCGGGGCTTACCTCCTAAAACACATAATCAGGTTGATCAGCTCACACCTCACTGCGACATTCAACATCAAAGAGCCTAATTACATCCTTTTCATACTCCCATTGATAGGAATACTCCTTACCGGAATTTTCACACGCTACATTCTGCACGAAGACATATCCAACGGAACCGCCCACCTGCAAAGCGACCTTTCAGCGAGAAACTACGCCTTGAAAGGCAATCTCATGTACTCTTCGATCGTGGCAAGTTCAATAACCATCGGCTTCGGAGGCTCGGCGGGAGCAGAGGATCCTATCGCCTACACCGGAGCGGCGATAGGAAGCAACATTGGACGGTGGTTCCGTATGTCGCCACAGATGCTGATGATTCTAATAGGATGCGGAGCCGGCGCGGGAATCGCCGGCATATTCAAGGCTCCTATCGGAGGTGTGCTATTCACTCTCGAAGTGCTGAAACTTGAATTAACCACAATATCAGTAATCGCGCTTATAGCCGCCTGCATAACAGCGGCTATGACATCCTACGTTCTCTCGGGATTCACCATCGACCTCGATTATTTGGGATATACGCCGATCACCGGCGAACTGTTCGTATTCGTTTTCGGACTTGGCCTGTTCTGCGGACTATACTCCGCCTACTATTCCTATATAATGGAGAAGATGGAGCATTTCTTTAACAAATTGCGGAATCCTTGGATTAGAAACATCATCGGCGGCGTTATAATCTCGGTTATAATCTTTATTTTTCCGTCTTTATACGGCGAAGGCTACGCCACAGTCGGAAAAATCATAAACGGCGACGCCGCAGCCATACTAAACGGAAGCTTCTGGGCGCATGACATAGACAAAATCTGGGTAATAGCCTTAGTGGCGGCGGGAGTGATGCTCTGCAAGTGCTTCGCCACATCATCGACCAACAGCAGCGGCGGCATCGGAGGAGATTTCGCGCCCACACTGTTTACCGGAGCATTCGCCGGATATTTGTTCGCAGAATTAATCAACATGATCTTCGGCCTCAACCTCCATTCAGGAAAATTCGCATTCCTCGGAATGTCGGGAGTGATGTCAGGAGCCATCCGCGCGCCGTTTATGGCCATATTCCTGACTGTGGAAATGACCGGAGCCTACGTCCTGTTCTTCCCGATCCTGATTACAGCCGGAATATCGTTCGCCACAGTAACGCTATTCTCGCTCCACAGCTTCTACACAAAACGCGCCCCGCGCCACTTCCGCCTCTAATCAGGGCCCAATTAGGCCAATTGCGCTAAAAATCATTGCGGAAGGAGGCGAGCAGCCGATCCTTCACCATTTGCCGGTGCTCGTTGTCGCCATAGTTGGCAAACGGATATATCGAAATCCCGCCGCGGGGAGTAAAAAGCCCTATCACTTCAAGATAGCACGGATCCATCAGCGCCACAAGATCCTTCATGATTATATTCACGCAATCCTCATGAAAATCGCCATGATTGCGGAAACTGAACAGATACAGCTTCAGGCTCTTGCTCTCAACCATCTTCACCCGGGGAATATAGTTGATAATAATCCGGGCGAAATCAGGCTGCCCGGTCTTGGGGCAAAGCGATGTGAACTCAGGACAAGTGAATGTCACAAGATACTCATTCTCAGGGTGCTTGTTGTCAAATGTCTCAAGCACCTCGGGAGCATAACGGTCGGGATAACGAGTGGCGTTATTGCCAAGCAGCGTTACCCCTGGCAATTCTTCTGCGCTTCGGGGCATAGTCTACTTAAAATTTATCTCCTTTTCTTTCAATCGTTCACCTGCGTCGTCGGCTATCGAGCGGAAATAACGCTCATCATAACCGCCGAATTGTGGCGACGCGCAGTGGCCTTGCGGCGTGCGCTTAAACACTCCCGGCTCCGTCTCACGCTTGATATTTCCGTCAAGATACTTCACAAACAGGTAGTCGCCGAGCTTCTTAAACTCGCTCGTAGAGTGCATCGCCAGCCTGTCGCTAAGAGAGGCAAGCTCCATACGCTGATGTGTTTCAGGTAGCGACATAACACGCGCTTCGGTCTCCTTCACGGCTATCTCAATCGAATCCTCAAGCGCGTTTTGCACGCGCCGTATGTCGGGTATCATCTGAGAATAGCGGTTATATGCCTGATTGGCGACATAATTATGCACCCAGAATGCGGCGTCCCACGACAGCGTGAGCATATCTCCGTTGCCCGGAGCGTAGCAATAAGGCACTTTCGTGACGCAACTGTACATCGGCACATAAACACAAGTGTTAGTGTCGTCAACGCCAAACCACAGCACCCCCTTCATCGGCGTCGGCACCGAATCACGCAACTGAGCCACAAACGTGAACGCCGTTTGCTGCGTGGCTATCGCGCGCTCATGAACATAATTGACGCTGTCAACCGTGAAGCCCATCGGACGCCAACGGTAAGGCACCTTATAGGGCCCCGCGCCGATATCCTGCGTCATGTCAAATGGCGTGTCCTCGAAATGGTCGCGCATCGCCCACTGCATATCCCTGACGGTCAGCGGCTTGTCAGGCTTAACCCATAGCGGCATGATCGGGTCGGCGGCCTCATTGATCCAAGGCAAATACTCATCCATCCCGGAGGCGTGATGCGTGTAAAAGCTCCACACTCTCGCGTCACATCCGCGCAACGCGCTGAAATCGGTCACAGCGTAGGCTTTCGAGAAATCAAAATCCTCATCTTTGCCGTCAAAATACCCCTGGCTGCGGGCAAATGTGATCACATCAGGCGAATACAGCGTTTCAGGATCATCAAGCGGAAACGTGTGGATGCGAGAATGGTTGGCGTGGCCAGAAATCATTCCGTCAGGGATGCGGCGGGCAACCCACACCGCGCCCTTGCTCTTGCCACCCTTGCCGATCATCTCCATGATCCACGCCTCCTTGCCGTCGGCGATAGAAAACGACTCGCCGCTGCTGTAATAGCCATGTTCGGCCACAAGGTCGGTCATCACCTTGATCGCCTCACGGGCGGTCTTGGCGCGCTCAAGAGCGATATAAATCAATGAGCCGTAGTCGATTATACCCGTCGTGTCGACAAGTTCCTCACGGCCGCCCCACGTGCTCTCGCTGATCGCCAGCCCATACTCATTCATATTGCCGATCGTGGCATACGTGTTGCGAGGCTCAGGAATTTCGCCCAGATACACCCCGGTGTCCCAGTCATGCACCTGACGCATAGCGCCCTTGGGATGCACGCCGGCCGGTTTTGAATACAATTCGCCATAAAGACTGTGAGAATCAGCGGCATAAGTTATAAGCACACTATTGTCGGCGGTAGCGCCGGGAGTAGCGATAAGGCTCGTGCAAGCAATTGCGGCAGAAGCCGAAGCCCCTGCGAATATTGTGAAAAGATTGCGTTTATTCATCATAACGCAAATATAGCAATTTTTCTCCAATAACCCAATAAGGGGCCATCTCATAAAAGGCGAGCCATGCGCTCCTCGCGGAGAGCATGACCCTAAAAAAGTATTTAAAAGTTGTGTATGTAATTTTTCCTTATTCCTGATTCGGGATAAAATAGTCGTATGCGTACAACACTAAATTTCCTGCTGCCACCGACCAGTTGAGCAACACGAAGCAACTGTAGTCCTCATACATTCCGCTCTCATAACCTCCCTCGGTCACGTATGCTGAGTTACCCTGCCATACACCGATATCCTGAACGAACACGGTGCCATAGTTGCCGTAGGTGAACGGTGTATTCTGGCGATACACGCGGAAATATTGATACGAGCCATCCCCATCTGTGCCATAATAATCGATAAGGTTGATCTTCAGCGAGTAGCCTGAGCCATAAACATCCTTGAAGCGATAAAGAGTGTTATCATACTTACACACCTGAAGCTCGGTGTAATTGGCCGTCGGGCATCCTATCTGACTAAGAAGCGATGAAGGAGCGCCGAAATAATACGTGCCGTCAACCACGTGCTCCCAATCAAGACCGAGAAACGATATTGATGCGCGGTTATGCTTGCCGCCTTTAACGGCCACTGCCGAAATCGTGTAGTTGCCCACCATATCGGTAAGCGTCACGTCGGCGTAACCGTCTTCACTTATAGTCGCCTTTGTTCCGGCGGCAATCACGTGCTCCGCGTATGCATTCTCGCCGTTAGCCTCAATATAGGCCTCCACATCGTCGGTCGGTTCATTGAGATAATAAATCTCCTCAACCTTATTGTTGGGCACCATGCGCACCAACACGTCATTGTCGGCATTGTATTCCGATGAAGGATCGTAGGAATAGAGCGTAACCACCGGTTTTGAATCAGAACCCGGATCGGTACCCTCGTCAGCCGAGCAGGAGGTCATCACCAACGCCATGCCGGCAAGCGCTCCCAATAGATATTTTGTTTTATTCATTTGTTTCATTTTAAATGACAATTAATCAATTTATTACCAACTATACTCCGGTGAGTTTCCGTCAGGAGCGATCGGTGTCGGGTTGTTGATACAAGCCGAGTTGTAGTTGGTTTCGGTTTGCACGATACACCAGTTCATCCAGTCAGGAGGTGTGGTGGTGTTCCACCGATATCCGTCGATATGGTTAGAGCCGGCATAGCTGCGGATTATACCCTTTTCAAGACGTTTGATGTCAAATGTCGCAAAGCCTTCGCCCCAAAGCTCCACGCGGCGCTGCCACCACACTTCATTCTGGAATTTAGAGGTGGACGTATTGTTGTAAGCCTCGTTGTGAGTTCCGTAAACATAGTTCGGGTCACGGAGCAAGCCGAAAGTGGTAAGCAACGCCTGTCCGCGCGATTCATCCTGCATTCCGGCGGCCTCAGCCTCGATAAGCATCATCTCCTCTACGCGCATCATCGGAACATCAACCAAGAATCCTATGTACTGGTTGTCACGGCCGGCGGCGCCGCCCGCTACACGGAATTTCAACGAAAGGCCTCCGGCCGAACTTACGTTCCCTTGCTCATAAGCGGTATAGAACACTCGGTCAGGGAAATCTGTGTAATCGCTGAGCGCGGCGAGCGCCTCATCTTCAGTTTCAAGATCGTCAACAGCGAAGTCAACGAAGCACTTGCGACGTATGTCGGTCGATGGAATTGTTTCATACAAGTGGCGGTCGATATACTTCGGGTCGCCATAGTTGGAGGCGTACCCTGCGGTCAAAGGATCGTAGCTCATCTCAAGGCTCATCTGGCTCGACCAGCTTGAGTCTGCGTCATTATCAAGAATATTGGCGTCATCCGATTTGAAATGGGTGGCAAACATCCACGAAGAGTTATTCGCACTGTTAAATCCATCATTCCTGCTGGTATAGTAGTCATTGTCCATGGCCGAGTAGCCCGACTGCGCGAGCTTGGCATACTTCTCGGCGTTAGCCCAATCGCGCATCACAAGGTAAGCGCGCGCTTTCACACCGTAAACCACTGAAAGGTCGGGAGTGTACTTGTCTGAGCGGGTATAACCGGTCAGATACTCCTCCGCCTTGTCAAGGTCGCTGATGATGAAAGCCCACATATCCTTGTTGGTGGCGCGGGGGTTGGTAGTAAGATCCTCCACTGATGTCGATTCTGTCACGATAGGCACTGTGATAGCTTCTTGATCGGCGCCGTAAGTCTTCTGCGCGAACATCTGAGCAAGCTCGCTGTAGTAGATTGCGCGCATCACGTAGGCTATGCCGGCGCCCACTTTCTTGTCATCGTCAGGGTCTGTGCCCGCAAGCGAAATCACATTGTTGCAGTCCTTGATCCATGAATAGTAAAGAGTCCAGGGTATCTGGCAATCACGATAGATAGGAGCAAGAGCACGTCCGCACTGATACCAGGTAGAGTACCAGCTGCCGTCATATTCCGACAAGATATCCTGTCCGGCGACATCACGCATGATATAGAATGAGGAGTAACCGAAGTCCCACGGATATTCATTGGACGGGCTGTAAAGGAAGCTGCCGGAAAGTGAAGAGGTAATACCTCCCACGAAATTGTCATACGAACCCGGAGCATTCGCAGCCTGCTCGGCCGACACAAAGCTCGCTTCCGGCTCAAACTCCTCAAGACAGCCGGTGAAAAGCGCCATCGACACCGCGCCGGCAAGTATTGATGATAATATTTTGTTCATTGAATGATTCATTTTTAAGTTGTTAGAATGTTACCTGTACACCCCCTGAGATATTGCGCACGGGTGAATAAGCGCCAACCATTTCATTCTCAGTGAATGAATATCGAGGGTCAAATCCCTTACGTGCCGACCAGAAGCAGAGGTTTTCGCCGGCTACATATAAGCGCAGTTTTGTAATATCGGGAATCAACCCTTTCGGGAAGGTATATCCCACGGTAAATGATTGGAAGTTAAGATAACTTGCGTTGGTCAACCAACGGTCCGATGCGGTGTTGGCGTTGCTGTTGCCGTTGCCGTATTGCCAACGAGGTATATTGGAATCAGTGTTGTTGGGGCTCCACGACTTAAGGACATCCTTGTGGATTGCTCGACCGGCATCAGATGCACCCGAAGGAACAGCCATCAATTCGGCATACTGGTTGTCGTAAACCTTACCGCCTATCTGGTAGTCAAATGTCGCGGTCAAATCAAAATCTTTGATGCGGACGTAGGTGCTGAAACCGCCGAACACTTTAGGCAGGATGGATCCCACGGTGTAGCGGGAAGCTTCACCCGGAGTGGTGGTCACATAATCTTTCGATTTGGTTTTACCCGGAACAGAAGTCTTCATCGCTCCGTCCTCAATCAAATCAGGATCGTAGTAGTAAAGAGCCTCTCCATACTCGTTCACTCCTGCGTAAGCGAGGGTCATGTAGTTGTAAAGGGGCTTACCCTCCTGATACCAGATCGAGCTTTCATAGAAGCCGCCGTTCTCTCCGGTTTTGGCCTTTGGCAGAGACACTATCTTGGTGGCATTGTGGGAAATGTTGCCGCTGAGTTGCCACTCGAAGTCGCGGGTGCGGATCACATGGCCCGTGAGCGTCAATTCAACACCCTGGTTGCGGATGGTGCCCATATTGCCGTAGTAACCGCGCACTCCGGCCGATTCCGGAACTGACATCCAGAACAACAGGTCGCTAATTCGCTTGACATAGAAGTCGATGTTACCGCTGATGCGGTTGCTGAGGAACGCGAACTCGGCGCCGACATTGAAGTTGGTAGTGGTTTCCCACGTGATGTCGCTGTTACCGAGGTTGTAGAATGAGGGCGACATTGAGTATTCGCCTGAAGAGGTCAACTGATAGAGGTCAGTCCAGTAGAAATAGTTGGGCAGATAAGAGTGGTCGTCATAGCCCACGCCGTCGTTACCCTGCTGGCCGATAGAAGCCTTGATCTTCAACATATCGATCCAAGAGTAGGGCTTCATGAACTCCTCTTTGGAGATGAGCCATGCGCCGCCCACCGACCAGAAACTTCCCCAACGGTGGCCTTTGCCGAAGAACGAAGAGCCGTCAAGACGATAGGATGCCGATGCGAAGTATTTTTCAAGATAATTGTACTGGGCGCTGCCGAAATAACCCTCCACGTTGTAGTTCATGGCGCGTGAAGATGATGTCGATTTCTTGGCGAATGCGTAAAGCTCCTGAATGCTGGGAGAGAATCCGCCCTGCGCGGTAGCCGTCAAGTAGCGGGAGTTGGTGCGGTAATATTCATGACCCGCCATCACGTTTACATAATGTTCGCTATGCGGCCCGAAGTTTTTGTAGAATGAAAGGGTCTGCACGTTGTTGGTGCGGGTTGAGTTCTGCTGATATTTCACAAGCTCGCCGTTGATCGACGATTTGTTGGGGTTGTAGATACTTTCATAGTGAGAGTACATGGTGTTGCCCCATGTAAGAGTGCTCTGCGCTGTGAATTTTAAGTAGTCGGTGATGTTGATGTCGGCGTTCAAAGTCGCATTCAACTGGTTGCCGATATTACCGGTGTTATCATATTCATTGGTGCCGAGCGGGTTGGCGTTGTTCATGAACGGACGGGCGAGACCGTAGTTGGTTGCTGCCACACCATAGTCGTAACGATTTTTTCCGTCAGAATTGCGGAGTATGTAGGGCTTGCCGTCCTCGCCTACGCCGCGCAGATAAACCGGGTATATCGGCGCCATCATTGATGTGAAGTACATCACGTTGGTTGAGTTCAACGATGTTCCGAAGTTAGGAACTGATTTCTGCTTTGAATGGACATAGCCTATGTTGGCGCCAAGTTTGAGCCACTCCTTAGCTTGATAATCAGCGCGTACGCGGGCTGAAAGGCGGTCGTAGGAAGAGTGTCTCATGACACCATCGTCATTAAGGTAGTTGACGCTGGTGTAGTAGGATGAGCGGTCAGTGCCCCCATTTACGCTTACACTATATTCCTGACGGAATGAATTATGGTAAGCCTGATCGGTCCAGTCATCGGGCTGAAGCCACATCTTCTCCCCGTTAGGGCCGGTGATTTCACGGCCGAGGGAGGCGTTGGTGTTGATTTTTCCGTTGAGACCGATAAGATTTTCGCCGTCGGGCACTGTGTAGACATTGTAACCGAGACTGGAACCACCGCTAAACAACATACTGTTGGCGGCGGCATTGGCGGCAGCGGCCGACATTCCCTGTCCATACAGGTTGTAGTTGTAGAGCATAGCGTAGTAAGTCTCATAGTACTGCGCTGGCGACTTGATCACGTCATACTCCTGGATGGCGCGAGAGTTCACACCCCACTTGGCGTCGACGCTGACAACAGCTTCCTTGCTCTGTCCGCGTTTGGTGGTTACGATAATCACACCGCCGGCGCCGCGGGCTCCGTAAAGGGCGGCTGACGCTGCGTCTTTAAGAACTGAAATTGATTCGATGTCGCTCTGCGGTATGTTGGAGAGGCTCGCTTCGTAAGGAGCGCCGTCGACAATCACGAGAGGCTCGGTGTTGGAATAAAGCGAGGAGATACCGCGGATGTTGATTTCTCCCTGGCTCGCGCCGGGGGCGCCTGAGCTGGATCGCATCTGGAAACCGGGCACAGACCCCACAAGCGCGTCGGCCACGTTGGTGGTGATGTGCTTTGAAAGCTCCTCAGCGTCGACCACTGCGGCGGCTCCCGTAAAGGCCTGCTTGGTTGTGGTTCCGAATGCCACCACCATCACCTCGTCGAGCTTATTGCCCGTAGAGAGGCTTATGGTCATGGGCGCATCGGTAACGGGGACTTCTTGAGTCACCATTCCCACATAGCTTACGCGGATTGCTTTTACCGCCTGAGGTACTTTAATTGAAAACTTTCCATCGACGTCGGTGGCAACCCCGTTGCCCCCTCCTACCGGAAGAACCGACGCCCCTACAAGAGGCTCGCCGTCATCGGCGTTCAGCACTGTACCGGTGATCGTACGCATCTGTGCCGACGCCGTCGCCACCACTACAAGTGCAAGTAGAAACATGATTACTTTTTTCATACAAACTATTTTAATTAAAAAGTATAGGAGTTGAAAGCTAAATTACTATCTATCAGTAAATTACCCCCCCCCATGCAATTCAATTCTGTTTGTATGGAAAAGAATAATTTATTATGTCAAAACAACTTGGCGACGAAGTCGCATAACGCATCTCCATGCGTTATTGAGTGCAAAGATATGCAAAAATTCGTATAAAACAACAAAAATCGCCCCTAAACCTCCAATTTTAACATTTTCCTCCCACTTTTCCTTCCAAATCATAATCCCCTCTCCCCCCATAATTAGTCTTATTAGCCCAATTAGCCCAATCCTACCAATTCGGCTAATTGTTGAAATCGCCGATCACACCGTAGGTGCTGATATAGGTGACGGTATAGGTGAGCTTCTCGGTGTTGACCGTACACCAGTAAAGGCCGTCGGTAGAGTAAAGTTGCTGGCTCGCGTCTTGACTCCAACCGTTGGATTCACCCGGAGTGTAAAGCACAAACACCGGATCGGGTGTGAGCGTATAGGTAACACTGTTGTAGTACTGTGCATCGCCGCCGAGACGTATGGTCTCCTTGTTGGCGCTGTTGTAAGCGTAGGCGGCCACACGGGTATAAACCGGCTGTGGATCGGCCGACAATCCGAAGATATCTTCGTAAGCGCTTTCAAGCTGAGCCGTGGTGACGGTTCCGGTGAGAACTCCGTTGATGCTGTCGACTGCCACCGCTACGATGGTGGAATCAGAGAAATCCTGATTGGCCGACACCTCGTAGTTGAAATGCAGGTCGTAACCCTCCGGAAGGTTGCTGGCATCGTCGACAGTCAGCACGGTCACCGTTTTAGTTTGCGCCTCATTAAGCGCGGGGAGATTAACCTCGCCATTGTCGACGATCGGTGTACCCAATTTAAAGTTGCCCAGGTCAAACCCCGCAACAGGCTCGTTGACAACCGGTTTGCCGGTTGGATCCTCCACTTCGTCACAGGCCATGAAACCCATCGACAAAGCCAGAAGCGAATATAATGCAAATTTCTTCATATTAATCAATAATCGTTGAGTTAATTATTATTCTGTCGCAAAGAGGGCGGTGTTGTCGACACTGTTAAGCGTCACGGTCAATTTATGTCCGCCTACATCAGGCACTTCAAAACATCCTTCGCCGGCAACGGTGGGAGCAGGTGTGCCAAGAGTCACCGCATAATTCACCGATCCATCTTCAGCTCCCGCCCATTGAGCTGTGCCCCATCCGGCATTATTACCCACCATATATACGTATTGGGGTTCGATCACAGTCTGTTCGCCGGCCATAATCTGGACTGACTTGTCCTTCATATTGACAACGATATTCATCTTACCGCCCGGGAAGTCAGGGATGTTGATGAAACACTCGCATCGTCCCAGCCATTGAGCGCAGTATAGAAGCGGAACATCGGAGCCGCCGGCAGATCGAACACGCCTGAATAAATCTGGTTGCCGATAGTGGTTTCAAACAAACGCCGGTCAGCGAGCTTGTCGGCATTAGATTCGGTAGGCTCCTCCCATCCCGAAGGTGAACCGATGAGATAGATAGCTCCGGGCTGCGGGATGGCGAAATAGCCTTGAACTTGCTTGAGTTCCACCCAGTCCGATTTCACAAGGCTCGATTCCACGGTGGGAAGCTGAGCGGTGGCGCGGACATAAACCGTCTGCACGCCTTGAGCCGCAGTGTTGGCGTTCCAATCCTCTTCTGATTCGATGTTGTTGAGCACGCAAAGGCCTGTCGCCATATCATCCTGCTTGATCACCATCGAAGGCGAGGTGAGCGCGCTCGGCGTAAGCTGGTAAATATTCTCCTTGTCGAGCGACATTTCAAGTCCATAGTTGACCGATGCGGCAAATCCGTAATCGGGCTGCTCCTTCACGTCGAATGTCATTGTGGAGCCGGGAGTGAGCATATAAAGCTGCTGCGCGAACGGCGGTGTGTTCAACACCAACACAGTGTCAGCGTCAGGCTCGTGATATTTTGGAGTATCATCATCGCTACAAGCGGAAAAGCCGAGGGCTACCGCCGTCATAGCGAGAAATATTGATAATTTGTTGACCATTGTTTTCTTAAAATTAAGAGGTGATAACTCAAATTAATAACCGGGGTTCTGACCCACTGTTGCCACATACTGGTAAGGAATTGCGAATACCGCGCGATAGTCACCGATTGACATACCTTCGTAAACGCCGCCCTTCCATGACCAATTATACACGGAACCGGTGTATTGACCGAAGCGGATAAGGTCGCTGCGGCGATGTCCTTCCCAATAAAGCTCTCTTTGGCGCTCCTTGAGAAGCGTCTCCTCGTTAAGAGCCGCCGGGGCGAGGCCTGCGCGAGAACGCACCTTGTCGAAATAGGTTTTACCGCTACATTCCACACCGTTCACCTGACACTCAGCAAGCATCAAGAATGTGTCGGCGAGACGGAACAGAGGCCAGTCTGCGTTGCACACCTGCGAACCGGGAATCACGCCCGCGGTATTCTCATAGTCGTCCTCGGAGGTATAAGTGTATTTCGTACACATATATCCGTCGGAAGTCTCATCGTAGCTGTCAAGATCCTCAACGCCCACATTGTAAGTGCCGGCGTAATACAGAGCGCGCTTGTCGCCGGGTTCAAATGCGGTAGACAATTCAGGACGCATACGCAAACCTGACCAGGGAGCCGGGCCTGTAGCCTTGCCGTCGTCACCGAGACCATAGGCTCCAAGACGGACGAGTTCGTCCTCAGCGGCGCTCTCGATGTAAGCTCCGGCAGTCATGTAGGTTGTGCCTCCCCAAGTTTCAAAGGCTCCCACCTGCTGCGGAACAGCCCAAAGAATCTCACCATTGCCCACATACTTATCGTTGGAGGCGCAGAAGAGGTATTTGTATTCCGGAGCGAGGGTGTTGATGGTTTTCAAAATCTCCTGGCAAGCTGCGGCGCACTCGGCATACATATCTTTACCGACATACACCTTGGCGTTCAAGTAAAGCTTGGCGAGAAGCATATAGGCCGCTTCACGGGACAGACGTCCATAAATCTGCTGAGCAGCCGGAACGAGATGTCCGCCATCAATCACATCGGTAAGGTCGTTGACAGTGGCGTTGAACAACTGCACGCGATCGTAGGTGGGAGGAGTGGCTCCGGTGGGAGTTCCGGGAATCCATGGTCCGCGTCCGAAAAGGTCGATCATATTGTAGTAAGCGAGAGCGCGTATCACACGAGCCTCAGCTTTCATGGCCTCGATCTCTTCTTCGGTGTAGAAATGGCTCGCACCGCCCACGGCTTCGATAAATTCAGTACATTGACGCGCGGTGTAGAACTCGCGTGAGAATGCGGCGTACACCCACTCATTGTCGGTGAGCCAAGTGTTAAAGTTCAACGAGTGATAACCCGGGTCATTCCATTTGTTTGAGATTATCGCCTCGTCGGCGGTTATTTCCTGAAGGTTCCAGTGACAACGCACGTATGTTCCGGCTCCGCCGTCGGAAGTGGAAAGATTGCCGACATAAAGCAGTGATCCGTAGAGGCTGCCAAAGTATCCGTCCCATTCGGCCTGAGAAGTCAGTTCGGTCTTGGTAGTCGGATTTGTCGGCTCAAGGTCAAGGTCGTTGACGCATGACTGGAATGTGGCCATTGAGAAGACCGCAGCCCCGATTGTGATATATTTATATAATTTCATAATTATAATTCTATTGTCTTGTTATTGATTAGAATTGAGCCACAATACCGAATGACACCGTTACAGGACGCGGATATATGTTGCTGTCTATACCGCTGCCGACTTCCGGGTCAAGCCCTTTGTACTTTGTGATTACAAACGGATTCTGAACGGCTCCGTAGATGCGAAGACGAAGCATATCGTTGAGAAGCGACGGCCAAGTGTAACCCACTGTGATGTTGTCGCAGCGGAGGAAGCTTGCGTTGCGCACGAAGTAGTCGCTTGAACGCACGTTGGTGTCACGCGTCATCTTCCAGAGGTAAGTGTCGCCACCCATGAGGTTGCTCAGAGGCGCAGTTGCAGTAGCAGAGATGAATGCGTTGTTCATTTCGTTAGCATTGTACACCCAGTTGCCGATGCTTGCGCGGAGAACGATTCCGAAATCCCAGTTTTTCCAGTTTACGGTGTTCTGCCAGTTGATAGTCACGGCGGGGTCTTTGCTGTGATATAGGTATTTGTCGGCGTCGGTGATTTCGCCGTCGCCGTTGCGGTCAACGTACACGTTTTCGAGAGGATCGCCGTTGGCGTCATATACCTGCTCGTAAACCCAGAAGCTGTAGGCGGGGAATCCCTCCTGATGTTTCTGAATGTTTATACCGTTACCGATGCCACCGGTTGTAGAGTCGGCTCCGTCGGCAAGGCGTGTGATCTTATTTTTGTTCCAAGCCACGTTAATGTTGCTCTGCCATTGCACATCCTGAGTTACGATAGGACGTGTGAGCAAGTTGAATTCAAGACCGCGGTTCTCAAGGTCGCCAAGGTTTAGGTTACCGGCGTTCGAGAGGTTTGATCCTGCGGGGAAGTTGGCCCATGTAAGAAGGTCTTTAGTCTTGCGGAGGTACCAGTCGATGCTACCGCTGATGCGGTTGTTGAGGAATCCGAAGTCAAGACCGATGTTCCAAGTGGTAGTTTCCTCCCATTTAAGGTCGGCGTTGTACCAGTTTGGTGTCACGAGATAGGCGTAATTGCTTGTCCCGATAGGGGCGCGGTTGTTAAGGTCGGTAGACACGTTGTAGACAGGGAGATATGGGAAATACTGGTCGGGAAGATCCTGCTGACCGGTGACACCCCAACCGAGACGTAGCTTCAAGTCGCTTAGGATGTTGCGCGTGGGCTGCATGAACTCTTCCTGAATGACGCGCCAACCGAGAGCGATTGCGGGGAACACACCCCAGCGGTTGTCCTTCGAGAAACGAGATGTACCATCACCGCGGACAGTCGCGGTCAACAAGTATTTTTCAGCGTAACCGTAGTTCACACGACCGAAGAATGACACGAGGTTGTAAGGAGTGCGCGACGGCACGACTTCGCTTCTCATGTATCCGTCAAAAGATTGTCCGGGCGCATAAACGCGGCTGATAGTGTGAGAGTAGTCGCGGAATTTCTGCCAAGAGTAACCTGCGGTCACATCAAGGGTGGAGTGAATCTTCTCAAATTCTTTATTGTAGTTCAAGAAGAAGTCAAGAAGAAGGTTCCATCGTTCCTGATTCTGCTTTTCTTTAGTGGTGTAACCGTCCTGCACGGGATCGTCAGAACCGGGGATATAGTGTCCGGCTTTCCATGCTGCGGGAGAGAACGGGTAATTGTAGGTCCAACATTCACCGTGGTTGTACTCGTAACCGAGGTTCAAGTTGGCACGCAGGTCGGGTAGGAACGGCAAACGATAGACAAGTTGCAAGCTACCGATTGACTGATAGACCTTTGAAGTAGAAGAGTAGTCTTCGATCAAAGAAACCGGGTTGATTGCGGCAAGAGTGTTTGGCGGGCCGAGCGGTGTGTCCATGTCGGCAAGACCGCCGCCTGCGGTGTAGGTAGTCCAGTTGTTGTAGTTGTTACCGCCGGGCATTTTTACGGGAAGCGTCGGGTTGAAGCTGACAGCTCCACCCAGACCGTCGCCGTTGTAACGGTTGGCGATGTACGCCCCTTTCAAGTTGGCATTCACCTGAAGAGTGTTGTCGAAGAATTTGGGGGTCAAGTTTATGCTTGCTGTCAAGCGGTCCATCTTAGAAGTCTTGATGATACCGTTGTTGTTAGTGTAACCGATGGCGACACGGTAAGGGAGGAAGCTTAGCGCTCCACCGACACTCAAGTTGTAGTCGCTTGAAACGGTTGTGCGTAGCACCTCTTTTTGCCAATCCGTGTTGTATATTTTGCCCTCCACTCCAAGCGCTGCAGCTTGAGAAGAATCAGCACCGTAGTAATTAGTTACGAAATTAGCAAACTCTTTTCCCGTCATCATGTCCATGTAATTACGCGGGGTATTTATGTACATATTGGCGGCGAAGTTTACTTGCGGTTTTCCGCTTTGTCCCTTCTTAGTAGTGATAATAATGACACCATTTGAAGCTCGGCTACCGTAGATAGCTGTTGCAGAAGCGTCCTTCAAGATAGTCATAGACTCGATGTTTTCGGGCGAAATAAGCCCGATGGGGTTGGAAGAGCCGATTACGGAACCACGTTCCATTGGCACTCCGTCGATGACGATAAGCGGTTCGTTGGAAGCCGCCAAAGACGCACCACCACGAATCATGATAGAGGCGTCGCCTTGCGGGCTACCACCATTGGTTGTCACAACGACACCCGGTGAAGCGCCGACAAGCAGATCCTGGGCGCTTGTTGCCAGACCGGCTTGAATTTCGCTAGGCTTCACCACCGATACCGATCCAGTAGCGTCGCTTTTCTTGACGGTACCGTAACCGATGGCTACCACCTCGTTAAGCATGACGGAATTTTCATCGAGTGTCACATCAATTTTGGAGCGACCATCGACATTAACTTCCCGGGTATTGTAGCCAACATAAGAAAACACAAGCACGGCATTGGGCTCGACGTCGATGGAGTAGTTACCATCAAAGTCAGTAGCAGTACCGGAAGAGGTACCTTTCGCCATGACACTCGCTCCAATCAGGGGCTCACCGGTCTTGTCGACCACAGTACCAGTAACGGTAATTTTCTGCGCCAACGCCGGGAAGGAAAGACTAAGGAGCATCACAGTGACAATCCATGCTTTCCGGGACATTAGAAAACAAATGTTCTTCATGCAAGAGTTTATTTAGTTTTACAAATTATATTTAGCTCAATTTTTCTTTAAATCGCTAATAATAAGAGAATCAGAGAACTATTAGGGTATAAAGGGCAGAGAGATACGCCGACAGAACTGCATTGACGCATCCTGCGCCAATCAATTGAAACTCAAATTATTACTTAACTATCTTTATCAAATCACTCATCGGCAAAAAACTCTCAAAAAAAGCTCGTTGCAGTAAGTAACTGATGCAAATATAAATATTTTCATGAAGTTTGCTAAAAAAGTGAAAAAATTTTGACAGTCATTAATATTACGCTCTACGGGAATCAATTGTTCAAGAAAAATGGGACATTAACATTGTTAAGAGGGGTGACTGGGGGAAATTTTGGGAAAGAGCATTGAGCATTGCGAGTTATGGCGGCTATCGCCTTACCGGAATGATTGAGTCTATGGAGGTAATTGAAAAAAAATTTAGGGGGTGGGACAAAAAACAGGTATTTTCGGCAATATGGCGCTTTAACTTTGCACCATCAACGAATTCTTACAACAAAACAAATTAGCTATGGAAACACAACAAGAATCATTATCTCTTGCCGCCTTAATAGAACGTGACGCAAGAGCGGGACATTTTCTGGTCGATATCCTTGCGGGCACCGACGCACAGGAAGCAGTAGACAAACATTTTGGCCGAGCCCCGTCGCCTGATCCGGATTCCAGCGCCATTCACGATGCGGAGCAACGCGGCTATCTGAAAGGACTTAATGAGGCTGCCGAACAACGCCTTAACGCACCGTCGCTCTATGAGCAGCTACCACCGTCGCCTAACGCAGATGGAGTAGAAGCGTCGGCCTCCCCTACTACCGATTTTTTCCCTGAAATGCGTAAAAGCATCTGGGACAACGCATAAGCATATTTTTACCGTATAAACCAGTATTAATTATTTAAAAATAAAAGGACTATGAATCCAGTTATCGCAACCGGCGCCAGCGGCGCTTCACACGTGCTTAATTCCCCCGTTACCACCACAATCTCGCAGCAAGCGAGCGCGGATCTATTGACAAACGAGATTGACAGCCGTATCGTCAAGATACGCCCAATGGCCACCCCTATCGATCAAATTTCGCGCATGAGCAAGGCGCGTCATTCCAAGAGCATGGTTACGGAATATTATTCGGTCGACACAACTCCGAGCGAGACGAGCGTGTCACGCGACAGCATCACGAGCAGCTCAATAGCCGAGATCAAACTTGAAGTTAACAGCACAAAATGTTTCAGCGAGACAGACACAGTGCTTATACCGGATGCCGAGTGCGGCACAAAGAAGGGTATTATGTTTTATGTAAACAGCGTCGAGGATACACTCAATCTAAAGCCGATAGGCCTTGAGACGGATGAAGATGTTTATATCTATTCCGGCAGCAGGGTTATAAGGATGGGCCGCGCAGCGGCTGAGATGGATGTGCAAACTACCCACGCACAGGCTCTTCCCGTTAAACAAAAGAATTATTGCCAGATATTCAAGGCTCAAGTTGAACAGTCAATGCTTCAACGCCAGTCGGCTAAGGAGGTGGGGTGGACACTGACCGATCAGCAGGAGGTGGCTCTCATGGATATGCGACTCGGCATGGAGAAGAATTTTTTGTTTGGCACCATGCACCGTTTTGAGAAAGGGCCGTCGGAAGGCGCGGTGTTTATGACCCAGGGCATCTGGAACCAGACAGACAATGAGTTCCAATACACAAAAGGCGAGTTGAGCGCCCTTGACATGGTGAAACTGTCACGTCAGGCTTTCACGGGTAATGCCGGGTCGTCGCGCAAAATTCTTATCGGCGGGTCGGGTTTCATCGAATCCCTCAGCACACTTGACAGCGTAAAAGTGATAGGGGCTACAGAAACTGTTACACGCTGGGGCATCGACTTCACAGAGATCCACACCAAGTTTGGGCGCCTTTATGTGGTGTTGAGCGAAATTTTCGACGCTTGCGGCCATGAGGATGACGCGATGGTGATCGACCCAGAATATTTGCAGAAGTATACCCACATACCGTTTAAAGCTATGCCTATCGACTTGCTAAAATCGGGACAACGCAATTCGGAGGCAGTGGTTCTAACAGAAGCTTCATGCCTGGTGTTGAGATATCCGGGAGCTCATCTACGAATCGTGGCAACAAGCAAATCGTCAACCACCACGACAAGCCCTGTTTCTCCGGGGAATAATGACGAAGAGGATGGAGGCGAAGGATAGCCTAATTTTTAACGCATAATTCATAATTATTAAGAAGCTGTGTCATAAAATTGAAAATAGACACAGCTTCTAAGAAAAAAGACACATTAAAAGATTAATTATTATGAAGTTGCTTTTAAGTAAATCTGAGTTGGCACGAGAATGGCGCCTTAGGGCTTGTCCGGAAAAAGTTGTTTCCGATTACAGCATAACCCGCACAGACGGCATGGATATAGATGATATTCTGGACGCACAGATGGATGATTGGTACCGGCATCTCCTTCATAACGCAGATCTTGACCTGCTAAATCCGATTGAAATTTCAGACCGATGCTCGCTAACGGAGACCGAAGATGGATGTGGATACCTTACTCTTCCCGCCGGGGTTCTCAAAGTAGTAACAGTGGAAATGGAAGGATGGACCGGTGTTCCGACGATCACTGCCGATCGAAACTCACGAATCGCCAAGCTTCAACAGTCGCCCTACAGCAAGGGAACCGCAGATTCACCGGTAGCCGTAGTTTCGGAAAGGCGTATCGATCTTTATCCCGTTTCGGGGACGTTGCTGTCAGTCCACGCGATCATCGATCTTCCGGAAATTTACGCTCTTGACTCGGCATCATTCGCTACTATCAAGCCTATCTAAGAGCTTGTTTAATAATAACTGCTTAAATTTTTAAGCCAATGAACTATCTTAATCACGCAAAAAGCATCTGGAATCTCGGCGCTTGTCTCAGGAGCCGCCGCTCAAGGCTCAAGCGCTACACTTTCGGCGATCAATGGGGCGACATAGTACTCGACAATAACGGAATTCCTATTCCTGAACGGGAGCTTCTGAGCCGAATAAACCACCATCCGGCGACCAACAACATAATCCGTCAGCTTGTTAAGACAGTGGTGGGCTGTTACCGCACAAGACGCAGCGTCGAATCAGACAAAGAATATGGCGAGCTTGACGCACGCACATTTGAAGAGTTCCTGATTTCAGGATGCGCCATTCACCGAGTGTCGCGCCATGTTGATGAAAGCGGCTGCAGCGTCCATGTTGAACAGGTGAATCCGACAAGATTTTTCATCGATATGACCCATGACGGACAGACAGAGTTTCTCGGCGAGCTACACGACATGACCTTGCGTCAAATAGTTATGCGCCACAGCCATGGCAGCCGTCAGAAAGCATCGCGCATAAAACGAATCTACGAAGGAGCGGGATCTCACCTCGACTACACCTCAAGCGCCATGCTTGGCGAATCGGCAAATGATTCAGTGTCATTTTCAAGCGCTCCTGAGGGTAGACAACGGCTTATTGAGATATGGAATTTCGAGACCCGTGAACGCTTGCGATGCCATGATCCCCGTTCAGGAAAATTTTATTACGCCGGAATCCATGAGCTTCCAAGCATAAATGCAGAAAACAAGCGGCGCGCCAAATTGAAGCACGCAGAAATAAAGACCCGTTGGGAGATGACCGGTGAATGGCACTGCCGTTTCATGTCACCGAGCGGCGAGGTAATCGATGAATACACCGCCGACACCCATCCTTACATCTACAAGTTTTATCCGCTCATCGATGGCGAAATCCACTCGTTTGTAGAGGATCTGATAGAGCATCAACGCAATATCAACCGCTTGCTCACACTTAACGACCGAGTGTTGTCGACGGCAGCCAAAGGGGTTCTTCTCTTCCCGGACAATCAGAAATCGCCGTATATGTCGCTAAGCGACACCGCTCAAAACTGGGCCGCCCCTGACGGAATAGTTATTTATCGTGCGATTCCCGGTCTTCCAGGGCCACAGCAGATAGTATCGTCGACCTCCGATCTGGGCATCAACGGGATGGTAGAGCAGCAACTGAGACTAATAGAGGAGATTTCAGGCGTAGGCGGAGCGCTTAAAGGGACAACCCCCTCTTCGTCGAAAGCGGCGTCCTATTATGAAAGCCAGCGAGAAAGCTCACTTACCGCCCTTGCCGATCTTTTTGAGTCATTTGAATCCTTCACGCAAAAGCGAGACACTATCCTTAAACGAATGACAGCCCCGACACAACAAACGCCATGAGAATACTATTAATCGCAGCAGGAGCAGGAATCGTCCTCATCGTTCTTGCGGGGTGCACCCGCCAGATTCCGGTCGCGGCTCCGACCTCGCATATCGATCACCGCATAGAACGCGCGGCATCGTCAGACACAATCTATATCGGCGACAGTATCCATATAACGACCGTGGCCGACACCGTAAGGGAGACTAGAGTTAGAACCATTTACCGGACACATACCGAGCGAGACACGGTCGCCATTTGCCGAGTAGACACCGTCACGACGATAATAGAAGTGGAAAAAGCCGCTTCCGGCCTCAAGTCGATGTTCACGGGCATTTCCGGATTAATGGCGCTAATAGGAGTAATTAGCCTTATCGGGATTTGGGTTAAGGCTCAGTATAAAAGTTGACAATGGCGGTAATTGCGGCGCTGCAAGCCGGACAGAATGAGGGGTAAGAGTTGTTGCGCATACGACATTGGTCGGCCGGGCGATACACCCCTTTGAAAGAATATCCTCCACCTTCGTAAAGTCCGATCGGGTATTTCACGGCATCGGCAGGATCCGTTGGGATCGGCGTCCCCTCCGGAATCAACTCTTTCCACTTGCCGCCGAAATCAACAAGCGTTGTTATATTAGGCTCCCACGGCTCCACATCGAGCGGGTATGTGTCGCTCATCACATCCTCCTCGTAGAAATACTCGTCGGCAAGCCCTGCGAAACTGTGACCAAATTCATGAACCACCAGCGGGCGGAAGAGTTTGTGACGCGCGGCAGTCAAAGTGTAATCGTTGTATATTCCACCTCCGCCGTATTCATCGGTATTTGCCAGGACGATTATATGCTCGTAAGGTATTCCCGCAAGAAGGTCGTTGAGCCGGAATATATTTCTTGTGGTAAGGTAGCGGTCGGAATGGAATGTGCTGAAATGCGACGACACCGCAGTTGATTTCCAATCGCCAAGGCGCGGCACACTGACGCCACTGTCGAGAGAAGGCGCCGCTACGGCCACAAAGTTGAACCTATCTTTCAGCGACTTGAAAGGCTCATGAGCCATAATCGCCTCAACTGCCACTTGGGCATGGCGATAAAAGGAGTCCATTTCTTCAGCAGTATAACCTTCGGATATAATAGCTACGTCGATAGCTTTTTCCGGTACGGCGCCAGAGTGAATGTAACGGTGATGTGTTATGTGGGAAGTTTCTTTGGCTGCAATCAACTCGTCGGCCGGATTAACGATGAACCGACAGCGAGAGATTTCATTCTGCCGCGCATCGGCCAACACGAGTTCCACGTTTACGCTATCTTTTGGAAACGGTATCAGCACCGTGTGCTCGAAAGCTGTGGGACACTGTTCGTCAAGAGTCATCCATTCACAGAAAAGCGAGGAGAATGATGTGCGGTAGAGCGTGTCACCGTCAAGCGAGGTCACAGTTACGTTGCCGTTGCCTTTAAGGGGTAGTTTGTCAAGATTATGACGCCTACCGGCCCAATGAGGCAATGAAGAAACGTCGGCGACAGAAGTTTCGCAGCGCATTGAATCGCCGGCAGGAATACCGGAGAATATATAATCGACACGCAACGCGCGGTTTACAAACACCGAATCAAACTCCACCGCAAGAACCGCCATAGCACTCAATGCAGCGGCAAAAACTATTATAATCCGTTTTATCATATCATAGCAATGTAATTCCTGCCGCCTGACACTCGGCAATCTGTTTTTCAGGCCATATTGAGGCTTGCACCTCCCCTATATGAGCTTTTTGAAGGAGGAACATACAAAGTCGGCTTTGCCCTATTCCACCTCCGATAGAATAAGGCAGCTCACCAGCGAGAAGGGCTTTGTGAAAAGCCAGCCCCGCACGCTCGGGACATCCGCGTTGTTCAAGCTGACGTTTCAAGGATTCAGGACTAACACGTATTCCCATGGAGGATAGCTCAAACGGGCAATCAAGCACATGATTCCACAGCACAATATCGCCGTTAAGACCTGAATATCCTTCAGAGTTTTCAGTAATCCAGTCGTCGTAGTCGGGAGCGCGCCCATCATGCGGCTCGCCATTGCTCAACTTGTTTCCGATTCCGATTATAAACACGGCGCCATATTTTTTTGCCACTTGCGCCTCACGCTCCTTGGGGGGCAAATCGGGATATTGCCGAAGCAACTCTTCGGAGTGAATGAATGTCATCTTGTCGGGAAGGACCGGAGTTATGTGTGGAAATTGCCTGTATATCCGTCGTTCAATCTCACGCACCACGTCATAGATTTTAGACGCAGTATCTTTCAAATAGTCCAGATTTCGGTCGGTTTCGTTTATTGTCTTTTCCCAGTCCCACTGATCCACGTAAAGCGAGTGGAGGTTGTCGAGATCTTCAAAAGTGCGTATCGCATTCATATCGGTGTATAATCCGAATCCCGGAGCAATGTCGTAAGCTCCGAGCTTAATTCGTTTCCACTTTGCTAATGAATGTACGACTTCGGCACGCGCGCCATCCATGGCATCGATGGGGAAGCTCACAGCGTGTTCCACCCCATTCAGGTCATCGTTTATACCTGTTCCTGACAGGACGAACAGCGGCGCGGTGACACGGCGCAGATTTAGAGCTGCGGCCAATTCTGTCTGAAAGCCCTCTTTTATAGATTTTATCGCTATTTCAGTAGTTTCAGGAAGCAGTTTCTGCTTATATCTCGGAGGAATTATCAAAGCCATAATTATCAAATTGCAATTAAACGAACACAAAGATGCAACATTTTTCCGAGATACGCAAATATTTAATTACACTTTGACTAACATCGGCAATCGCAACGCATCATGTGGAGCTTTATGTTCAGGGAATGTTAATATCGTTTATATCAATGATGTGATGCAGGATCGCATATACCGCCATTCCCGTCGCAGAATGTATGTTTAGCTTCTCTCCAAGATTTTTACGGTAGGTTGACACGGTGTGAAAGGAGAGGCACAGTTTGTCGGCAATCTCCTTTGTCGATAGTCCTTGGGCGATTTCCCTCAAGACCTCCCTCTCACGGTCGGTGAGATTATCGGCCGAAGACAATTGCGCTTCCTTTTTTTCATGACACACCTCTTGCTTGGCTCTCAATTCCTGTTCCAATCTTTCCACTTGAGGAAACAGCAGGTGATTTTCTATTTCGCAATGCTGTATAAGCTCCTTTCCGCACAACATCAAGTCGAGCAATGCGGTGTTTATCATCTCATTGTTCTTTTGCTTGAATTTGTAAATAAAGAGCTCTTTCAAGTCGTCGAGTTTCCCCGCCATGTGGTCATGCCTTGAAGAAAATTCGGATATGTGGAATCCTTTTGAGATAGTCCCGTTTATCAGCTTCTCGACATAAGAGAATATTACCGCGTCCTCGTAGTCCATGTGGCTCTTTACCTCCTCCATATATGCGTCATAGAATCGGAGTATCACCATCGATATTTCGGAAGTCTTCGCCTCATTTATGCCTTCGATAAGCGTCTTCTTAATATTCGGGAGGGAAAATTCCATGAATCTCGAATGAGATTTGCGCAGATATCCAATGAGCGAAAGGAGCGAAATATCGTATTGATCCCATTTTTTTCCGCCGATGAAATTAGTTACGGCAAGAAACGTGCCCATATCCACTCCGTTGTTTCGGCAGACCTCCTCAACAGTTCCATCGCCAAAACCAAGAGAAATGTCAAATCGATTTAGCAGAACGACCAGTTGATTGTTGTCTTCGATTATATTCCTCAGAGTGTCAAAGCGCGTATATGTCGATTGGTTCTTTATCATAATTCAGGACGAATTTTCCCGAAGCAAAATTAGCATTTCATAGAATCGCACACAATCCCTCAAAGTAGGGTAATTATTGCGGAGAACGCTTCATGGAACGCTTCATGGGTTACCCAATTTTAGGGATTTCGACACACGGAGACACAAAATAACAAGAGACAAAAGATAGTCAATCAACGGAATCAAATGAGTTGAGGATATCCTTTATCTCTTGTTTTCTCTTGTTTTGCAATTGCAATGCCTCGTGACGAGATTTACCCCGTTTTACTGCATATTGAGCAGATCAATCTTTCTATGAGTTATAGGCTGATTCACCGTGTTCGTATATGTCGAGGCCTTCTTCTTCAATGCGAGCAGGCACTCTTAATCCGTGAGCTTTATCGACAGCTTTGAATACAATACAACCCATTACGGCAGCCCATAGGCCAATGACAATAGCACCAAACGCCTGCGCGCCAAGGAATCCCCATCCGGCTCCGTAGAATAATCCCTCTTCCACTGAGAATAATCCAGTGAGTACAGTTCCCGTGAATCCGCATACGCCATGAACCGACACGGCACCTACAGGATCGTCAATCTTCAGCACCCTATCCACAAATTCAACAGAGCATATCATAAGACCGCCACATACGAGACCGATAACAACCGCTCCGACAGGAGCCACAGCATCACATCCGGCAGTTATACCGACAAGTCCGGCAAGCACGCCATTCAGAGTTAACGACAGTGAGGGCTTTCCGTATTTAACCCAGCTTATTAATAGCGCGGCGAAACCTCCGGCGCAAGCGGCAAGGTTAGTGTTCAGGAACACAAGCGATATCGATATTTGATCCTCTATTCCCGATGCAGCAAGCCTTGAACCGGGGTTAAATCCGAACCATCCGAACCAAAGGATGAACACGCCGAGGGCTGCAAGCGTAAGATTGTGTCCAGGAATAGCTTTCGATTTTCCATCTTTAGTGTATTTCCCAATGCGCGGGCCAAGTATGGCGGCACCGACAAGCGCGATCCAACCTCCGACAGAGTGAACGATGGTGGATCCTGCAAAATCATGAAATGTGGTTCCAAAGGTTTCCATCATAAACGATCCATCTTCACCTGACATAAGCCAACCTCCACCCCATGTCCAATGTCCGGAAACGGGGTATATTAAAACACTTACAAAAATTGTGTAAATGACGTAAGCAGAAAATTTTGTACGCTCGGCCATCGCCCCCGAAACAATTGTTGCAGCAGTGGCGCAGAAAACAGTCTGGAACACCAAGAAACCCTCGGTAGGCAACGAGTTAGGATCAGGCAAGCCCGCGCTGTCAAAAGCCAGGCTCATAAAATCAGGGACGCCGCAGAAGTGTCCGATTCCAAACATTATGCTAAATCCAATGAACCAATAAAGCAATGAGCCAAAAATGAAATCGACAAAATTCTTCATGAGTATATTCGCCGTATTCTTTGATCGCGTGAATCCGGCTTCCACTAAAGCAAATCCCGGCTGCATGAAAAACACAAGCATGGCCGCAAGCAACATCCAGACGGTGTTCAATCCAGACACCAACGGATTAGCGTCGTCTTCAGCCACCTCCGTCACTGGCAAATCCACGGGCGGCGCTATACCTTCCACCACAGAGGTTATAGAATCAGCCGACAATGTGCCGGCGACAGCGCATACAGGGAGCGCAATCGCAATAGCCATAATGGCTGCGATTCCCACAAATATATGTTTTTTCATCACTTCAGATATTAAAAAATTTTAGCAACAAGTGTTTTCTATCATTTCTCATGTTCGGCATTGTAAAGAGCGAGGTTACCTCTATCACCGGTGCGTATTCGGATTGAATCTTCCACCGGGATTACGAATATACGCCCATCCCCAATTTCTCCCGTTTGGGCGGCTTTCATAATCGCCGCAATCGTTTTCTCCGCATTTATGTCGCGCACTACGATAGACACCAGAATCCGTTCGATGGAACTCGTGTCGTACATTACACCACGGTATATCCGCGCCTGTCGTGATTTGCCTACACCTCTCACTTCATAATAAGAAAACCACTCGATGTCGGCATTGATAAGGGCATCTTTGACATCCTCGAATTTAGTTTTGCGGATAATCGCTTCGATTTTTTTCATCTTCCAATAACTTTTTTCGTTCAAAACTTTTTCTCATAAACCACTGAATGATATCCCCGCAACGAGATAAACTTTGTCATTACGCGGATTGCATATAGCTTTAGCATATACCGTCAGCCCAAACATATCGCTTACTGCGAATGTCTTCGACGTACCTAACCCGACGTTAATGACAGCGAAACCTGAAGCATTGTAGAAAGTTGTAGCCCATGGCGTAGCTCCCACTTCGGCACTCCAATCAAGACCCCCCAAATAGAACGGCGCCGAGGCTTGTACATAGGAGGAATAGGCTCTTTTACCTTTTGAGGTCACACCGTCATTTCCGGCAAAGTTTGTGTACCAGTTAATGGCCGCCGGTCCAAAGTCATATCCAAGCGTCGCCTCATAGACATGAGCAGTCTTGTGGGAAGCGTAATGGAAATATCCCGGTCCGTCGTCAAACCAATAATCGGTGATACCAACGCTAAAGCCCTTGTAAGCATATCCCACTGTGATGTCGACCTCCTTTGTATCCTCTTTTTCAAATGAAGAGGATCCCCATAGGCCTACCGAAAACCCACAATAAGAGATTCCAAAACCAGGCTGAAGGCTAACTCCTCCCATGTCCTGTCCACGCCAAATGTAGCTACTAACAAGATCCGCGCTAAGCGATGATTCAACACTCTTCGCCCCCTCTTGTTCCACACTCATAATAGTCCCCGTAAAAAGCATAATGCAAATAGATGCAACAAACAATCTTTTTAAACCCATAATCATAATCTTTTTTACTTAAAAACATAAAAATTACTATCACAACGCAAATGTATACACAATTTCCATTAAATCCAAGTATTTTGTTACATTTTTCTCGAATATAGATATTTTTTACGGATTTTTGCTTTAGAAACACCATTTATGGAAGCATTTAGCACATCAACAATGCATCCGTAATCATAATTACGCTATAATGTAACCAAATTATATAGAATCATTCAAGCAAAAAATCACTAACTTTGTAAGAATATGAATAAACTCAGTCTTTTCACAGTACTCGCAGTAATCGCAATAAGCAGCATAAACTTGAGCGCGATTGCCGACGACCACGCTTCAGATTCATTTTCGTACGCGCCTAAGGTCAATGGAACGATCCGCACACGTTGGGAAATGGAAACACAGGAAGGGGAAAGCCGTTTTCAAGTTAGGAACGCCCGATTGTCGTTTACGGGCAATATAGCTCCCGAGATAAGTTATTATTTGAATACTGATCTTTGCGACCGCGGCAAGATGAAAATCCTCGACGCTTGGGGACGCATCGCGCTTGGCGGCGGAGCAGCTTTTCAAGCAGGACAATTCAGGATGCCGTTTGGCGTTGATCCGTTCCGCGCTCCGCATACTTATTATTTCGCCAACCGGTCTTTTATCGGGAAGCAGGTGTGCAATTATCGAGCCGTGGGAGCTAAAGCGGGCTATTATTCCACCCCGCTGACGGTGGAGGGTGGTGTTTTCAATCCGACATCCATCAGCGACCATGACACATGGAATAAAAAAGTGACTGCCGCCGGGCAAATAATATTCCGCACGGGCGATGTAAAATTCGTCACCGGCCTTCAGACTGTAATGGTCAATGAGGTAAGAGCTAATCTAATTGACGGAGCTATAGGATGGAGCCGCGACCGCTGGACGATAGAGGGGGAGTATATGCACGAACACTTCACCCACAAGGCGTATAAGGCTTGCCATGCTTATAATATGTTTGCCAACTATGCCATGCCTGTTCAAGCCGGCGTATTTAACAGGCTTTCGTTCCAGGGGCGCGTGGATGGCATGACGCGCTATGCAGATGACGCTTCCCGCAACCGCATCACTCTCGGCGCCACCCTCACTTACAGCCACGACAAAGTCTTTGCCGACATACGGGTCAATTATGAGAAATATCTATATCGCCATAATGAAGAGGGGATCCAGGGGGAGCGGGACAAAGTTGTTCTCGAGATGGTTATCAGATTTTGAACACGGTTTTTAGGCCAAAGAGCCACAGGACTTATTTTGGAGAATTATAATATGGGGCGTTGCAGCGCGAGAGTAATAAGACCGATTTTTTCACTAAATTTGCTACATGAAACGATCTGACTTCGAAATAATGGCGCCC
>CAZELD010000006.1:0-48867 GCA_964512855.1 uncultured Muribaculum sp.
TTAAAATGCACAAAAAAAGCATGGATTCCCCTACTGCGGAATCCATGCTTTTATATTATTTGGATTTTTCTCTTAGTCGCGGCTGCTGCCGAAGAAACGCAGCAGATAAAGGAACAAGTTTATGAAATCAAGATAGAGCGACAATGCGCCGATGGTGGCGAGGCGCGATTCGGCCACGCCGCTGCCGTATTGAGCCATTTGTTTAATCTTTTGAGTGTCCCATGCGGTGAGGCCAACGAAGATAAGAACGCCGGCGATTGATACGATCCACTCAAGAGTGCTGTTGGCCCAAAATATATTTACAATACTTGCTATGATTAATCCGATAAGAGCCATGAATAGGAACGAGCCGATTTTTGTAAGATCACGGTTGGTGAAATATCCGTATACGCTCATAGCTCCGAATACTCCTGCGGTGATAAGAAATGTCTTGAATATCGAAATAGGAGTATAAGCATAGAAAATCAAGGCAAATGTGACGCCATTGAGCAGGGAGTAGATAAAAAACAACGCCGTGGCTGCGGGAGAGCTGATTTTGTTTACTGCGCCGCTGATGCCAAACACCATCAGAAGTTCAACGATGAGAAGTCCCCAATATACCCAACTATGGGAGGCAAGGAACATGACGAGATTCGGAATACCTGAACAGAGAGCGGCGGCTCCTGCAGTGACAAGCAGAGCAAGAAACATCTTGACATATACCTGTTTCATGACTTGCGAAACCTGAGAGTCAAGCGACTGGGATTCGTAGGAATTGAGATTGTAGTTGTTCATATAGAGTAAAATGTTAAGTTTCAATTTGCGTTACATACGTTCGGGCACCTCTATTCCGAGGAGTCCCATTCCTTTCTTAACAACTAACGCCACGTTTTTGCTCAATGAAAGTCTCAATGAACGCACTGCAGCATCCGATTCGTTAAGAATTGAATAGTCGTGGTAGAACTGATTGTATTCTTTTACGAGGTCATAGACATAGTTGGCTATAAGAGCCGGGGAATATGTGCGCCCAGCCTCTGATACAACTTGAGGGAAGTCGGCGAGATGCTGAATGAGTGACGTCTCCTTTTCGTTGGGAGACACCATTTCGTAGCCGGTCATGGAGTATCCTGCGGATTCGGCCTTGCGCAACACTGATCGTATGCGGGCGTAGGTGTATTGGATAAACGGGCCGGTATTGCCGTTGAAGTCTATCGATTCCTTCGGATTGAAAGTGATGTTCTTGCGGGGATCGACTTTGAGCAGGAAGTATTTCAATGCTCCCATGCCTACGATGCGAGCTATTTCGGCCGATTCTTGTGGAGTGAAATCTCCCTTGCCGCGTTCTGCTGCCACTTCTGCTGCGTCGCATATCATATCATCCATGAGATCGTCGGCGTCAACCACGGTTCCTTCGCGGCTTTTCATTTTGCCCTCAGGAAGTTCCACCATTCCGTAAGAGAAATGCACAAGGTCTTTGCCCCACTTGAATCCAAGGCGGTCAAGCAGCAGGGATAAAACTTGAAAATGATAGTTCTGCTCGTTGCCAACGACATAAATCATCTTGTCGATGGGATAGTCGCGGTAGCGCAACTTGGCGGTGCCGATATCTTGAGTCATGTAGACCGACGTGCCGTCGCTTCTGAGCAACAATTTATGGTCAAGACCGGCATCAGTTAAATCGGCCCAGACTGAACCGTCATCCTTTCGATACATTATGCCTTTATCCAGTCCTTCAAGCACTTTTTCTTTACCTTCCAGATAGGTGTTGCTTTCGTAATATATCTTGTCAAAATCCACGCCGAGGCGTTTGTAGGTGACATCAAATCCGTCATAAACCCAAGTGTTCATCCGTTCCCACAAACCGCGCACTTCGGGATCTCGCGCTTCCCATTTACGTAACATTTCACGAGCCTCATTCATGAGCGGTGAAGCGGCTTCAGCTTCCTCTTGGGTCATGCCTTTCGCCATCAGCTCCTTGACTTCCGCTTTATAATGCTTGTCAAAGAGTACGTAGAAGTCGCCTATGAGGTGGTCGCCCTTTTTTCCGGTAGATTCCGGAGTGGCGCCATCGCCCCACTTCTGCCATGCGAGCATAGATTTGCAGATGTGGATGCCTCGGTCGTTTACAATGTTGGTTTTTATCACATTGTTTCCACATGCTTTCAGAATCTCGGCAAGGCTGTAGCCAAGCAAATTGTTGCGAATGTGTCCGAGATGTAGCGGCTTGTTTGTGTTGGGCGAGGAATATTCAACCATGACCAACGGGCTTTCGGGGGTCGCGCTGCGGAATCCGAAATTTTCGGCAGTGTCGATGTGACGCAACATAGAAGTGAAATAGGTGGGTTCGATCACTATGTTGAGGAAGCCCTTAATCACGTTGAAGCGGTTGACTGCGGGTTCATTTTCCACAAGCCATTCGCCAATCTCTTTCCCAACGGCTTCAGGCGATTTCCGCGCGGCTTTCACCCACGGGAACACAACAATTGTGAGATTGCCCTCAAACTCCTTTTTGGTGGTTTGAGGCACAATCGACGATGGATCAGACTCCACTCCATAAAGATCGTGGACAGCGTGTGCCACGGCTTGGGCTATAATATCATCAATAGACATAGTGATTTATATATTTACCTGTTTTTCCCATTCGAGAATACAAAGATACTACAAAAAAAGATTATTTGTCTCACGACAAATAATCTTCTTAACCTTAAATCTAATACCATGAAAAACACGATACAAAGGTAAGCGTTTTATGTTATAAAACATAATAATGCAACATAAAAATGCATGATATTAGTACTTTTTAACATTATGCTTTGGATTAAACCGTAGGAATTATTTTGTTTTTAGCATCTATGTATATTAGCATCAATGTATATATGTGTTGGGAGAAACCTGATAACATCCTGCAATTTTAATAAAAATAATTACCAATAAGTTGGCTAAAAATATTACCTAAGATATCAAAATCATAGGTATGAATCTTCCTTATCAAAAGATAATCATTTCCTCAGCCGATAAAGGCAATTGGCTTGCTAAAATTAGTGAGTTGTACTATGATTTTGATAAACGAGAGCGTTGTCACATTACTTTTTCTTTCGATCCGGGAATTACATTAAGGCAAATTGAACCTGTGCATCTAGTAACATTCGCATGCTTAATCCAATATTTGACTGACAAAGGCCATGCCGTATTTATGGACAAGTCAAATACTCAGTTGTATGAATACATTTTTAATGACTTGAATTTTTCTGAGTATTGGAGAGGTGGAAAAAAATCATGTTGATGCAAAAACTTCTGATAATATTTTTAATCTATGGCGTATTGTTGATACTGAAAAAGATTTGTATGCTAATAAAGTCACCGACTATTTTAGTCGTACTGATTTCTGCGATAAAGATTTAAGTGGGCTATTATGGATCACTCTACTGTAAAATCAACAACGCACAACAAAGGATTGGGAATGGGAAATATTCTTGCAGTAGCTGAGCCTGTATATTCAGTGGCTATGGCCGTCTTGTAATAAATGGCAATTTGGTGAAACCCATAACAGTGAACTTTGAGTATCCCGGTACGTTGATATATATGGACGTGGATCTCTCATCTTTTGATGAAATTGAAATAATAGATTCGTTTAATTGGTAATTCGGATTCTTATGTGTATAATATCGATAGAGCCTATTCTTACAGAAAATATTGACTTTACTCAAGCAGGCGCCGTTTTTTATGGCCATTTAAAGGGCGCATTGAATTCTTCAGAAAAAATTACCGTCAATATGGAGAATGTCAATGCCCTGCCGTCAATTTTTCTAAATGTTTCAATTGGAAAAATTATTGAAGAATACGGGCTCGATAAAATTAGAACGTCAATATCTTTTGCTAAAATAAATAAAGCACAGGCATTGCGGCTGCAAGACTATCTAATGGAATTTAAATAAAATTGAAGGTTTCGTATAAATCGAATAAGATATTTGTGAATGCTTATTTGATGCTCGACCGCAATTACGGAGAAGAAATATGGGTAAACATTCCTTTCGGACAGCGCGAGGCGTCAAGACTTAAGAAAAGACCTTATTCTAATATTCGGTATTAAAAATTGGAAAAACCGCTTAATGCGATTACTATCCCACCTTATGGGGAGGTATACTTTTCGGTTGCGATATAAAAATTGGAATAACACAAGAAACAGAAGATATTTTAATTTGACGATTCAAAGTCAATTAATTATCTTCTGTTTCTTGTGCGCCTATGTATTTCTGTATCTTTTTAGAATTTTGACACAGCGTCTTACAATTTTGGCACGGGAGTTTCGTGGGGGTTATTTTACCTCCCAATGCTCGCCGGCGAGAATCATATCGCGGAGACGGTCAAAACCTTTCTTCGCTTTGACTTCGGCGATCTGCATATCCAAAGCCTCATTGTAGACCGGACTCTCCACGTCTCGGATTACTCCTACGGCAAGTGGGAGTGAGTAGCCATCCATCATGGCGAGTTGCTGGTGAAGGAAATTACTTGGGGTATGGGCATCATGCACGAGCACATCATCAATCGTATAACCATCCTTCCCTATTTCCACTGCTTTCAGTAGGAAGCCATCCTGAACAAGACCTTTGTCCATATTTTTGCCGAAGAGCATCTTTTCTCCGTGGAGCAGATGGATTGTGCGGTCGGCGCGGAATTCGCGGTCGGTGATATGATTGTGTATTCCGTTATTGAAAATAACACAATTCTGCAACATCTCGACTACTGATGCTCCTTTATGTCGGGCAGCCGCAGTCATCACCTCTTGGCCTACGGTAAGATCCACATCGATAGCGCGGCCAAAGAAGTTGCCTCTTGCTCCAAATACGAGTTCAGCCGGAATGAACGGATCTTCAACAGTTCCATAAGGGGAAGATTTGCTGACAAAGCCGCGGTCGCTTGTCGGAGAATATTGCCCCTTGGTCAATCCGTAGATTTTGTTGTTGAAAAGAAGTATGTTGATGTCGATATTTCTGCGCACGGCGTGGATGAAGTGGTTGCCGCCAATAGCAAGGCCGTCGCCGTCGCCTGAAATCTGCCATACAGTCATTTCCGGATTAGCGATTTTGAATCCCGTAGCCACTGCGGCGGCACGCCCATGGATGGTGTGAAATCCGTAGGTGTTCATGTAGTAGGGCAGGCGCGAGCTGCATCCGATACCTGAGATTACTGCGGTTTTATATGGAGGCACGCCTATTTCAGCCATTGCCTTGTGTAGCACATTTAAGATGGCGTGGTCGCCACAACCGGGGCACCAACGCACCGACTGTCCGTTTTTGTAGTCGGCGGCAGTATAATTTTTACATTCCATGATTCGTAATTGTTTACTTTTTATCCATTAAGTTAATTACTGCATCCACCACTTCGCTAACAAGGAAGGGCTGTCCTTGAATTTTGTTTATGCGTTGTACCTGTAAACCGCCAAATTTGCTCTGTAGATAGTCGGCAAACTGGCCGCAGTTTAATTCAGCGCAGATTACGTTCTTGTATTTTGACAACACTTCAGCCGTGTTGGCGGGTAGAGGGTTGATATAACGGAAATGTGCAAATGCCACTTTGTGACCTTTGGCACATAATTCCTCGGCGGCGGTGTAAAGATGACCATAAGTTCCTCCCCAGCCAATGAGAAGCGTGTCGGCCTCTTTTTCACAGAGAACTTCGAGTTCAGGAATGCTGTCGGCGATTTTTGCGATTTTTTCGCGGCGCACATTCACCATCTGCTCATGGTTTTGGGGGTCATTTGAAATTACGCTTGTGTGGAAATCTTTTTCAAGGCCTCCGATGCGGTGAGCGAGCCCTTCGCTTCCGGGTATTGCCCAATAACGGACAAGCGTTTCCGGGTCGCGGGAATAAGCTCTCCAGTTCTCTTTTATGGCATCGGGAACAAAATTGGGCTTAATTTCAGGATATTCATTGTCGTCGGGAATTCTCCATGCCGATGAGCCGTTTCCTATAAATGCGTCGGAAAGGAGGATTACGGGGGTCATGTGCTCGATTGCGATGCGGCAAGCTTCAAATGCCATGGTGAAGCAGTCGGTGGGCGATGCGGGAGCTACGACAGCCACGGGAGATTCTCCGTTGCGTCCGTAAAGAGCCTGCATGAGGTCAGTCTGTTCGGTCTTGGTTGGAAGTCCCGTTGATGGGCCTCCACGCTGCACGTCAATGACTACTAATGGAAGTTCGGCCATAACAGCAAGACCTATAGCTTCACTCTTTAACGCCAAGCCGGGGCCGGAGGTTGATGTCACGGCAAGATTTCCGGCGAAAGACGCGCCGATAGCCGAGCAAACTCCGGCAATTTCATCCTCCATCTGCACCGCTTTAACGCCAAGATCCTTACGTTTGGCAAGTTCGTGCAAGATATCAGTCGCCGGGGTGATAGGATAACTTCCGAGGAACAATGGCCGTCCCGATTTTTCTGACGCCATGATAAGTCCCCATGCGGTAGCGGTGTTTCCATTGATGTCAGTATAATATCCCGGACGAATAGCTTCTGATTCAATGCGGTAGGTTGATACTGACGCATGAATATTTTCACCGTAATTGTATCCTGCCGTAAGTACTTTTGCATTTGCTTCGTAAACGGCCGGTTTCTTGGCGAATTTGTTTTTCAAGTGTCGTAAAACAGCCTCAATCGGACGGTCAAAGAGCCAGCACACGAGGCCGAGAGCGAAAATGTTGCGGCATTTCATCACTGTCTTATTGTCAAGACCTGAATCGGCGAGAGCCGCTTTTGTCATTGATGTTACGGGCACTTCAACGACTTGAGCGTTGATGTTTAGCTCTTTGAATGGTTCCATCGTTTCAAACAAAGCCTTTTTCAAATCGGCTTCTTTGAACGAGTCGATGTCGACGATTGCTACACCCCCATCTTTGAGATGCTGCACATTTTGTTTAAGCGCTGCGGGATTCATCGCCACAAGCACGTCGGCTTTATCGCCCGGAGTATGGACGCCTACGCCGACACTTACCTGGAATCCTGACACTCCGCTCAAAGATCCTTGTGGGGCGCGGATTTCAGCCGGATAATCGGGGAAAGTTGATACCTGGTTTCCCACTCCTGCCGATACATTGGTGAAAATGTTACCGGCAAGTTGCATTCCGTCGCCGGAGTCGCCGGAAAAACGGATTACAACTTTGTCTAAGCACTTTACATCAGCTTTTTCTAACATAATGTATGCATGATTTTGTTCGTATTGACAGCCGCATTTATGCTTCTGCCGTTTAATTATTTGGGTTTCTGTTAAATCTTAATTCAGTGCCTTTAGCATCAGGCGCGATATTGCCGTTGTGGTATGCAAGCTTGCCGTTGACAAATGTCATTACAACCCGATTGTGCAGTGTCGTGCCGGCCAACGGTGTCCATCCACAACGGCTCAGAGCCATTGCGTCTGTCACTTCGTATGGGCTTTTGGCACTCACAACAGCAATGTCAGCGTAATATCCGTCACGCAAATATCCGCGTCGGTCTATTGAGTAAAGTTTGGCGGGGGCATGGCACATCTTTTCGATGACAAGCTCTCGTGTGAACACGCCTTGGTCGGCGAGTTCCAGCATTACCGGCAACGAAAATTGAACCATTGGGGCGCCCGATGCGGCGGTGAGGGCGTTGCCTTCTTTCTCGGAGAGCAGATGGGGAGCATGGTCGGTGGCGACTATGTCAAGGCGCCCGTCGCGCAAGCCTTGTCGGAGCGCGGCGCGATCTGTGGCGGTCTTAATCGCCGGATTCATTTTTATGCGTGTGTCCAGTGTATCATAATCTGCGTCGGAGAACCATAGATGATGTGCGCACACTTCAGCCGTAATCAGTTTTTCGTCAAGCGGTTGTGTTGAGAACATTTCGACCTCTTCGGCGGTTGACACATGGAGCACATGAAGCCGACTGCCGTATTTCTTTGCTCGTTCAATTGCACGACGTGTTGAGATAATGCAAGCTTCCCGGCTACGAATCACTGGATGTAGGCTGACAGGAACATCGCCTCCATATTCCGCCGAAATTTTATCAAGATTGTTGCGTATGGTCTCTTCATCTTCCGAATGGATAGCTATTATTGCGTGTACATCTCGGAATATGCGGTTGAGCGCTTCTTCGTTGTCAACAAGCATATTTCCGGTCGATGACCCTAAGAACAGTTTCACTCCGGGAACACGCGTGTAGTTACAAGCCGTCAACTCATCAATATTGTCGTTCGTGGCTCCTATAAAGAAGCTGTAGTTCACTGCCGAGACATCGGCGGCATGAGCGAGTTTTGCCTCAATCTCTTGATTGGTTACTGTGGGCGGTTTTGTGTTGGGCATATCCATAAACGATGTTACGCCTCCGGCTGCGGCCGCTCTCGATTCAGTGAAAATATCACCTTTATGAGTGAGGCCGGGATCACGGAAATGCACCTGGTCATCGATGACTCCCGGCAGAATAAGCGCGCCTTCGACATCCACTGCTGTTTTTGCCGAGGTGATAAGCTCTTCGCCGGGGACGCCTTCGCCAACTGCGGTGATTATATCTCCGTCAATAGCGACATAGCCATTGAAACTACGCCCCTCGTTGATAATTGTTCCGTTGAAAAGAATAAAATCGTGCCCCATGTTAATAATTGTAGCTCACTTATACCTGCTTTTTCCTCCGCAGGCTTGACAATTTCAGTTTTATGACGCCGAATACAGCCTCGGAAAAAATTCCGCTGTTCATTTTGCTTACACCTAATACTCTGTTGGTGAATATTATCGGCACCTCCACTACTTTGAACCCCAGCATTGATGCCGTGAATTTCATTTCGATTTGGAAGGCGTAGCCTTTGAACCTTATTTTGTCGAGTTCTATGGTCTCCAAAACTTTACGGCGGTAACATACGAATCCGGCAGTTGTGTCATGAATTGGAATACGGGTGATTAACTGTACATATTTTGATGCGAAATATGACATGAGTACTCGGCTCATGGGCCAGTTGACCACATTTACTCCGGTGATGTAGCGTGAGCCTATTGAGACATCAGCGCCTTGTTCATGGCAAGCGGCATATAAACGCAACAGATCTTGCGGATTGTGGGAAAAATCGGCGTCCATCTCGAAAATGTAGTCATATTTTCGTTCAATAGCCCACTTGAACCCGGCAATATAAGCTGTGCCGAGGCCTAGTTTCCCTTTTCGCTCTATTATGTGCACTCGTCCGGGATGATGGTTGATCATATCCTTCACAATGGATGCCGTGCCATCGGGTGATCCGTCATCGACGATAAGCACATCCATCTGATGAGGCAAGGAGAGGACGGCGTCAATTATCGCCGCCGCATTCTCAGCTTCATTGTAGGTGGGTATTATGACAACCGAATCTGATTTAATTTCTGACATCTCCGGAATATTGCTTGATTATTAAATGAGTTTTGCGAGTGTGGCTTCGATGCGTTTCATTGCTTCGCGGATATTGTCGTCGCTTGTGGCGTAGCTCATTCGGATGTATCCCGGGCAAGCGAACGCAGAGCCGGCGACAGTCGCCACATGGCCCTCTTCAAGGAGAAACATGGCGAGATCGGAATCATTGTTTATAACACGATCTCCACAGCGTTTTCCGAAATAGCTCGACACTTCGGGGAACAAGTAGAACGCTCCGGCGGGGGTGTTGACTTTCCATCCCGGAATTGTTCGAGCAAGCCCAACGATGAGATCACGGCGGCGTTCAAACGCTTTGCGCATCTCCTCAACACATTCTTGCGAACCGGTATACGCGGCTTCGGCGGCTTTCTGCGCGATAGATGACGCATTGGATGTGTATTGGCTTTGAAGTTTATTGGTGGCTTTTGCGAGCCATAGTGGTGCGGCGAGGAATCCTATACGCCATCCGGTCATTGCGTAGGCTTTCGACACTCCGTTGACAACACAGGTGCGGTCGGCGATTTCAGGAAATGAGGCGAGAGATGTGAACCTTCCCGTAAAGTTTATATGTTCATAAATCTCATCGGATAGGATCAGAACATCGGGATAATCAGCGAGCACATTGACAAGTTCCTGTAGCTCGGAGCGGCTATACACACTTCCTGTTGGATTGCTCGGTGAACAGAAAAATACTATGCGGGTTTTGTCGGTCAACGCAGCGCGTAATTGCTCAGGTGTAATCTTGAAGTCGGTTTCTATAGTCGCAGGAACTAATACATTTTTTCCTTGCGCGAGATTTACCATTTCCATGTAGCTTACCCATGCCGGAGTCGGGATTATCACTTCATCGCCGGGATTAACGACCGAAAGAATTACATTGCAGAGTGACTGCTTGGCTCCATTCGACACTACAATTTGCTCAGGTGCGAAATCGAGTCCGTTTTCATCTTTCAATTTCTTGGAGATTGCTTTTCGGAGCGACATATAGCCTGGTACAGGTGTATAGAAAGAAAAATTCTCATCAATCGCTTTCTTGGCCGCATCTTTAATGTGCGCGGGAGTAGGGAAGTCAGGTTCTCCTACCGAAAGATTGATAACATCGATTCCCTGAGCTTTAAGCTCCTGGCTCTTTTGTGACATCGCAAGAGTTTGCGATGGCGCAAGTGATTGCACTCGTTGAGAAATTTGCTCCATAGAATATGATATCGTTTATCGCTGTTATTTTGTTAATTATTTTGCAAATATATATCAATTTTATGATACATATCGCATCGTAAAAGTTATTTTGTCGCTATTTAAAAACAGTTTTAGAAAAGGGTATTATTTCTGTGATAATTCTTTCATTAATTCTTCGACAGCTTTCTTCAACTGTAAATCCTCTCCTTTTACTAATGTGGCCGGATCGTTGACAACAAGAATATCCGGGTCGAGTTGCGAATTTTCAAGGTAGTTGCCTTGTGCTGTGCGATAGCCTACCACCGGCACTCCAAATAACAGTGACGGATCTTGTAGCCCTATCCAGTTTACACTGGTCATTGTGCCCGGCACCGGCATACCTACGAGTTTACCGAGCCCCATTGTCTTATACACCCAGGGCGTTCCATGTGCGTTGCTATAATTAGCTTCACATTGCAACATTATGCTCGGTTTATTCCAGCGGCGGCTTGGCATATCGCACACGTCGACGCCGCGTATCACTTGAGTGAGATATTTTTTACCGCTGAAAAGCACTTCGATATCTTCGTGAAGACGGCCTCCGCCGTTCCAGCGTGTGTCAATCACAATTCCGTCCTTATCAACATATTTGCTGAATAGATCAGTATAGATGTTGCGATAGCTCTCATCGTCCATTGATTTCAGATGCACATATCCAAGTTTTCCTCCTGACAGACGATCCACATCGGCGGCGCGTTGTTTGATCCAGCGTTGATACAGCAGATTTGACATTGCTCCGGCCGAGATCGGGAGAACCACCTCTTCCCAGCGTTTCCCTGTGCTGGGGTCATATAGCGCCACAAGTGTCTTTTTGCCGCCGATGTTGTTGAATCGGCTCGTGTAGTCAGACTTATCGTCAATTTCCTTGCCGCCGATTTTTTCGATGATAATGCCCGGTTTCATATCGGTATTAGCGTGGTCAAACGGTCCTTTTTCGATCACTTCGGCCACTTTTAAGCCCTTTCCGTTGAAAGTCCAATCATAAAGCAACCCTAATGAAGCGGTGGGTTCGATGCCTCCTTTAGGTGAATAGCGCGAGCCGGTATGCGATGCGTTAAGCTCGCCGAGGAGTTCGCTAAGCATTTCGGCGAAATCATAATTATTATTTATATGAGGTAAGAACTTGCGGTAAGCTTTAGTCATCGCTTTCCAGTCTACTCCGTGGTAAGTCTTCTCATAGAACCTGTTCGCAACCTCTTGATCGACATAGTTAAACATATATTCACGCTCTGCTGCCGGATCAATGAACTGCTTGGCCGAGTAGGTGATAGGAGTGATCTTTTCGGAACTTACGGTCATTTTGCGAAGTGACGAAGGACTGAGAATGAAGATGTTCGCTCCCTTTGCGTCGGCTTGCAATCCTGCTGGAGATGTGAGGGAAGCCACTTTGCTTAAATCGTGTTTGCGCAGGTCAACTTTCCACAATGCCGATCCATCGTCGGAACGGCTCACATAATATAGTTTATCGCCGTCTTTATTTATTATGGCGTCTCTGATATCGGTAGAGGCCGGTGTCACTCTGACAATGCGGTCATATATTCCATCCAGCTCAACATTGATATCTTTTGTCGCTTTAGCGGTAGAATCGGACGCTTCTTTTTTGTCTGATTTTTTATCAGCCTTTTTATCACTTGCCTTCTCTTTATCCTCTTTTTGTTGCTTTTCAAGTTCTTTACGCAGCTCGTAGTCTTCTTTTGAAAGACGGTATTTGTCGTATGCGTCTTGATTCATGAATACGAGCATCGCATCAAGTTGCGAACCCCATGAAGCTTGGCTTCTCAAACCGTAACGATCTGAGAGGAAAAGAATAGCATTGCCGTCCATGACCCATATTGGATTTTCGTCAAAATAAGATGAACGGGTAATGTTGGTGACTACCGGTTGGCCCGTAGTGTTGACGATAGCAACGTCGCTGTAGGGTTCGTGTCCGTTGCCGGTGTGTTCCATTGTGATCCATTTTCCATCGGGCGACCAAGAGTAATAAAATCCTCCTCCGCTTTCGGGGTGAGTGGAGCCGTCGGTAATTTGACGAACTTTTTTGGACTCAAGATTCATAATCATGAGCTTGCGACGATCCTGGATGAAGGCGATCTCTTTTCCATCGGGAGAATACGATGGGTAGGAGCGTTCGATTCCATCTTTTCCGTCGAAGAGCGCTTTCTCTTCGATTACAGAAGCGTTGGGGAAGTTAAGATCCTCTTTGCGTGATAGTGCCGCAGTATAAATATTGGCGTGTCCGTCGCGCTCGCTGGTATAGGCGATAGTGCGGTTGTCGGGTGCCCAAGTGATGTGATTTTCGGCAGCAGGAGTGTCGGTAATCTGCTTTGTTGTGTTGTATTCAACCGATGTGATGAATATATTTCCGCGGTTTGTGAAAGCCACCATCTTGCCGTCGGGCGATGCTGTGGCTCCCATTGCCGATGTCACGTTTATGGATTCGATTGGATTCTCCTCGTCGAGAGTTATGTTCACATTAACTTTTGCCGGTTTCTGCCCGGGTTTCTGAGTGTAAAGTTCGCCGTCGTATGTATAGGCGAGGAGCCCGTCATTGCTCTGCGACAGGAATCTCACAGGATGAGTGGTGAATTGTGATTCTTGGCGAGCTGCTCCCGGGTTGTCGATAGGGAAAGAGTAGACATTGAATGTTTTGCCATCACGTTCACTAAGTATGTATATTGTTTTTCCATCAGGAGCGAGTACTGGGTCGCGGTCTTCGCCGGCGCGGTTAGTGAGATTTTTGTGCGCTCCGGTCTTTGCGTTGTACAGCCAGATGTCGCGTGTGACAGATGAAGTGTGATGTTTTCTCCACTCATCTTCCATTCCTTTCAAATCTTGATAGAGGAAAGACCCGTCAGACCCAATGAAATTTATCTTTTGTGCCGGGGTTCCGAGAACCTGTTCGATTCGCCCTCCTTCTACCGGCACCTTGTACACTTCCGTCAGGCGTGCGGTAGGAAATGCCGCGCTCTCTGCGGGATCTTGGATCATTGCGGAAAAATACACATATTTTCCATCGGGAGAAAACGCTTCTACAGTCTCTTTTACGGAATTGAATGTCAAGCGGCGCGCTGTTCCGCCTGTCGCAGGCATCACATATATGTCCTGACCACCGTTGCGATCGCTTGAAAAGGCGATCCACTTGCTGTCAGGTGACCATTTCGGATCAGTTTCGTAGGACGGCCTTGATGTGAGGCGTGTGGCTTCCCCTCCGTTAGGGCTAACGGTGAAAATGTCACCCTTATATGTAAAGGCGATTTTATTGCCGTCGGGTGAAATCGTCGCGTCGCGCAGCCATAGCGGAGCGGCCCATGCGTGACAACTTATAAATAATGTGGCTAATGAAAGGATTATTTTCTTCATGTTATATCCGGGAATATATATGTGTAAAATTTTTAAGAGCGTGGAATTTTCAACTTTTGTCCGATTTTTATGTCGGAACCGGTTAGGCCATTGAGTTTTTGGATATCAGCGACCGTTACTCCTTTATATTGCTTGGCTATACGGAACAGGCTTTCTCCTTTTTTTACCGTATGATACTTCACTTTGGATGTGGCGGCTTTCTTTGACGCCGCAGGCTGTGCCGCTTTTTTCGTCGGTTCCGCTTTCTTAGCGGCGGGTTGTGTTTCTATCGGTTGAGCCTGTGCCATTTGTGGGGCCTGTGGCGCAATAGAATCAATCGGAGCGGCGTTGGCGATGGTGGTAGAGTCGGTTGGTGCTGTAGCAGAGGCGTCAGCTACAATAGTAGCCGTCTTTTTCTTTCCGGTGGCCATTCGCTCGTATGAATTGATTTTTAATTTTTTACCACTGGCAATCGTGTTGCGCTTAAGGTTGTTCCATTTTTTTATATCAGCGACAGTCACACCGTATTTGGAGGCTATCTTCGTCAAAGTTTCTCCCTTTTTCACGACATGGGTTTTCACTACGAGTTTCGTGGTGTACTCCATATTCGGGTCTTCTGTCGGGTTGAGTGTCGGCTCCACCATATCACGATGCGTATAGAGCTTATAGTCGTGGCTCACGATGCTGTCTTCGCTAATTAAATAGGAATACACTTGCATTGACGGCAACACAAGTGAATATGGGCGGTTGTCGCCGGGAATCACATCTTTGCGGAATTGAGGATTCAACACCCTCAACTCTTCTATGGGGATATTGAGAACATCTGCTATTTGTTGCAAATGTACCCTTTTGGTGACGTGTATCGAATCGGTTATAATAGGTCGGCGAGCGAGAGCCGGGCTTATGTTGTGTTCATTGTAATATGTCATCACATAGTTAGCGGCGATGAATGCCGGCACATATCCTCGTGTTTCTTGAGGCAGGAGGTAATAAATGGACCAAAAGTCATTGTTTTCCCCTCCGGCGCGTCTCAGCGCTTTGTTGACATTGCCGGGGCCGCAATTGTAAGCGGCTATTGCGAGCGACCAATCATGATACATTTCGTAAAGCTGTTTCAGATAGGATGCCGCCGCCTCAGATGATGCGTAAGGGTCTCGGCGTTCATCCACCAACGTATTGATCTCAAGCCCGAGTCCCCTTGCTGTGGGAAGCATGAATTGCCATAATCCGGTGGCTCCCACGCGAGATACCGCATCGGGATTTAGCGCCGATTCTATGACCGGCAAATAGCGCAGTTCAAGCGGCAGTCCTTTACGTTCGAGCGCTTCCTCGAAAATTGGCATATAGTACAAACTCATACCGAGCATATTCTCTACAAGCTGTCTGCGCCGCTGGGTGTACATATTTATGTATGACCTTACGATCTGATTGTAGGGCATCTCAATGTCGGTTGGCATTTTGCTGAGACGTTGGATATACACTTCGTCGGTCGCATCGACATTTGGCGTGGCCGACATATTTTCATTCAGCACGGCATAGTTTTGAAGATACCAATTCTGAAGCATTTTGTGGGTGTCCGTTTCAAAACTCTCCGGATACTGGATGGCGTTGTCGGTTATCGACTGTTTAAGGGTGAGTATGGAGGGCGCTGCCGACACTATCAGCATCGATCCTCCGAGTAAGATTGTAGAGATTAACTTTTTCATTGCGAGAGATATATTTTGGAGTAGAGTATTTATTGTCAGAAGTTAAAAGCCCATTGCACTCCTATTCCCGGGGTGGGGGAGGAGGATGATTGTATGACCGCAGGATGCATATCCATAGATAGGTTGTCGGAGATGTCGAAATGGGCGAGCGACGCATCGACGTATGCGTCAATCATCGCTACAAAATATACTCCGATCATAGAGATGATGCAAAGGTCGCGCTGTCGGCGGAATTTGTCTTTCTTATTTTTCAACACCGCTTCGAGCCAAGTCTTGTTGAGCGATGATTCATCGGTGTTGGGAGGATAGAAGTCCATGTAACTTTTCGTTGAAGGATCGCTGTCGGTTATATCGCGATAAGCTTGGGTATAATCGCGCAGCATCCTATTGTTCCAGTTTGTGGCATAACCAAGCCCTACGTATGCTCCGACCACGATGGGCAGTTTCCAGTATCGGCGGTTATAGAGCTGGCCTAATCCCGGACATAGAGCCGACATCCACAATGCTCTGGTGGGATCAGGATTGAATTCTCGTACCATATAATCAGGGTCAGCAAGCTTGCCTGTCGATGGATCGATCATGGTGACGGTGTTCACTGGTACGGCTCCTACTTGGGTTACTTTAAGACTGTCGCCGGAAGCTTGTATTGAGTCGCCTACAACGAGCACGCGCTCATGGCGCGGCACGGAAAGATATATCGAATCCGGGAATACTTTCGGCGCCTCTGTGGGCGACATCAATGGGATTGAATCAGGGTTATTGAGCGGATGCTCCAATCGTTTTCCGATCTTAATGGAATCGGATACTTGAGGTAAAATGAAATTTGCTGAAAAAATGTTAAAAGTTGATGCCGCCGCCAAAATCAACATAACTGTCAATAATCGCAGGACAAGTGCGGATAAGGGCAATATTTTAATTGAACGCTCTTGTTTCATTCCATAATTTGCTGTCATACAGGCGTGTGGCACGTGTGATGACGCATTTTGCCTAAGATGGGCTTTGTTTGCTCATCCTTCGGGATGTTTTATTGTGTCAAAGATAGCAATTAATTGCTCAAGTTCCGCTTCGTTGCTGAATGGAAAAGTGATTTTTCCTTTGCCCTGCTTGTTGCAGGTGAATTGAACAGGAGTACGGAATGAGGCGCTGAGATGCTTTTTCAAAATATCGAAGTCATGGTTTGCCATACGTTGCGGAGCCGGCTTCTCAGGGAGTTCCCCTTTTTCGGCTGCTTGTTGGTAGGACTTGGCAAGTTCTTCAACTTTTCTCACCGACAAACCCTGCTTCACAATCTCATTATATAGTTTTAGCTGAAGAGTTGGGTCGTTGATGGACAGCAATGCTCGCGCATGGCCCATGTCGACACTTTTATCTTGGAGACCCATCTGCACTTTAGCGGGCAATTTTAACAAGCGTAAGAAGTTGGCGATAGTGGCGCGTTTTTTCCCGATTCGTTCGCTGAGCCGTTCCTGTGTTAGGGAATATTGGTCGATGAGTTTTTTGAACGTGAGAGCGATCTCGATGGCGTTGAGGTCTTCACGCTGAATGTTCTCAATAAGCGCCATTTCGGTCAGTTCGCTGTCGTTAGCGGTGCGGATATATGCGGGAACCGAAGTGAGACCGGCTTTTAGCGCGGCTCTGTAACGACGTTCGCCGGCAATAATTTGATAGGAGTTGTCGCCGGTTTTACGTAGAGAGAGGGGTTGGATTATTCCAAGTTCTCGGATTGAGGCCGCAAGTTCGTCCAGCGCGTCCTCATCGAAGGTGGTGCGTGGCTGTTCGGGGTTTGGCGAAATTAATTCCAGTTTTATGTCGTTGATTGATGAGGAGCCTCGTGCGGGCACATCATCCATCTGGATTAGAGAATCCAGGCCGCGGCCGAGCGCATTTCGTTTAGTTGCCATGGATTTAAGGATTAACGGCTGCAGCCGGCTGTTTACGATGTTTAGTTATAAGCTCTTTCGCCAACATGGTGTGGCTTGTAGCGCCTCGGCTTTCCGGATCATAGAGTAGAGCGGGTAGTCCATGTGATGGCGCTTCGCTGAGGCGTATGTTGCGGGGAATGACTGTGTTGAACACCATATCTCCGAAATGCCCTTTCAATTCCTCATAAATCTGGTTAGCGAGCCGCAATCTGGCGTCATACATGGTGAGAAGGAACCCTTCAATTTCAAGATCGGGGTTTAGCTTCGATTTGATGATGCGGATTGTGTTGAGGAGTTTGCTGATTCCCTCAAGAGCGAAATATTCGGCCTGTACGGGAATTATCACCGAGTCAGCGGCGGTCAACGCATTGACCGTTATGAGGCCGAGCGAAGGAGAGCAGTCGATGAGTATGTAATCATATTTTTCAACAATCGGCGAAAGCACGTTAAGCATAACTCTTTCGCGGTTGTCTTTGTTGACAAGCTCTAATTCGGCTCCGGCAAGATCTATTCTCGATCCAACGAGGTCAAGACCTTCAATGCAGGTTTGCACTTGGGAGCCATCGATTGGATAGTCGTCTACGAGGCACTCATAGATTGACGATGACATCGACTTTGGGTCAATTCCGTAGCCCGACGTCGCATTTGCTTGCGGATCGGCATCAATAATTAGAACCTTTTTCCCCTGGTTGGCGAGGGAAGCGGCAAGGTTGATTGTCGTTGTCGTTTTGCCTACGCCCCCTTTTTGGTTAGCTATTGCAATGATTTTGCCCATAATCAGTTATTAATGATAACGCAAAGATAATGATTTATATCCAATTGAATACAAAAATCATGCCGCCAAAATGAGTTAAATGTTTATAACTGCCATTTTATGTTAATAACCGATTCCCGGCGCATGCCGGAAGTCGCGCCAACCTTCAGCAAGAGGTTATTTACAGGGAATTTTTTTTATGCGGTTTTCGTGACGGCCTCCTTCAAATGAGGTGTTGAGGAATTCATCGACTATAGCGAGCGCTAATGTAGGTTCGATAAATCGTGCCGGAAGCACGAGCACGTTTGCGTCATTGTGAGCGCGGGCGAGACGTGCGATTTCCAAATTCCAGCACAGCGCGGCTCGTATGCCTTGATGTTTATTTAGGGTCATGCCTATTCCGTTGCCGCTTCCGCAGATTGCTATTCCCGGGTAATTAAGCCCGTTTTCTACCGCTTCCGCGCATGGATGGGCGAAGTCGGCATAATCGCAGCTATCGGCGCTGTGGGTGCCAAAATCGTCACATTCTATTCCTTGAGAAAGGAGATAACCTTCAATCATTCCTTTCAGTTCATATCCAGCATGGTCGCTGCATATCGCGATTTTCATTCCTTCTTTTATGATTGACATTATGGATGTATTGTATGGTTAAAATTTCTGCATATCAACGAGCCTCTTATAGTAGCCGTTTTGGGCAATAAGTTCATCATGGGTTCCGGCTTCCACGATTTTCCCTTCATGCATCACGCATATCATGTCGGCATTTTTAATTGTCGATAATCGGTGGGCGATGACTATGGTCGTGCGATCCTTCATGAGCCGGTCAAGAGCTGTCTGCACGAGCTTTTCATTCTGGCTGTCAAGAGCTGATGTCGCCTCGTCAAGAATCAATATCGGAGGATTTTTTAGGATGGCGCGGGCGATAGATAGGCGTTGGCGTTGGCCTCCTGACAAGCGGCACCCTCGGTCGCCTATGCAGGTGTCGTATCCATGCTCTGATTCTATGATAAATTCGTGCGCGTTGGCGATTTTAGCCGCCTCTTCCACCTGCTCTTTCGTGGCGTTGTTCACGCCGAAAGTTATGTTGTTGTAGAATGTGTCGTTGAACAGAATCGCCTCCTGGTTGACATTTCCCATGAAGCTTCTTAGCTCATGCACTTTCAAATCTCTGATGTCAACGCCGTCAACAAGTATTTTCCCATTGTCGATGTCATAGAAACGCGGCAGCAAGTCGGCGAGTGTCGATTTTCCGGAGCCGCTTTGCCCCACTATCGCCACCGTGGCTCCGGCCGGAATTTTCAACGAAACATCATTTACCACCGGTTTCTCTCCGTATGCGAATGTCACATCACGATACTCTATGTCGCCTTTGAGGAAGTCTATGTGTTTAGGCTCCGAGGGATCTTTAATGGGGTTGTCGGTGTTAAGAATCTTATCTACACGCTCCATCGAAGCGAGACCTTTTTGAATGGCGTATACGGCCTTTGACAACTCTTTGGCTGGGTTGATGATGCTGTAGAATATAACCATGTAGTAGATAAACGACGGCGCTGTGATTGAGGATGTGCCCATGATGATGAGTGTGCCTCCAAACCACAATACGATGGCGATTGTCAATGTGCCGAGAAATTCACTCATGGGGTGGGCAAGCGATTGGCGGCGAGCTATGCGGTTGCTGATATTGAAAAACACCTGATTCTCGCGGCGAAAACGGTCTCTCACTTTTCTTTCTGCGTTGAAAGCCTTTATTATGCGCAGTCCTCCAAGCGTTTCTTCTATATTGGACATTAGCACACCCCATTGATTCTGCCCTTCAAGCGATTTGCGTTTCAACCGCTTTCCGATGCGGCCCATCACCATTCCGGCCAACGGGAGGAGAATGAGCACAAACACTGTGAGCTGCCATGAAATAATCACCATCATAACGAGGCACACGATGATCATTATCGGATTTTTGAAGAACATATCAAGCGATGACATGATCGAGTTCTCTATTTCAGCGACATCACCAGTCATGCGTGCCATCACGTCGCCCTTGCGCGCTTCGGTGAAGAATGAAATAGGAAGATTCAGGATCTTGTCATACATATAGTTACGTATGTCGCGCACTATACCCGATCGCATTGGGATGATGAAATATGAGCTTAGGTAGGTGACCCCCGTTTTTAACGCAGTCATCGCAACGAGCAGTGCGGCAAGCCCGGCAAGCGCTCCCGAAGGCCCCCAATCGGCGATCATGAGCTGGGTATAGTAGTAGAAGTTGTTTATCGCAACATCCTTGAGCGACCCTGCGTCGAGGGTCATATAGCTGTAATGCCCTTCCTTGATGCCAAATAGCATTTCAAGAATAGGGATGATCACCGCAAAAGAGAACAGTGTCAAAAATGCGGCGAGTATGTTGAAGATTATATTTAGCGCGAGATTTTTTTTATATGGCGGTACAAAGCGCTTGATAATCTTGAAAAATTCTTTCATATAAGAGTATCTTTTTTTGTGGCTTATGCCGTTATTGCCTGTGTTTCGGGTGTCGGCGCGTAATGCCGGTACAAAATTAGCAAATTTCGTAAAGCTCCACACAATCATAATGCAACAATTCTTTAAATGGTGTGAACTTTTTTCGTAACTTTGTCTGCTGCGTTGAAAGTCAGATGAAAAGAAATGGATTAAAAATAGGCCGTGTCATAGTGTCGCTGGCGGTGTTTTTCGCCGTCACGCTCTTGTGGGTGTGTTATGGCCCCACAGTGGCGCGATATCTGTCATGGGTCACAAAAATCCAGATTTTCCCAATGGTGATGACGCTTTCTGTAACTATGGCCGTATTCTGGCTGTTGGTGGCGTGGCTCTTTGGACGATTATATTGCTCTTCTGCGTGTCCGCTCGGAACATGGTTCGACATTGTTGGCTCTTTGGGACGAAAGTGCCGCAAAGGGACATTCAAGGATTATCACTATTCTGCCGCGCTAAACCGCTGGCGTTACGGCTCTCTGTTCATTGTGTTCGTGTGCTTCATAGGCGAAATCGCTATTGTTCCGGCGCTTGTTGATCCATATAATATTTACGGCCAGGCGGTTGTCAATCTACTGAAACCGTGCTGGGGTTATGTTTGCAATTTTGTGTCGCAAATAGGTGTCGCAACCGGATTGTGGCATTCCGGACAGGTCAAAATCATCACTGCGGGAGCATTTTATATGGCGCTGTCGGGCACTATATTGCTTTCTGTGAGCATCCCGGCGTGGCTGTATGGACGGACGTATTGCAACACGATATGTCCTATAGGCACCGTGTTGGGAATGTGCAGCCGCCAATCCTTATGGCGCATTGATATAGACACCGACCTTTGCACTAACTGCCGTAAATGCGAGCGCGTGTGCAAGGCGTCATGCATAAATCTGGATGACCATCTCGTCGACGGCTCGCGTTGCGTGAATTGCTTTGACTGCATCGCAGTGTGTCCCGATGACGCAATTTTCTACCGTATAACCCGCAAGCAACTCTCTCTTCCGATGATGCAGCGCATAAATCCTCCCGGAGTTAAAACGGCGGCTTCATGCTCGTCGCCTGCCGAGGCTATTACGGAAAACACATATCGCACCAAACAAAACGAAAATGAAACAATATCTTGACCTTCTGCGCCACGTAAAAGAGAATGGCGTGCAAAAGAGCGACCGCACCGGCACCGGCACCCGCAGCGTGTTCGGGTACCAGATGCGGTTTAACCTTGATGACGGTTTTCCGTTGCTTACAACGAAAAAGCTGCATTTGAAATCAATAATATATGAGTTGCTATGGTTCTTAAAGGGTGACACTAACGTGCATTATCTTCAGGACAACGGAGTGAGGATTTGGAATGAATGGGCTGATCCCGATGGATCGGTAGGGCACATCTACGGCTACCAGTGGCGTTCATGGCCTGACTACAAAGGAGGGCATATAGATCAGATATCAGAGGTGATAAAGGCAATAAAGGAGAATCCTGACTCGCGCCGCATACTCGTGAGCGCATGGAATGTGGCCGATCTTGGCAACATGAACCTTCCGCCTTGCCACCTGCTGTTTCAGTTTTATGTGGCCGATGGGCGGTTGAGCCTGCAATTATATCAACGCTCGGCCGACACATTCCTTGGGGTTCCGTTCAACATCGCTTCTTACGCGCTGCTGCTCATGATGGTGGCGCAAGTGACCGGCCTTAAGCCGGGCGATTTTATTCATACTCTCGGCGACGCGCATATATACAACGATCATGTGGAGCAGGTCAATCTGCAACTCACTCGCGATCCGCGTCCTCTGCCCCGCATGAGGATAAACCCTGATGTCAAGTCAATATTTGATTTCAAATATGAAGACTTTACGCTTGAGGATTATGATCCGCATCCACACATTAAAGCGACTGTGTCGGTATGAGCGCGGTGGTTTCAATTATTGTGGCTATGACGCCTGACGGCGCCATAGGGCGAAATGGCGACTTGTTATACCATATAAGCGCCGACCTTAAGCGGTTTAAAGCCGTGACAATGGGCAAGTCGATTGTGATGGGACGCAAGACATTCGAGTCTCTTCCGGGCGCTTTGCCCGGACGCCGCAATATCGTCATAACCCATAATTCCTCTTACACGGCTAAAGGCGCGGAGATTGCCGCATCGTTTGAAGACGCGCTCGCCATGACTGGCGATGCTGAGGAGGTGATGGTAATAGGCGGAGCGGAAATTTATCGGTTAGCCCGGAATGTTGCGGGACGTGTGTATCTCACACTGATTGACGCCAAGGTTGACGGAGCCGACACGTTTATAGCTACGTTTGACGAAGAAACGTGGGCCGTCGAAGAGGAGTCTGACCTCTTGACCGACCCGCGTTCCGGTGTTTCGTATAAATTTTTGAATCTTGTGCGACGTCAATAAGGCTGACGTGCATTATTCTATGTACCCGAAAGAGCGCAGTTTGTTCTCGCGGTTGCGCCAATCCTTTTCCACCTTTACGAAAAGTTCGAGGTATACGTGCTTGTCGAAGAATTTTTCGATGTCTTTACGAGCTTCCGTGCCGATTTTTTTGAGCATACTTCCCCCTTTGCCAATGATGATTCCCTTCTGGGAGTCGCGCTCTACATATATTACGGTCATTATGTGGATGCTATCCTCTTTTTCATCAAATTTCTCTACCACCACTTCTACCGAATATGGCACCTCCTTGTCAAGGTGAAGCAGAAGTTTTTCTCTGATTATTTCCGTAACGAAGAATCGCGCCGGCTTGTCGGTGAGGGCGTCTTTCCCAAAATAAGGGGGAGCCACCGGTAGAAGCTCTATTATGCGCTTCATGAGCATATCGACGTTGAATCCAAGCTTTGCCGATGTCGGAAACACCTCGGCCTTGGGCAGTAATTTCTGCCAACGCTCCACAATCGCATTCAACTCCTCATTACCTTTAAGCAGATCCACTTTGTTTATTACAAGCAGCACCGGCACTTTCTCCTTAGCCACTTTTTCAAGAAAATCAGCATTCTTCGTGGGATCCTCCACGACATCGGTTACATAAAGCAATACGTCTGCGTCGGTAAGCGCCCCTTCTGAAAATTCGCGCATAGCCTCCTGCATTTTATAATTGGGCTTCAGCACTCCCGGAGTGTCAGAAAATACTATCTGGTAATCGTCGGTATTGACGATACCGGTAATGCGGTGGCGCGTGGTTTGCGCTTTGGAGGTGATAATGCTTATGCGTTCGCCAACCAAATCGTTCATTAATGTCGATTTGCCGACGTTAGGGTTACCGACTATGTTGACAAATCCTGATTTATGGTTTTCGTTCATATACTTGAATTTTTCGGTTACTAATATATGTATAACAATCCAGTCCTCAAAATTATTATAGACCTATATAAAATTACTACGGGCGAGTCTCACGACTCACCCGTAATAATTAACCTTAAATCTAATACCATGAAAAACACAGTGCAAATATAGTAATTATAACTACTAAACACAGGGAATAGGGAATGGTTCACCGCAAGAATAAGTTTAACATTAGTTAACATCGTTTGTCGGTCATTCTGCGTAATTTTACGTCAAAATAAAAAATCCAATTCAATGAGAATAAAAATATTGGTAGTAGATGACGAGGAAGCCCTATGCGAGATATTGAAACATAATCTTGAGCTTGACGGATATGAGGTTGACACGGCTCTGTCGGCTGAGGAAGCCCTCACTATGGATCTTTCAAGCTACTCCCTTTTTATCCTTGACATAATGATGGATCAGCTTAGCGGATTTGACTTCGCAAAGCAGTTGAAAAATAACGCCTCGACTGAAAATACGCCGATTATATTCTGCTCGGCGTTAAATGGGGAAGATGATACTGTGATGGGGCTTAATCTCGGCGGTGACGACTATATCAAGAAACCGTTTGTGATAAGCGAGGTTCTTGCTCGTGTGCGCGCCGTATTGCGCCGCAGCCACGTTTCGCAGCAATATGCCTACAATCTGTCGAAAGGTATCCAGGAGCCTGACATCGTGTTCAAAACGCTTCGCGTAGACCGCAACGAGAAAGCTTGCTATCTCAATGGTGAGCCTGTCACTTTGACAAAAACTGAGTTTGAACTGCTTATGTTCTTCCTTACACACCGCGGACGCATCTATTCGCGAGAGGAGATCATTAGAGAAGTGTGGCCCGAAGATGTTGTTGTGTCCAACCGTACTATTGACACAAACATCACGCGCCTTCGTAAAAAAATAGAGCCTTACGGAAACAATATTGTCACTCGCTTAGGGTTCGGATATGGATTCAAAGAGACGATTTAGTTATCAGTGGCGATTGTTCGTGCCGACGGTGGCGTTTTTGTGGATCATCATCGGTTGTTTCGGCTATTTCCGTTATACAAGTGAAAAAGAGATACGCGAATCGCAGCTTCGAGAGGATTTAAGGCTTATCAACGCCCGAGCTATCGATGCGTATGAGAACAATATGCAATTGGAGCCTTATTTGAAGTTCCTGAAGCAGTATTGCGACGGTTCGGAACTGATGGATGTAAGAATGTCCATCTATGACGACAAAGGTAATTTGCTGTATTTCATAGGTACACCCATCGCGTCGGTTATTGACGATGAAGATACGCCTGAACGCCGCATGGCCATCGAGGGAGATGAAGGCTATGGAACTTCAATCAGAAAAGGGAGTAGCGCAGATGAATATTTCTTTTTTAGTGTGAGCCGCAGTAATGACGGAAAGATATTCGTGCATACGGCGATGCCATATACCGATGCGGTTATCCGCTCAATTTCTGTCGATAAGCGGTTCTGGTTTGTGATTGTGCCAATAGCCTTGATCGCCACGCTAATAGTGTATATCTCCACTCGTTATCTGGGAAAAAATGTGAAGTTGTTGCGCGACTTCTCCGCAAAAGTTGCCAACGATGAAAAATTTGATCTTGACGAAGACTTCCCGCATGATGAACTTGGAGATGTATCGCGCCGAATTGTCGAACTTTATAAATCAAGGCAGGAAGCCAACGAGCGCTCGGATCGAGAACATCGTCTCGCATTGAAAATCAATGAAGAAAAAATGAGGCTTACAAAACAGCTCACAAATAATATCAACCACGAACTTAAAACTCCCGTGGGCGTGTTGAAAGGGTATCTCGACACTATCATCGATCATCCAGATATGGATTCCGGAGCAAGAACACGCTTTTTAATGAAGGCGCGTGAGCACATGGATCGTCTTTGCAATATGCTTAACGACTTGTCGTCTATCACTCGTCTGGAGGAAGATGGCGCCGGAATAATGCGAGAGAAGGTTGATTTTTCTGAACTTGTGCACAGTCTTGCCCAAGAACTCAAGAGCATAAATCTCAATAATGGGGTTCAATTCGTGTATGATTTGCCGGATCATTGTATCGTATTCGGTAACTACAATTTATTGTATGCAATGATTTTAAACCTTGTCAGAAATGCAGATTTCCACAGTAAGGGCACCGAATGTGGCATTAAATATCTCTCGGAAAATAACCGTGAATATCGTTTCTCTTTCTATGACAATGGAACCGGAGTGGGCGAGGAGCATCTGCCGCATCTTTTTGAGCGATTTTACCGCATCGATAAGGGGTGCTCGCGCAAAGTGGGTGGCACGGGTCTCGGATTGCCTATTGTGAAGAATACAATTAACGTGATGGGGGGGTACGATTAATGTGAAAAATCGTGCCGAAGGCGGCCTTGAATTTACTTTTACTCTTCCAAAATGGGTGGAAAACGCCGCTAAAGCATGAATCCTGCGAGATTTACCCGTATTGGCACATTACTGTAATGTTTTTGTAATATTGGTGCATTATCTTTGTGTCAAAATAATCACAGATTATTTAAAGATATCACAATCAATATCACAGAAAACGCAGTAATTGCAAGGTTTATAGTAATTTTTGAATAATAATTGTGGGCTCAGCCTTTCTGGAAAAGCGAGGCGCCGATTTCTCGGAATGAGTGGGTAAAATCGAGAAGATGCAAACCATTACCACAGGAAACATATTATTTTATCAAGGGCTTCCAACGGAAGCCCTCATTTTTTCTCTATCTTTTGCAACTCTCTACATATATAACTTAACGGGTCAGCGGACAGGGGCGGTTGGTAGCTCCCCCCCCCTTCAGGTATCCTCCGTCAGCTGTAAAATTATTAACTTTAAGACGTAGAACGCCCTGTAAATTAAATATTTAGCTACCCGCCGATACCCCCCCCGGGCTTTCCGGGTAACATAATCGGGTCAAAGTTATATATTTTGGATATTTCCACAAAAAATCTAAGTGAAATTCCGTTAATGTGCTTCTATGCGTGAATGTTAACGGCACAATCGATTGATACCTCGGGTGGCATAAAGCTAAGCGACATTGGAATGGAATCATGTCATATTAACTAATTTTCACATTGATGATATTGTAATCGGCTCAGCGTATAGGGTAATTTTGCAACAAATCATTTCAAATTAACAACAAAAGATGCCTAATACCATGCGTAAAAATTTGCTTAAAGAGTTCCGTGACCGTGATTTTATCAGAGTGTGCCGTTCGCTGATGGATGCTCCCGAAAATGGCGAAATAAAATCGCTCAAAAGACTTGCCGATGCCGCGCTTGCTTGCCGCGCTCCCCGCTATTATGTCGGCATTGACTTCGCTTACTGCATGATTTTGCGTATGAATATGACGGGAGCATTGCCTAAGCGTAAAGAGGCTCAAGCCATGTGGCTTGAGATTTCCTCAAAGGTGGCGGAAGTCAGAAAATCGCGACCGGAATTATCGCTTATCCGAGCCGTTACTGAGGTCATTGTGCGCGAGCCTGCATCCGGATTTTTCATGGAACGATCCACAGCGGTGAAAAGCTTGCGGCATTATAACCGAACCAATAAGACGCAACAATTCTCTTTTTCTTGAATATCCCGTTAAATGACAGTTATTAAACAATCTTTTAAACAACCGATTTATATTATGTCAACTACTCAACTTCAAACAAGCACTATTTCCCTTTCAGTCACCTCGATTAAAGAATCAATTTACGCTCTGAGCGCCCTGCACGCTTATCTCTCGGAAAGTGAAAATATTCCCCCGATACTCACACGCAGTCATGGCGACGCTCTTGCGACGCTCATAAGGCAAGGCTCTGTCTATGTGGCTATGGAACTCCCTGAAATCGGGCTGGATGTGGTGTCGACGGAGGACGATATTGTGACATTAAGCGTCACGGTGGCGAGTAATGCTGTTTCGGCGGTGCGACGAGCGATAGAGGAGGCGGTGAAGATGAGGGCGCTGCACTGCTGCTTCATTAAGCATGATGGCAAGCTCGCTGAGCGTTATGCCTCCGATTTAAAGAACATGGTGGAGATGATAAGAAATAAAGCGGGCGCAAATACGGATGTCCCGTCTCTGCGCCCGTATAGATATTGAATCGGGGCGTTTACCAGATTACCACCTGTTCTTCAGCCGGACGATAAAGTTTGTCGCCTGATTTGATGCCGAACGCCTCAAAGAACGGAGTAATATTGCGCAGCGTGACGTTTACGCGGTTAACTCCGAGAGAGTGGGGATCAGAAGTTGTAAGCTGGCGAATCTCTTCGTCGCGGATATTTCCGGCCCAGATGTTGGCATAGTTCAAATAGTAGATCTGCATGGGATCGTAACCATCGATTTTAGCCTCAGGAGAAGTGATGTCGACGCCTTTCTTCTTCTGAGAATCGATGAAGGCCGTGCGTGAAACGCGCAAGCCGCCCTGGTCGGCGATATTTTCGCCGAGTGTGTACTGTCCGTTGGCGTGTAGCCCGGGGAACACCTCTACTTCGTTGAACTGCTCGGCAAGACCTTGTGTTAGCTTGGCGAATGCCTCAGCATCCTCGGGAGTCCACCAGTTGATCATGTTTCCGTCGGCGTCGAAGTTGCAACCCTGATCGTCAAATCCATGGGTCAGCTCATGTCCGATTACGACACCGATGCCTCCATAGTTTTCAGCATCGCTTGATTCCGGATCGTAGAATGGCGCTTGGAGAATGCCGGCGGGGAACACGATTTCATTAGCGAGGGGATTGTAGTAGGCGTTGATGGTTTGAGGTGTCATTCCCCATTCGGTGCGGTCAACCGGTTTGCCCCATTTTGCGAGCTGCTCTTTCTGATGCCACATACTCACGTTGTGCATATTCTCGTAGTATGAGAGTTTGGGATCGATTTCCATAGTAGAATAATCTTTCCATTTGTCGGGGTAACCGATTTTCACAGTGACGGCGTTTAGCTTTTTGATGGCGTTTAGCTTGGTGTCGTCGCTCATCCAGGGGAGATTGATGATATGTTTTCCGAGCGCGGTGCGTAGATTTTCCACCAATCCCACCATATATTGCTTAGACGATTCCGGGAAGTATCTTTCAACATAAAGTTGCCCTACCGCTTCACCCATAGCTCCTTCGGTAGCGCCAAGGGCGCGTTTCCAACGAGGACGTTGTTCTTGTACTCCGCTTACCACTTTGTTGAACTCAAAGTTCGCATCGTTGAAATTGTCGCTTAATCGTCCTGATGCTTGAGACACATATTTCCATAGATAGTAGTCTTTGATTTCCCGGTCGGACAGCGAGCCGAGGAGGTTGTCACCCTGTTTTACCGAGTTAAGCTCGGTGACTATTACCGTTTCGGGGGTGGGTATATCCATTGTCTCTATGAAGAATCGATCCCAGTTGACATTAGGGTATAGTTCCTTTAATTGCTCGATAGAGCGAGGATTGTACATCGCCGGGATATTACGGCTTTGCTCACGAGTCCAAGCGGAGTCGGCGAGCGCGGTCTCGATTTTCATCACATTTTTCATGATGCGGTTTGCGTCCTTCTTTGAGTAGCCCGCATTTTGCATTTGCTTAACGATAAGCTTTTTATAAGCTTCGCGCACCTTAGTGTTGTTAGCGTCGTCGAGAAGATAGTAGTCACGGTCGCCCATTCCCATTCCGCCGCCGCTGACATACATTGCATATTCCTTGCTGTTAATAAGGTTTTCCATTGGGCCGGCTCCGAAGAACGGGCTCGCATAGTTCTTTTGCATCCAAAAGAATAAGTCGTCCATACCATCGCCGGGGGTGTTTTCTATTTTTTTGAGGTCGGCGAGTATGGGAGAAGCTCCTTCTTGATTGCGGCGTGTTGAGTCCATAGCCTGTGAGTATATCGTCCACACTTTGTAGGCTACGGTTCCGGGAGCTGGGTTGGATTTTCCCAAGTTGAGCACTATATTTTTAACGCGCACTTCCGAGCTGTCGTTAAGAATGTTGAAAGCTCCGTAGCGCGCGTGCTCCGGAGTCAGCGGATGAGCCTCTTTCCATCCCTTGTTTACGTGCATATAGAAGTCGGTTCCTACGGGAATCGAATTGTCGAAATAGGCCGGATTCAAGCTCTTCAGATGCTCTTCAGCCGAGGCCGTAATCGACATAGCGGCTACCGCCGCGAATGCAATAATAAATTTGGCTTTCATGTTTTATGATTATAATTAGTACTGTTCTTTTTCATTAGGGAAATCACGAGTTTTCACATCCTCGATATACGCGCCGACAGCTTCATTGATGACTGATGCGAGGTCGGCGTAACGGCGCAGGAAGCGCGGTGAGAACCCTTTGTTTATTCCAAGCATATCGTGCATAACCAATACCTGTCCGTCGGCACCGCTTCCGGCTCCAATACCAATGACAGGAATAGATATTTCGTTGGCCACTTGCGCAGCGAGGGCGGCCGGAATTTTTTCTAACACTACGGCGAAGCAACCGATCTCTTCGAGCATTTTTGCGTCGGAGATGAGTTTACGGGCTTCCGCTTCCTCCTTAGCGCGTACGGCATAGGTTCCGAATTTATTTATGGATTGAGGGGTTAGGCCGAGGTGTCCCATCACGGGGATTCCGGCGGAAAGAACTCGTTCAATCGATTCTTTAATTTCAGCGCCACCTTCCATTTTTACAGCTTCGGCATGGCTCTCCTTCATCATTCTTACTGCCGATGCGAGAGCTTCGACGCTGTTGCCTTGATAACTTCCAAACGGCAGATCGACTACAACAAGGGCGCGCTTCACGCCTTTCACAACCGATTTTGCGTGATAAATCATCTGGTCGAGCGTGATAGGGAGGGTGGTCATATTTCCGGCCATGACATTTGATGCGGAATCGCCAACAAGTATTACATCCATCCCTGCTTCATCGATGAGCTTTGCCATAGAATAATCGTAGGCGGTGAGCATTGCGATTTTCTCGCCTCTCTGTTTCATTTCAATCAAACGATGGGTTGTTACCTTACGTTGATCTTCGGTATAAGTTGACATAATGATTTTGGTTAATTCAAAAACAGAGCAAAGTTAAGTCTTATCACTCTCGCGCGCAAACATTTTTTAATTCAAATTGAAATTAGACTAATTGGGATCAATTAGACGGATTATCCCAATTAGTCTAATTAGCCGAATTAGTTTGATTGGAAGATTAACATTTTTTTTGCCGTGACGGTGCGATTTTTCTTGCCGCCTACCGAAAAATTTTGAATTTTAAAATCTCAGAGAGGATATTTGAGGTGTAATCGCTTAAATATCAACACGATATGACTTAATTTTTGTGCTGCTATTTTTTGCGAGAAAAATTGGAATTATACAATTGGATGCCATTTTCAAAAAAAGTATGTCGACAAGGGGATGGTAGAACCGTAGATTCCGAAATTTTCCGCTATTTTTGTAAAAAAAACTTGCAATGGCACTAAATTATATTTGGATCGCATTTTTTCTTGCCGCATTTCTTGTCGCCTTGGGGAAGACTATTTTCTTTGGAGACTTTTCAATATGGAGCAATATCATGGGCGCCTCTTTCTCTTCGGCGGCCACCGCTTTTGAAATTTCGTTGGGGCTTACGGGAATTCTTGCTCTTTGGATGGGTTTGATGAAAATAGGTGAACGAGCCGGTGTCATTATGTTTTTCGGAAAGCTTATAAGCCCTCTTTTCAGCCGTCTATTTCCGGGAATCCCAAAAGGACATCCTGCTATGGGCTCAATATTCATGAATGTATCGGCCAATATGCTTGGCCTCGACAACGCCGCCACACCGTTGGGACTGAAGGCCATGCAAGAGATGCAATCTTTAAACCCGAAGAAAGACACTGCGACTGATGCAATGCTTATGTTTTTGATACTCAACGCTTCGGGGCTTTGTTTTATTCCTATTGGAATCATGATGTACAGGGCGCAGGCGGGAGCATCCAATCCCACTGATGTCTTTTTGCCCATATTGTTGGCGACATTTATATCGACATTCGTTGGGATTGTGGCTCTTTGCATAAAGCAGGGAATAAAACTATGGGATAAGGTCATGATTTCCTGGCTTGGAGGGTTGGCGATAATCGTAGGCTTGATTGTGTGGTTTTTCTCTTCGCTGCCCAAAGAGGAGGTTGAATTATATTCTTCTTTTATCGCTAATGTGCTGCTGTTCAGTGTTATAATACTGTTTATTTGTTCCGGATTGCGTAAGCGTATAAATATGTATGATTGTTTTATCGAGGGTGCGAAAGAAGGGTTTAAGACTGCGGTTATGATCATACCCTATTTGGTGGCAATTCTTGTCGCGATAGGTATGTTTCGAGCATCGGGAGCGATGGAGGTTATCACTGATTTCATAGCCGGATGTTTCAACGCTGTTGAGGTGAACGCTGATTGGGTTGGCGCCCTGCCGACTGCGTTAATGAAGCCGTTGAGCGGTTCGGGCAGCCGTGGAATGATGGTTGATCTTATGAGCGCATACGGGCCTGATGCGTTTGTTTCAAGGGTATCGGCCGCTATTCAAGGGAGCACTGACACTACGTTTTACATTCTCGCGGTCTATTTCGGCAGTGTCGGCGTAGTCAAGACAAGATATGCAGTTCCCTACGCTCTGCTTGCCGATGTCACAGGCTCAGTCGCAGGAATTGCTGCGGCATATATATTCTTCCATTAGCGGCACTTTCTGGCTTGATTATATGGTGGATTTTGCCTATTTTTGCATCATTAAACAAGCACGAAGTTTACAATGGAGAAATTGGAATGGCTCGCCGATGGTGTGAATCTTCCGGAGCTTGACTTCCCGGTTTATACTCGATGGATTGAGGAGGTGGCTCGCCGGCATGGCAGGATACTTGGCCCTGTTGTGTATATTTTTTGCAATGATGATAAGATTATTGATGTCAACCGTCAGTTTTTGAATCATGATTACTATACAGATATAATCACGTTTGATTATTCGCGAGGAAAGCTCATTAGCGGTGACCTGTTTATCTCGTTGGATACTGTGGTGTCTAACTCCCTGCTTGTCAACACGACATACGCTGAAGAACTAAACCGAGTGATTATTCACGGAATACTCCATCTGTGCGGCATAAATGACAAAGGCCCCGGTGAGCGTGAGATTATGGAAGCTAATGAAAATGAGGCTTTGTCATTATTGACGGAAATTACCAATTAATAGATTGCTTTTTACGCTTCTAAATTCCATATAAAAGGAACAGAGAATATGACATTTGACTATGATGTAATTGTTATAGGCGCCGGCCATGCCGGATGTGAGGCCGCTGCAGCGTCAGCTAAACTCGGCGCAGCGACCATGCTTATAACTATGGACATGAATAAAATCGCTCAAATGAGCTGCAATCCGGCTGTCGGCGGCATAGCAAAGGGGCAGATAGTGCGGGAAATAGATGCCCTCGGAGGTATGATGGGGATTGTGACTGACCGTACTGCGATACAATTTAGAATGCTTAATCGGTCGAAAGGCCCGGCTATGTGGAGCCCGCGCGCGCAGAGTGACCGTATGCTTTTTAGTGAGACATGGCGCTTCATCCTTGAAAACACCCCCAATCTGTATATGTGGCAAGACTCTGTCAATTCTCTGATAATTGAGGATGGCGAGGTGAAAGGCGTGAAAACGGCTTTAGGGGCGGAATTTCATGCGAAGGCGGTTGTGCTTTCGGCCGGGACTTTCCTTAACGGATTGATGCACGTGGGGCGCGCTCAAGTGAAAGGGGGTCGAATTTCAGAGCCTGCCGCATACGGTGTGACTGAGCAATTGCGCGACTATGGATTCATAACCGACAGGATGAAGACTGGCACACCGGTTAGAATCGACGGGCGAAGCGTCAAATGGGAACTTACTACGCCGCAAGCAGGGGATAACGACTATCATAAATTCAGCTATCTTCCGACGGTGAAGCGTGAGCTTAAACAACGGGAATGTTATATTGTCTATACGAACGAAACCACTCATGAAGCGCTTCGCAAGGGACTGCCCGATTCTCCGCTTTTCAACGGACAGATACAAAGTATCGGGCCGCGTTATTGTCCGAGCATAGAGACTAAGATTGTGACGTTTGCAGACAAAACCGAGCATCAACTCTTTTTGGAGCCGGAAGGGGAAACCACGCAGGAGTTTTATCTAAACGGCTTCTCGTCTTCGCTTCCGATGAATATACAGATAGAGGCGTTGCACACTGTTCCGGCTCTCTCCGATGTGCAGATTTACCGACCCGGATATGCCATTGAATATAATTTTTTCGATCCTCGTCAACTCAGGCACACTCTTGAGACTAAGCTTGTGGGCAACCTTTATTTCGCCGGACAAGTTAATGGAACCACGGGCTATGAGGAGGCTGCCGGACAAGGGTTGATCGCCGGTATCAACGCAGCATTGAAAGTGTTGGGTAGGGAACCGTTCACCCTCGATAGAGATGAAGCCTATATCGGCGTGCTGATCGATGATCTTGTGATAAAGGGGGTGGATGAGCCTTACCGTATGTTCACCTCGCGCGCTGAATACCGCATCCTATTGCGGCAGGATGACGCTGATATGCGCCTTACGCCGCGCGGATATGAAATAGGTCTCGCTTCGCAGGAGCGATATAACTTGATGTTGTCGAAGCGTGAACAGCGAGATCGGTTGATAGAGTTTGCCCGCAATTTTTCCATGAAACCGTCGTTGATTAATCCGGTATTGGAGGCGATGGGGATTTCCCCGTTAAAGCAGGGGTGTAAACTGTATGACCTGTTGCTGCGGCCTCAATTGGATTTTAAAAATCTTACACCGCATATATCGGCGCTTGCTGACGCCATCTCCTCCATTGAGCCCGACCGTCGAGACGAGATAGTTGAGGCGGCAGAGATTCTTATAAAATACCAAGGTTATATTGATCGTGAGCGAGTGGTGGCCGACAAGCTTCATCGCCTTGAAGAGCTTAAAATAAAGAATAAATTCAATTATTCAGAATTGAAATCTTTGTCGACTGAAGCACGGCAGAAATTGGAGAAATTTCAACCCGAAACCGTGGCTCAGGCGAGCCGTATACCGGGCATTTCTCCGAGTGATATAAACATCTTACTGCTGTTGCTCGGGCGGTGATGTTTCACGTGGAACATACATAATGAAATAGAATACAAATATTTAACGCTTTAAAATATGGAATATTTAAAATCGAAAATTCGTGATGTGGTCGATTTCCCTAAAGAAGGGATTATTTTCCGTGACCTTACAACTATGTTTAAAGACGCCCGAGCCCTTCACATCGTAGGTTGGGACTTGGCGCAACTTTACCGCGGCAAGGGCGTTACTAAAGTAGTGGGTATTGAATCACGGGGATTCATTGGCGGTTCCATCCTTGCCTGCGAGATTGGCGCCGGTTTCGTTCCCGCGCGTAAACCAGGCAAGCTTCCTGCCGACACGGTGAGCAAGTCATACGGAAAGGAGTATGGCACCGATACGATCGAGATTCATCGTGACGCAATTACTCCAGATGATGTGGTGGTTATCCACGACGATTTATTGGCTACCGGAGGTACAATGGCTGCGTGCTACGAACTTGTGAAGAGCATGAATCCGCGCAAGGTGTATATAAACTTTATCGTTGAATTGACAGCTCTTGGCGGACGCGCCAATCTTCCCGCTGACGCCGAAGTTTCGTCATTGATTAAATATTAAGCGACCTCTAAAGACGGCTTAAAACATATTGGCAAAGATAGAGAAGTCGCAGGAACTAAAAGAGAAGATCTCAATTCTTCCGGAGACTCCCGGCTGTTATCTGTATTATGATTCAGCCGGGACGGTCATCTATGTGGGTAAGGCGAAGAATCTGAAGAGGAGGGTGTCGTCATATTTTAACCGTACGCATGATTCTGTGCGCACCAATTTGCTCGTGCGCAATATCGCTGATATGCGTTACATCGTTGTGCCCACCGAGCAAGATGCGTTGAATCTTGAAAATTCGCTGATAAAGGAGTATAAGCCCCATTACAATGTGTTGTTGAAGGACGACAAGTCCTATCCCTGGATTGTTGTCACCAAAGAGCATTATCCGCGGGTGTTCCTCACGAGAACCCGCATGAAGGACGGCTCAAAATACTACGGGCCTTATACGAATACCGGCGTTGCGAAAGCAGTGCTTAATCTTATTCGAGAGCTTTATCCGGTGAGAACTTGCCGCCATGCCATCACCCCTGAATATGTGAAGCGCGGTAAGGGTAGGTTGTGTCTTGAATATCATCTTAAGAACTGCCTTGGATGCTGTGTGGGGATGATTGGCGAGCAAGAGTACGGCGCTATGATCGACAATGTGAAAAAGATTCTTAGCGGCGACACTCAGGAACTTCTGGACTATTTGAAAAATGATATGATGCGGCTTGCCGGGGAGCTTCGTTTTGAGGAGGCGCAATTGTTGAAAGAGAAGTATGATCTGATCGCGCGCTATCAGTCGAAGAGCGTTATCGTGAGCCAAACGCTCGACGACATAGATGTGTTTGGCGTGGACGACGGCCAAGAGGAGGTCTACGTGAATTATATGCACGTGCGGCGTGGGGCTATCGTAAGGAGCATCACACTTGAATATAAACGTCGTCTCGAGGAATCGGTGGAGCAAATATTGGGATATGCCATAATGGAGATAGCTGAGAAATTCAAGTTGAAATATGACGAAGTTATTGTGCCGGTTCTCCCTGAAATACCTCTTGACGGAGTTGTTTTCAATGTGCCGAAACGAGGAGATAAACTTAAGTTGCTCGATGTCTCTGCCCACAATGCGCGTCAGAATAAGATCGATTCTCTAAAGATGATGGAGAAGCATGACCCCGAGAAACGCGTTGAGCGCACTCTCGTTAGAATGATGTCTGACTTTAGGTTGAAATCGTTGCCTGTCCACATCGAATGTTTTGACAACTCAAATATACAGGGCACGAATCCTGTGGCTTCGTGCGTAGTGTTTAAAAACGCCAAGCCATCGAAGAAAGATTACCGTCATTTCAATATAAAGACCGTCGAAGGGCCTGATGATTTCGCTTCGATGAAAGAGGTGCTTACGCGCCGTTACACTCGTATGATGGAGGAGGGGGATGACTTGCCGCAGCTTATTGTTGTGGACGGTGGGAAGGGGCAGCTTAGCGCGGCTGTCGAAGCTCTTGATGAGATTGGGTTGAGGGGCGTCATCGCTGTTGTGGGCATCGCCAAGCGTCTTGAAGAAATATATTTTCCCGGCGACAGTGTGCCTTTGTATATTGATAAAAATTCTGAATCTTTGCGTGTGGTTCAACATTTGCGTGACGAAGCGCATAGATTCGGCATAACCCATCACCGCAATCGACGGAGTAAATCTCAGATTGTCAGCGAATTAGATGATGTGAAAGGAATTGGGCCAAAAACTAAAGAGGCTCTCCTTCAAGCATTTAAATCTGTAAAAAGGATAAAAGACTCATCCATTGACGCTCTTGCCGACATCATAGGGCCGGCGAAAGCCTCTATCGTCTACAATGCCCTCCATCCCACCGATTGAAATTAGAATGATCGTCGGTCAAAAATACGATAATTCGGAATTTGGAGTTGTTGGCGGAATTTACTATATTTGCTCAGTTTATGAAAACATTAAACCCGTAGGCGCTGGTTGAGGTTTTTAGAACTGTTTAACCGATTAGAAGTTCATAATACCAATTTAACTTAAATTATTTTCTTGCATGAAAAATGCTTTATTAGTGAGTGCGGCATTGATGGGATCTCTTGCGATGAGCGCCCAATACTCCCACACTGTTCAAGCCGAAAAGCTTGACCGCGGAGTGGTTGCCGTAAAGGCTGACAAAGGTGTGTTTATCTCGTGGCGTTCTCTTGTCGACGATGACAAAAGTTTGGCGTTCGATGTATATCGAGGCGGCACAAAATTGAACGCTACGCCGATTAAAAATTGCACAAACTACACCGATGCCGACGGCAACGCCGGCGATAAATACGTTGTTAAGGCCGTGCTTGGAACGGAGGAAAAGGAAACATCAAAGGAGGTGACCGCGTGGGATACTTTCTATAAGAAAATCCATCTTGACCGTCCTGCCGGAGGAACTTCTCCTGCCGGAGGTTCCGCGGAACAACGTGATTACACTTATACTCCCGACGATGTTTCGGTAGGAGATGTTGATGGTGACGGCGAATGGGAATATATCGTCAAATGGTTCCCGACCAATCAAGCCGACAACGGCGACCAGTTCCGTTACACCGGAAATACGCTTCTCGATTGCTATAAGCTCGACGGAACCAAGCTTTGGAGAATAGACCTTGGGCAGAATATCCGGTCGGGAAACCATTATACGCAATTTATGGTTTATGATTTTGACGGCGATGGCAAAGCGGAGCTTATCTGCAAGACGGCTCCCGGCACTATCGACGGCAAAGGGAATGCTGTGCTGATGGGTAGCGACAAGGTGACTGACGACTATCGTGTGAATAGTGGTTCGCTTGCCGGTGTCGTAAAGAGCGGTTCGGAATATCTCACGGTGTTCAATGGCGAAACCGGAGCTGAAATTAACACTATCGCTTACAATCCTCTTCGCTCAATCAGAACCAACAGTCAGTGGGGCGATTCCAATGGCAATCGTAGTGAGCGCTACCTTGCCGGGGTAGCTTATCTTGACGGAAACAAACCAAGCGCTATATTCTGCCGCGGATATTACACAGCGGCATATATTTGGGCTGTTGATTTCGACGGAGAAAAATTAACCGAAAAATGGTTGCATAAATCCGAAACGAGCGGGAGCGGCCTTTACGCTGAAGGTTCGCATAGTTTAAGTATCGGCGATGTCGACGGCGATGGATATGATGAAATAGTGTACGGCGCCGCTTGCTGCAACCATGACGGAAAAACTCTTTATCGCACCGGAGCGGGTCATGGCGATGCTCTCCATCTCGCTGATATGCTTCCCGACCGTGAGGGGCTTGAGGTGTTCATGCCTCATGAAGAAAAGAGTAGCGCCTACCAATGGGACACTGAACTGCGTGACGCTAAAACCGGTGAAATTCTATATGGCGAAAGCCAATCAGGATCGGATATCGGCCGAGGGCTTGCTGCCAACGTGACTACCAAATACTCCGGATATGAAACTTGGTCATCGACCGGAAAAGTGTTTAATAATGGGGTTCAATTGGACGCAAAACGTCCGTCGGTCAATTTCCGTATATATTGGGATGGCGATTTCTTGGATGAGCTTCTTGACGGCACTACTATCACCAAGCCTAACAATGCAATGTCGTCAAATCCCACCCTTATAAATTTCAGCGGTTATTCCAATGCGGCGTCATGCAATTCAACAAAGGCTACTCCCAATTTGCAGGCCGACCTTTTTGGCGACTGGCGCGAGGAGGTTATCTTGCATGACGGAAGCACGGAAAGCGACCTCATCATCTTCACCACAACCACGCCGAGCGAGTATAAGGTGCCGACTCTTATGCAGGATCGACAGTACCGTGTGGCAATCGCATGGCAAAATGTTGCTTACAACCAGCCCCCTCATTTGAGCTATAACCTTGAAGAGTATTTCAATTCGGCGGGAGCTATAAAGGTGACTTCCGGCAACCTGAATCAGGTTGTCGATCTCGGAGGAGCGATGACTCCTATTGAATTTACCGTGGTTCGTGCGACCGGAGTGACTGTAACCGGACTGCCTGATGGTGTTTCGATGACGTTTGACGATGCTACTCTTACCGGAAAAATATCCGGTACGCCTGAGGAAGAGGGGGAATACACTTTCACTCTCACCACAACCGGCGCCGAGGACGACAATGATGGCTACTCGGAGGGTGTGCTTAAAGTGCGCCGCAATACCAACCTCAATCTAATCGCGCAGTTTGAATTTGAAAAAGCCGGCGAAACCATGGTTAACAATATCCACGGTGAAGCAGCGGTTAACGGTTCAGACGCCGCAGTCGTAGAGGGTAAGAAAGGCAACGCTCTGTCGTTGGGTGGAACCTCCTATTTGACACAAGAGGGCTATAATATTCTTGATTTCGGAAAGCGCGACTTCACAATTGAGCTGTGGATGAAGTCATCTGCGAGCAAGGCATACATCTTCCAGAAGGGTTCGATGACAAAAAATGAGGATACCGGAGCCACCGGCAACTGGGTTGGACTTGAACTTAAAAACGGTGAATTCCGCTTTGCTATAGACGATGACAACATCAAGAGCGAAGTAAAGTGGGAGGACGGTAATTCAATATTCGATAATGAATGGCATTACGTGGTTCTCATTCGCGACGCAAATACACACACACTCATGATGTATATCGACGGTGAGTTGAAAAACAGCGCCGATGATGAAACCGAAGCTGTGGCTTGCGCCGACGAGCTGTTGATAATCGGTAATTGCGCGACATTTGACAACGCATATAATGGCTTGATTGATGAATTCGCTATTTATCACGGTGTTATGTCGGCCGCAAAAATTAAGGAGCGTTATGAAACTTCCGGAAATGGAATCGCTTACTTCCCGATGGATGAACTTGGCGAAACTACCCCAAATAAGGTTTATGGTGAAGCCTCGGTCAACGGTACCGGCATTGAGGTTGTCGGCGGCGTGAAAGCCGGTGCTATGAGCTTTGACAACAATGGTTATCTTACGCAGCCTATGTATGATGCAATCAATATGGGTGAAAGCGACTTCACTATCGAGATGTGGATGAGGTCAACCGATGACGACGGCTATCTGTTCTGTATCGGTACTCATGCTCAGGCTAATGTTGAGGGTGGAACCGGCAATTGGATCGGAATTGAGCGTAAGGGCACATATCTCTGCTTCACTATCGACGATGACTCGAAGAAAACTGATTGCAAGCTCGATGATGCGAGCGACGTGTTTGACGGCAACTGGCACCATATCGCCGCTGTACGCGACTTTGCGGCAAAAACATTGGCCCTCTATGTCGATGGTCAGGTAGCGGTTACTGTTGATGGTGTGACCACCGGCGCTCTTACTCAATCGGCTACTGAATTTATGTATATAGGTGGTGACGATGAAACATCTGTGTCAACCGGTCAGGACGTGCATCGCACATTTGCCGGAGCAATCGATGAACTTACCATCACTCCGAAGGCGCTTACCGCCGCAGAGATCGAGGCAGATTATGATATGCTCAAACTTTCGGGAATCGAAGATGTGACATTCAACAATGCTAACGCCACCTATACAGTGGTTGACGCAATGTCGGGTATAATCATTCGCACCGCTATCGGCGTTGACCGTGAGGATATTGTGGACGGTCTCGACAAGGGTATCTACATTCTCGTGGTTGAGGATGGGGACAAAGCCAAGAACTACAAGTTTGTGAAGCAATAATCCGTAATAGGATTCTCTAAAAACCGGTGTGACCGGATTGTAAGACAAAGAAGCGCATAGACGCTCAAGAAACAGAAGACAATTAATTGACTATAAATCTCAAGTTAAAAATGTCTTCTGTTTCTTGTTTTCTTTTTGCCTTTTGTATCAAGATATATTTAGCGCAACCTCGTTTTTGATGTTGGGTATGTTGAGAAAAATGCGTAAATTTGGGAAACCATAAGTCTAAGCCGATGCGACTAATCATATCACTCTTCATTTTAGCATCATTTTGTGTCATTTCTGACGCTCAAACATTGTCATGGGGCGATCAAGGGAACGGCACATACATAAATCCTGTTCTCAATGCGGATTATTCTGATCCCGACGCAATACGTGTCGGCGACAAATATTATATGGTATGCTCCGAATTTCATTTCATGGGGATGCCGGTTCTGGAATCGGATGATCTCGTCAACTGGAGAATAATAGGTAAAGTGTATGACAACATAGACTATCCGGAATATGAAAAATTCTCCCGATATGCCGGCGGCTCGTGGGCTCCGGCGATAAGATATAATAACGGGCTGTATTACGTGTTTTTCTGCACGCCGCATGAAGGGCTGTTCATGTCAACGGCAGTTGATCCTGCCGGTCCGTGGACACCGTTACATTGCGTAAAAAATGTGGCTAAGTGGGAGGATCCATGTCCGTTTTGGGATGAGGATGGGAACGCTTATTTAGGGCGTAGCCGCCATGGGGCGGGTCCGATAATAATCCATCGTATGTCGCCCGACGGTAAGGAGCTTCTTGATGACGGGGTGACAGTTTATACCGGTCCGGTTGCCGAGGGGACTAAAATTCATAAAATCGGCGGCTATTACTATCTTAACATTCCTGAAGGAGGGGTAGGTGAAGGATGGCAAACCGTGCTTCGGGCGAAAAACATATATGGGCCATACGAAAAAAAAGTGGTGCTTGAGACCGGCTCCACCGATGTCAACGGTCCTCATCAGGGCGCCATTGTCGATACGCCCAATGGAGAATGGTGGTTCCTGCATTTTCAAAAGACGGAAAATCTTGGGCGCGTTGTGCATCTGCAACCTGTTGTTTGGAAAGATGGATGGCCTGAAATGGGTGTGGATATAGATCGTAACGGAATAGGAGAGCCGGTTAAAGTGTGGTCGAAACCGAATGTTAAAGGCTCGGGAATCATGCGTCCGGCAGCTTCCGATGACTTTGACGGTGATTCTCTTGGGCTTCAATGGGAGGCCAATCATCGCCTATATCGGGACAACATAAGCTTGTCAAAGCGGCTCGGATTTCTTACAATGACCGCTATGCGAGGCGATTCATTGCGGAATGCGCCTAACTCTCTTGTTCAGAAAATTATGGGATATGGAGGTGACGCAGTCGTCAAACTCGATGTGTCGCAAATGGCTTCGGGGCAACGTGCCGGATTGATCGCAATGGATAAATTTTTCCATGGAGTGGGAGTTGAAAAGACCGATAAAGGATCGTATATTTATTTTGAGGATGGCGATCGAAGTGCTAAGGTAGCTCCAATGAATAAATCTACTGCTTATTTCAAAATTTCTCTTAATGCGATGAACAATGTGAATCGTTTCTACTACAGTTTAGACGGAAAGAACTTCAAGGAGGTCGGCGATCCGTTTGAATTGAAATTCGGATATTGGAAAGGCCCTCATATTGGCATATATTCTTATAATCAGAATGGAAATGGAGGAGATGCGTCATTCGATTCATTTCACTATAATTATAATTGAAAATAAACAATAAAATAAAGTAATATGAAATTAGTTAAGTCATTTTTAGCGGGAACGATGGCGTTGTTAGGTGTCGGAATGCTCTGCGCGCAGCCTTATCCGTATCAAGATCCGAATCTTCCGGCCGAAGAGCGTGCTGCCGATTTATGTTCCAGGCTAACTCTTGAGGAGAAAGTCGCTCTTATGATGAACACCTCTCCGGCCATCCCTCGATTAGGTATCCCTCAATTTGATTGGTGGAGTGAAGCGTTGCACGGTGTGGGGCGCAACGGGCTAAGCACAGTTTTTCCATCATGCATCGGTATGGCTTGCTCGTTTGATAACGGACTTATTGAAGAGGTATTCACTGCGGTAAGCGATGAAGCGCGCGCCAAGAACACTATAGCTCGAAAAAACGGCACAGTTGGCAAATATAAGAGCCTGTCGTTCTGGACACCGAATATCAACATTTTCCGTGATCCGAGATGGGGAAGAGGGCAGGAAACTTACGGCGAGGATCCTTATATGATCGGTTTGATGGGCCGAACTGTTGTTAAGGCGTTGCAGGGCGGTGAAGGTAATAAATACTACAAGCTTCATGCGTGCGCCAAGCATTACGCTGTGCATAGCGGTCCGGAAAAAACACGGCATAGTTTCGATATAAACGATTTGCCGGAAAGGGATTTGTGGGAAACTTACCTCCCTGCGTTCAAAGAGCTTGTTCAGAATGGCAATGTGCAGCAAGTTATGTGCGCCTACCAGCGTTTTGACGGCTCCCCCTGTTGCGGAAGCGATCAATTGCTTCATCAGATACTTCGTGATAAGTGGGGGTTTGAAGGCATTGTAGTGAGTGACTGCGGCGCGATCGCCGACTTTTGGAAAAAAGGGCGCCATGAGGTGTCGAAAGATGAGGCTGCCGCCTCTGCGTTGGGTGTGCTCAGCGGCACTGACGTAGAGTGCGGTTCCACTTATAAGAAACTTCCTGATGCAGTTCGTCGCGGCGATATTTCTGAGGCAGATCTTGATGTAAGCGTGAAACGTCTTCTCAAGGGGCGTTTTGAGCTTGGCGATCTTGACCCTGATGAGATTGTTGAATGGACTAAAATCCCTGAGAGCGTGATTGCATCGCCTGAGCATAAGGCTCTTGCTCGTAAGATGGCTCAGGAGCAGATGGTGCTGCTTAAAAATAACGGTATTCTTCCACTCGCCAAGGATCCTTCCCGTGTGATGGTTATGGGACCCAACGCCGCTGATTCGGTTATGTTGTGGGGTATTTATTACGGGCAGCCGTCTCACACTGTTACTGTACTTGAAGGGATCACAGATAAAATAGGGGGTGTCGCCTACACAAAGGGGTGTGAGATTACGGCAATGACTGAAACACGCAGCATTTTTGACCGGTTGACTACTCCTGACGGTAAGCCAGGGCTTAAGGCTGAATATTGGAACAATACGGAAATGACCGGCGATCCGGTGACCGTGGTAAATTACACAACTCCCATCAGCCTTGATAACGGCGGAAACACGGTGTTTGCCCCCGGAGTTAACCTTACTGACTTCACGACAAAGATGACCGGTTCATTCGTAGCTGACGCTGATGAGACACTCGACATCGTGTTTAATAATGACGATGCAGGCCGAATTATTGTGAATGGCAAGACCATCCATGATCGTTGGAAAAGCCGTGACCCGTTTGACTTCCGCACATTCAAGCTCAATGTGGAAAAAGGCAAGAAATATGATTTTGAATTTTACTACAAGCAACTTTCGGGGGATGCGACATTGAGTATTGATGTCGCCCGCAACGCTCCTGTGAGTCCTGCAGAGCTTGTCGCTCGCGCCGCTGATAAGGATGTAGTGATATTTGTTGGTGGAATTTCTCCAAATCTTGAACGTGAGGAGGCTCGTGTCACCGAACCGGGTTTTGACAATGGCGACCGCACAAGCATTGAGCTTCCGGCTGTGCAGCGAGAAATACTTCAGGCCTTGCATGACGCCGGCAAGAAAATTGTGTTCGTCAACTGTAGCGGAAGCGCTGTGGCGCTTACACCTGAAGACGGAATCTGTGATGCTATCCTTCAGGCATGGTATGCCGGAGAGCAAGGCGGCCATGCTGTCGCTGATGTGATTTTCGGCGATTACAACCCCTCAGGAAAGCTTGCGGTTACATTCTACAAGGATGACGCGCAATTGCCTCCATTTGACGAATATCGCATGGCGGGACGCACTTATCGTTATTTCCATGATGAGCCGCTATATCCGTTCGGACATGGATTAAGCTACACTACTTATAAATATGGCAAACCTAAATATAAGAATGGAAAAGTAACCGTTGAGGTTAAAAACACTGGAAAAGTGGATGGCTCAGAGATCATTCAGGTTTATATGCGCCGTCCTGCCGATACAGCAGGGCCAATAAAGACCTTGCGCGCCTACGAACGTGTCGATCTCAAAGCGGGCGAAAGCAAAATCGTGGAAATTGATTTTCCGCGTGAGCGCTTTGAGGTGTGGGACGCTTCGGCCAAGGAAATGCGTGTTATCCCCGGAAAATATGAGTTGATGGTTGGTCCGTCGAGCGTAGCCTATTCTACTGTCTCAGTTAAAATCTGATTGTATATTGATATGAGAGCTTGTTGAGAAACGAGTTCTAAATGTGCAGGGCATGAATCCGTCGAGGTTCATGCCCTTTTCGGTTTTGCAGTTATTTGATACAGAATTTTGAATATTTGGTGCAATATTCGTATATGGCAGAAGGCCAGACTGTGTAACTTTGTCGTAGCCATAATAAATACCTTAATGCCGCCGAGATTCTGAAATATACATATCCTGCATGGAAGGAGGCTGACCGCAACGCTTTCGATACGATGGTCATGGAGAAACTCTATCCTGTGATAAAGGACTGGACTCCGCGTTATAACGGCAACCGGGATGCCGCCAACGGGCAGACACTTATCAGTATCGGGGTCTACTTTGACCGAGAAGATATTTTCGATGCCGCCTGCCGTCAGATGGTCGAAGGCGATTCCAACGGAGCTATAAAGCACTATTTCATGGACAACGGGCAGTGTCAGGAGAGCGGCAGAGACCAACAGCACGTGCAGATGGGCATCGGCTACCTTGCAAATGCGGCTGAGATAGCATGGCATCAGGGTGTGGACTTGTACGGAGTGTTTGATAACCGTCTTTTCAAGGGATTTGAATATACTGCGTGTTATATGTCGGGCGAGGATGTGCCTTATCAGCAGTATGTGACATGGTATGGGCGTAAGGTGTTTGGCTGCACGATATCCGATGGGCAGCGCAACCGTGTTTTTCCGTGTGGGAAAGAGTCTACCGCCATTTCCACGGTAGAAAGGGGATGGATATGCCCTACACCCGCAAGATGATAGAAAAGAGCCGTCCCGAGGGTTCGGAGATTCATTCGTTTGTCCCGTGGGGCACAGTCACTTGTGCCGATTTTCCTGATTGAACCGGCGTTTAGATGTGATTTAACTCAAAAATTCAATAATTTATTTGTTGGATTGCAGAATAACCATTAAATTTGTAATCAGCATAAGGGGTATTAGCTCATCTGGCTAGAGCGCGACACTGGCAGTGTCGAGGTGAGCGGTTCGAGTCCGCTATGCTCCACAATCCAAGCTGATAATAAGCAATTTACAAGCACAATACCCAATTACACCAACTTAGGGCGTAATTGGGCGTTTTTATGTGGCTAAATATTGTTTAGAATGAGGGAGGGATTGATGTTCATTTGTGAGAATGCGAAAAGCTTCTTCCCGAGGTCTTTCACCGATGCGCCGATGTGGTAAAGCGTGTCGTCAATCACGATGAATCGGTCGTGGAATCTTCGGGATGCCTCTTTTACCTCTATATGCGGATATTGCTTGTTGTGTCGGCTGATATCTAATCTGAGCTGTTCAGAAATCCGTTCTGTGTAGATAGAAGCGTGTACACCGTGCTCCCTTTTGTCGAGTAAAGTCAATACCGTCGCATCAATATAGTTGTCAATCAATATTATCCGTTTCTTTGTGCGTCCGATAAGGTCGCAAACGAACAGATGGGCGTCAAACACCTGTCCGTCGAACAGTACACCCTCTTTGGGCGGCAATGATGAGCGGACGAAAAAATCCACTTTGTCAGACAGGTCATCAAGCCGTCGGTCATGTTCCGACAATCGGCGGTCAAAGCGTGTTTCCATGTACAACAGCCGTTGATTTACGCTATATCCCCGAAGCAGGTATTCCTTTAGAACCTTATTCGCCCAAGCCCTGAATTGGACTCCTCGCTTAGATTTGACACGATATCCAACTGATGTAACGACTTCGATATTAAAGTATTCTACGTTATATGTTTTTCCATCAGATGCAGTTGTCGCAAAATTTGCGACAACTGGGAGTTCAGCAAGTTCTTATTTCAATGCGCTATTTATATGCTTGCCAATAGTTTTAACGTCACGGTCAAATAAAATTGCCATCTGGTTTCGATTCAGCCACACGTTTTCATTTTCTACCTAACGTCTAATGAGAGCGTCGAATCGGGCTGATAAAGTATTATCTCATTGGCGAAATCCGGGTTGTTATCGCCGATAATGTCGGTGGACTTTTCGCTGTGATTCATATCGAGGATTGATTATATTGCAAAGATACAAAAATAATCGACACCAGGAACGCTTGAAAATGAATGATTTATATTAAATGAATGGTTTTTCGTTCGTGACGACATTGATTTACGGAAAATTCAAGCAAAATTGCTACCTTTGTGCTCCGATTTCAATATTTTGCAAATGAAGCGTCATAGTATTAAAGATTGGTTTCTTGCGACCCGTCCGTGGTCATATCCGGCGTCAGTTATGCCGGTAGTGGTTATAATTTCGTATGTATTTTGGCTTTCATCAATCGGCGCTGTTTCCGGCGATATAAAGTGGATCAACGGTCTGCTGACTGTTATCGTCATGGCGATTTTCCAAGCTGCGGGAAATGTGTGGAGCGATCTTCATGACTATAAGAGCGGCGTGGACACGGAAGAATGTTATGGCGTGAAAATTCTTACATCAGGCGAATTTTCGGACAAGGAAATACGTCGTCTTGCCTACGGATTACTATGCGTAGGAATTGCATTAGGTGTTGTTATTTTCCTATTATCGGGAATTTGGACTATAGTGTTTGGCATTATAGGCGCTATTCTTACAGTGTTTTATCCCTGGATAAAGTATAATGCGTTGGGTGATGTGGATATATTTTTATCCTACGGTGTCCTTGCCACTTTGGGCACGGCATACGTGCTTACAGGCACGATTCTATTGCCGGCGTTGTGGCTCGCTATCCCGATAGGGCTTATTACAGTGGCTATTCTTCATGTGAATAACACGCGCGATGTATATTCTGACGCAAATGCGCATATTCGCACATTTGCAATGCTCATCGGCCATAGTGCGTCTAAGGCCGTATATATTGCAGAAGTGCTTGTTCCTTTTGCAATTATTGTTCTTCTTATCATTCTGTCTCAGCTTCCCGTGTGGTCGCTTATATCATTGATTGCGATTCTTCCCGCTATAAAGAATGCTGGGGCGATGAGCCATTCTTCAGCGGTTGATATGTCGGGAATAGTGGCTCTTGATGCCGCTACGGCTCAATTACAATTGATATTCAGTTTGCTGTTGAGTGTGTCATTAATTATCTCTGCGTTAATTTAATTTCGTATTTATATGAAA